>CAZXWR010000206.1:0-7448 GCA_964644325.1 uncultured bacterium
GCGGGATGGCAGGGGCAAATTTAAATGCTGATATGTGGCTGAGCGAGGTTATTTCGCCCTGGGATGTTTATATGCACGGCGCGCAGAAGGTGCTGGCATATCGTAAAACGGCGTTTCAGGAAATGTATATTGTCGAGTCAGGGTCTTTTGGAAAGGCTCTGATGCTGGATGGAAAGTGGCAATCGGCACAGCGCGATGAATTTCTGTACCACGAGGGGCTGGTTCATCCGCCGCTGGTTTTGCATGGTGACCCTAAAAAAGTTTTGATCTTAGGGGGTGCTGAAGGGGCAACGATTCGTGAGGTGCTGCGCTGGCCCGGTGTGGAGCGCATTGTCATGGTGGATATTGACGGTGAGGTGGTGGAGGCCTGCAAGGAGCTGCTGCCTGAGATGCACCAGGGGGCGTTTGATGACCCTCGGGTGGAGCTGATCATTGATGATGCCCAGCACTTTATTGCCTCGACCGCTGAAAAATGGGATGCAATATTGTCGGATCTAACGGATCCGATTGAGTCTGGGCCAGCGTTTCCCCTGTTTACCCAGGAACACTACCAGCAGGTCAGTCAGATTTTGTCGCCTCGCGGTATTTTGGTGGTGCAGGCAGGGCCGCTGATTCTACCGGAGCTTTATGTTCATGGTCGATTGGCCAATACGGTGCGGTCTGTGTTTCCCTTTGCTCAGTCGGCCTTGTGTTATGCCACCAGCTACGGGTTGCCCCTCTCGTTTATCCTGGCGTCAAACCGTGAATTTCCGGTCTTTCCCGATCCTGCTGAGACCGATCGTCTGCTGGCTGAGAAAACGACGGGGGGCTTCAAAATGATGGATGGTCGGACGCTGCTGGGTCTTTTGCAGGTGCCCCTCCATATTCGGCAAATGGTGGCAGCTGAGACGGAAATTTATACGATGAGTCAGCCGCCAACGCCGACCGGGCGAGGATCAATGCAGCGCGATTAAGGGTTGCCTGCCCCTATCTCCTCCAAGCTGCTGCTGTTCTGGCAGGGGTTAAGCTGTGATATATCGCCTTGTGCGGTTGCCTGTTTTAGTCGGACATCAACCTCGGGAATGCTGCCAATCTCAACCCATGGCTTGACGGAACCCACCTCTATCGCGATGGTGGCGCAGATACAGCAGGTTTCGGTGTGGGTGGATCCAATCGCGCGGGCGATCGCCACGACCTATGTTAGGCAAGGTACCGAACAGCCGCCGCTGCTGTTGCTCCATGGCTTTGATAGTTCGGTGCTGGAGTTTCGGCGTTTGCTGCCGCTGCTGTCAGCCCAGTTCCAGACCTGGGCTGTAGATTTGTTGGGATTTGGTTTTACGGAGCGACCCGATGCGATCGCCATTTCCCCGGACATCATTCGCGGGCATCTGTACGGGTTCTGGCAACAGATGATTCAGGAACCTGTGGTGTTAGTGGGGGCCTCTATGGGGGGGGCTGCGGCGCTCGATCTAACCCTCAGTCATCCTGAAATGGTGAAACAGCTGGTGCTGATTGATAGTGCCGGCTACCGGAATGGCCCCTGGCTGGGGCGGTTTTTGCCACCTCAGTTTGGCAAGCTGGTCACGGAGGGCTTTCTGCGGCGACCGCAGGTGCGACAAAGGATCAGCGAACGAGCGTATTTTGATCCGCGCTGGGCTTCCGTGGATGCTCAATGTTGTGCGGCGCTGCACCTGGATTGTCCCAACTGGGCCAATGCTCTGATTGCGTTTACCCGGAGTGGCGGCTACGGCAGTTTTCGCCAGCAGTTCGCCCAAGTTCAAGTTCCCACGCTAATTCTCTGGGGCCGCAATGACCAGATCCTGGGAACCCAAGATGCTCAGCCCATGCAGCAGGCAATCGCGCATAGCCGCCTGTGCTGGATTGACGAGTGTGGCCATGTGCCCCACCTAGAGAAAGCTGACCCAGTGAGTCGGCAAATCCAGCAGTTTATCCGGTCAGCTGAGTTCACGGCTGGCTGTGGACAGGCACCCTAAAATTTCCGGTAGAGCGCGTCAAGCTGGTCTTGGGATCAGGCTGTGCTCACCCCCACGGCAGGGGTTGAGGGGTACACTGGACAGCGGGCTCTTAATTTTTTCAGTTGGATTGACGGTTTATGGCGCTGAAGGTGGTCTTGTTTGACTTTAACGGGGTCATTCTGGACGATGAATGGATTCATGAACAGCTCGTCTATGAGGTCATGCTGTCAGAGAACCTGCGCTGTACGCCAGCGGAGTTTCAGCAGTATGGTCTGGGCCGCAGCGATCGCGCTTGTTTCCGAGATCTGTTTAAGTTGCGGGGGCGGCTGATGACCCCGGAAATGCTAGAGCGCCTCCTCGCGCAGAAGCACCGGGCCTATACCGAGCGCCTTCAGGCCTTGAGTGAACTGCCCATCTTCCCCGGCGTTGCGGCATTGGTCGCAGCCTTTCAGGCCCAGGCCCTGAAGCTGGGCATTGTCAGTGGCGCTCAGCGCTCTGAAATTGAGTATGTCCTCGCGCAAATTGGCTTGAGTGATGCCTTTGAAGTCATTGTGGCTGGGGACGATATCCAAACCAGCAAGCCTGACCCCACCGGATACTTGCAGGCGATCGCCCAGTTCCAGAATCTATATCCTGATTGCCAGCTCCAGCCGCCAGATTTTGCGGCCTTGGAAGATACCTTTGCGGGAATTGAAGCGGCACGACAGGCCAACATCACCGTGATTGGGGTGGCCCACACTTACCCTTACCACATGCTCCAACGCCTGACAAACTGGACGGTCGATCGGCTGGCCGACCTTGAAGTTGAGCGCTTGATTTTGGGCGATCGCGCGGCGGCGGCATCCTCTGAAGTAGCAGTCCCAGATGCTGCCGTCCCAGATGCTTCAGACACTAGTAGTAAGCGCTCTGCGGAAACTGCCCCGACCCCACCGCGTGGATAAAATAGCAGCCAGAGAGGGGCCAGTATTTTTGGTAGAGAGCCTCCTTGGGGTTGCCCCAGCCCAGCTGTAACGTGATTTCCAGGGCCTGGGCATAGTCAAGTTTGTGGAGGGAGGCCCATGCGGCTCGCTCGGCCCGACTCTGAACCTCCGGCGCTAAAATCGGCTGGTGGGGCGTGTGCTTATCCATTTGCAGGTACCAGTCCATGCCCTGGGTCACCTGCCACCAAAAGTCAATGACCCTGCCTTTATGGGCAGCCAAGGTGAGCAGGTCAGCGGGCAGCGCCACTAGATTTTCATCCAGTTCTGGGTAGTCAAGGGACTGACCCTTGACGGTAAATGTGCGCCACAGCAGCCCGGAGATCTTGTGATCGCGCTGATATTGATGCACCGCTTCCCGGAAATCACAAAACGCTCGGAATTTTTGAATGCCTTCCACGTTCAAAAACGGATCCACGACGGGGTTAAAGTAGGTGACCGTCGTCAAATTTAGGCGATCGCCCCGGAGGCAGGCTTCGCGCTCTTGGGCCAGTATCTGAGATAGCTCCTGGGTAGTGCGGATCTGAGTCATCCATCAGACCTCTGGAATACGGCAGCTTGGAAGATGGGGTTTGGAGAACGGGTAGGGCGGCAGACCTTTAGACAAGGGGCGTGAGCTGGTCGATGAGCTGCTCTGGGGGCACCACGCCTTCAAAGCGCTGCACAGGCTGACCTTGCTTGAACAGTACCAGGGTGGGCAACGCATGAATCTGGTAGTGGCTGGCAATATTCGGGTAGCGATCGGTGTCAATTTTGACGACCTGCAGCTTGTTTTTTAAGCTGGCCTGCACCTGTTCCAAAATCGGTGCGATCATGCGGCAGGGGCCACACCAGGTCGCGTAGAAATCCACCAGGATGGGTTTCTCTGATGAGGCAATCAGGTCTTCAAAACTCGCAAACTGCTTTTTGGTGGCCATCATGTTCAGCTCCAGTGCCGGGACAACAGCGCCATGAACCCTGCCAAAGGGGCAAAGGATGGCGCTGTTACTATTCTGCCGAACTTCGGCTGCGATCGCCCGCTTCCTTAATTCAGCGCAAAACCTGGGCCGCTCACGGCCTGGTTGAGTTCACTGGTGTTCACACAGCGCTGCTGGTCAATTTGCTGGAGGTAGCGTTTTTCCTGGTAGTAGAGACGCTTGAGTTCTTCTAGTTCTTTAAAGCAGAAAACTTCCTCTGAGCGCAAAAGATCGACTTCATCGGAGGCTTCATCTAGCATTTGAGCGAGGTAGCTATCGAGCATCGGGCGATCGTCATGGGCACGGCTGGACTCTTCCAGGGCGGCCTGCAAGAGATCGAGCAGGTGACGGCAGCGTTTTTCGCAGAGAATGCGCTCTAGGGTAGCGACGGCGGTGCGAATGGACAGCGTGGGACGCAAAATTTCTAGCTCGGTGGTTTCGCTCAGTTCCAGCAGGTGATAGACCTGCTGCATTTCGGTACCGTGATCGGTGCAGAGAGCTTGCAGGGCAGGCAATAGCTCAACTTCCGCTGGGTCTATCTGGAGTTCTGGGTGGGACTGGCCCTCGGCTTGGGAGGGTAGGGCCTGTTCTTCAATGGCCTGCTCTTCAATGGCCAGCACCTGCCGCCAGAGAAAGCGATGGTGCGAAAAGGTGAATTCTAGGTCGCGCTCTTTAAGGGCTTCGCGGACGTCGCGGCGGCTGTAGGGGCAGTGCAGATAGATACGCAGGAGCTGACCTTCGGCAGCTTCCCGCAGGGTGTAGTCGGCAGGGCGCTGCCAGCGTTGCGATCGCCCGTGCCAGCGCTGGCCCCGCACCTGCTGCCGCAGGGCGTCCTCAAGCTGAAGGGTTTGGCGGGCATCTCCTGGGCTGAGCCATTCGGCACAGCGATGAATGTAGTGGGTGCGAAGGGTGGCGTTGGGCAGCTTGCCCAAGAGCTGCACAATGGTCTGGGTGGCCACCTGAAACTGATCGGGCTGCTGTAAATCTTTCCCGGTGAGGGCAGTCTGGATCTGCCAGTCCAGCCACAGGGGTGCGGTTTCTAGCAGCTCCTGGTAAGCGGCCGCAGATTTCTCCTGGAGAAACTCATCGGCATCTTTGCCGTTGGGTAGGTTCAGCACCCGCAGCTGCACTTCGCCCCGCAGGGCTAGCTCCTCCACCTCGGCGATCGCCCGTTCAGCGGCCTTTTGTCCGGCCTTATCAGCATCAAAGTTAAGAACAATCTGGTTAGACTCGCTGTAGCGCAGCAGCTGTCGCACCTGGGCCGAGGTCAGAGCGGTGCCCATGGAGGCCACCGTATTGCTGATCCCTGCGGCATGGAGGGCAATCACGTCAAAGTAGCCTTCCACCACAACAGCCCGATCTGCTTTGACGATGGCTTTGCGGGCTTTGTCTAGGCCAAAGAGGAGCTGCCCCTTGTTGAAGACCTCGGTTTCGGGAGAGTTGAGGTACTTGGGTTCCTCGTTGGTGAGGGTGCGACTGCCAAATCCGACGATGCGGCCCTGTACATCATGGATCGGGATCATGAGGCGATCGCGGAAGCGGTCGTAATACCCATCGTTTTGCTGCCGTGGCACAATCAGCCCTGCCTGGGCCACCAGATCAACGGCAAACCCTTTCTCCGTGACCAGGTGGTCGTAGAGGGTTTGCCAGCCGCCTGGCGCATAGCCCAGCTGGAACTGCTGAATCACGCTATCGCTCAGGCCGCGTTGCTGGCGCACGTAGGCCAGGGCATGATGGCCCACGGCCTGCTGTAGGGAATGCTCGTAGAACCGATTGGCGATCGCCAGCACTTCGTAGAGCTGCTCCCGCAGCGAAAGCTGACGCTGCAGCGCCTGCCGTTCCTCCTGGGCCAGGGTCTGAACTGGAACCTGGCAGCGCTGGGCTAAGTCTAGGACAACTTCGGCAAAGGACTGCTTGCGCAGTTCCATGAGGAACTTAAAGACATTGCCCCCGGCGCCGCAGCCAAAGCAGTAGTAAAACTGTTTATCTGGACTGACACTAAAACTCGGGGATTTGTCATCATGGAACGGGCAACAGCCCACAAAACTGCGCCCCTGCTTGCGCAGCACCACATGTTCGGCGACCACATCCACAATGTCAGCTGCCTGACGCACCTGCTCAATCGTATCGGGATGAAGGCGAGGGGTCGACATAGAACATGACGCGGATAAGGCCGTAGTGCTTCAATATATCAGACCCCTACAGGGACTGCATGATCAGGATTCAGTTAAATTTTTGTTATGCGGTCACCTCATTCCAGTAGTTACTGCCGTCAAGTGTCTTTTACAAGTAAAAACATCAGCTTCTCCCGCGAGGTTCAGGGCAAAACGCCAGCTGACTCAGAGGCCGAAACCATTGACCCGATCAAAGTCTCACGCGGCGAAGTAACTATTTGCATCTGGTGCTGCTTCCTCGCTATTGCCCAGTTAGCCATGGCCGACACCCCTTTTCCCACTACGTCGCCCTGCTGCACGAACTGCAACAGACAGCCAAGTCCGGCAGGCTCTACACCTATCACTTCAATATGCTCCACAGCATCCCAGAAAAAACCGCCACCTTCTTCGACCTGCCAGACTCCATCCCTGAAGTATCCGAGGCAACAGAACTATCATGAGCAACCTCGAACCGCCCCCACTTGGCTCAATATCCCGCATCACGAATTGAGTTGGATTCACTACTGCCTCCTCTTGAGCGTCGAGACCCCACAGGCGGTAAGCTAACCTCTAAAGATCAATCACAATGACCCCATCAATCACAGAATTATTACCCTCAATCGCAGCCCTATCTCACGCTGATAAGTTCCGGCTTGTACAGCTGGTGCTAGCACAAATAGCCCAGGAAGACGGGATTGAAGTCGAGGCAACGCAACAGCCTGCCACCCCTTTTAATCCGCACCTGTTTTTCGGAGCTGCCCAGCAGCCCAGACAAGTCATTGATGACTATTTGACAAGTACCCGTGAAGGGTGGCTTTAATGGCTTACTTAATTGACACCGATATCGTCATCTACTATTTCAACGGGTTGACGGCGGACGAATCGCTCAATACCATACTCGCCGATAGCTTCAAGATTTCTGTGATCACCAAAATCGAGTTTTTGGGCTGGGGAGAATTTGCAGCCGATCCTGGACTGTATACCCAAGCCAGAGAGTTCATCAGCCATGCCACAGTATTCGACCTAAAAGATGCGATCGCTGAACAGGCCATCCGGTTAAGACAGCAGTTTAAGACCAAGACACCCGATGCCATCATCGCGGCAACGGCCTTGGTTAACGGATTAACCGTTGTCACCAATAACACATCGGATTTCAGCAGTTTAGGTATGAAAACGATTGCTGTGAACCTCAAATAAGCCTACCCAACCCCTATCGCCCACCATGGCTGAACAAAACCACAAACAACTGGGTACAACCCTCTGGAGCATTGCCGACCCACTGCGCGGAGCCATGAACGCGGACGATTTCCGCGATTACATGCTTTCTTTACCGACCGTCACAAGTTGATTAATTGGCAATTTCTCAATTACCGCTGGTAAAAACAGGCCCCAGGGGTTGCGAAAAGA
>CAZXWR010000207.1:0-7430 GCA_964644325.1 uncultured bacterium
TCGCCAAGCGCCAACTAAGTATAAATACTTAGCGCAAAGTTGGGATGCACCCGGATATATAGCCTCTAACGCACGATGTGAGATTCTCATTAAAGGTGGCAAAGATTCATATCGCCTGCTTTGTAGCTCTTGCCCTCCCATCGTGACAACTTCTAGCCCCCTGAATAGAGGGGTCATCGGTAACTTGTGAAACTTTCGGAGTTGAGGCGGGTGAGATCTTCTAGATGCCATGAATATTTTTGTGACTCGTTACAGAGAATATAAAATCGGTTTAGTAATGAATCATGCAATCACAAAGCCTTGCTTTGTGATTTCTCCAAACTCGGACTAAACTTAGCTTGCCCACCAAAGCAAATACAATTACACATAAACTTAAATAACAAGACGTGGGGGTCTAACTATCAAATTATGTAATGAACCAGTAGGCTTTTGAAGACCTCGGACATAAGATAAAGGAGCAAAGAGGTCAGAGAGAATATGCCTGAAAAGCTCAGGCTATAGGCAGGCTACAACAATCCATGCAGGCCATGCAGGCTGGGCTGTCTATGCTTGACAGGCGTCGTATAGGCTCGCGATTGTCCTGAACGTTCTATCGTTTATTACCGGATCCTGAATGGATTATTGAGCCTAGATTCCTGGCCAGTCTCATCGCAGGAAACCCGTGAAATGACTGCTTTGAACATGCAAGATTCTACGGTGCCGACCGCTGTCAATGAGTCCCCTACAAGCTGCGAACGCCGCTTTAAAGCCCTCGACATTGCCCTCAAGCGCAACAATTACCAGCCTGACGCTCTCATTGAAGTGCTGCACAAAGCCCAAGAATCTTTTGGGTACCTAGACGTTGAGGTACTGCGCTACATTGCCCGACAGCTTAAGCTGCCCCTGAGTCGTGTGTATGGGGTGGCATCGTTTTATCATTTGTTCACCCTGGAACCCAACGGTGTTCATCGCTGTGTGGTATGCCTGGGGACGGCCTGCTATGTCAAAGGGAGTAGCCAAATTCTGGCCCAGCTAGAACAGGTGTTGCGAGTCAAAGTGGGTGAAACAACCCCAGATGGCGAAATTTCGCTGCTCTCGGCTCGTTGTTTAGGGGCCTGCGGGATTGCCCCAGCCCTTGTATTTGATGGGGCGATCGCAGGTCAGCAAACCCCAGAGGCTGCGCTAGCTCGCCTGAAGACCTGGCACCAGGCTACAACCCACTCGGGGATAGAGTGACGAGATGGATATTGCCGAACTGTATCAGATTGCCGAACAGGCACGCGATCGCCGTCCACCGCTCCGCATCCGCTGTTGTCGAGCGGCGGGCTGTCAGTCCTCGGGGGCAGAGGCGGTGATGCAGTCTCTCACGAAGGCGATCGCCACCGCCGGACTCAGCGATTCTGTGGAATTGTGTAGCGTTGGCTGTCTGCGCTTTTGCGGCCACGGCCCGATGGTGGCCACCGATCCCAACGGTCAGCTCTTTCAGGCGGTGAAACCCGAGACGGCCCCGGCAATTTTGCAGGCCCTGCAAGGGGAATCTGCCACAGCCCCCGTTTGCGATCCGCACCAGCCGTTTTTTGCGGCCCAGTTGCCTATCGTCCTGGAGAACAGCGGCCAGATTAATCCAGAACGCATCGAAGATTATATTGCCGCAGGGGGCTATGAACCGCTCTACCACGCCCTGTATGAGCTGACCCCCGCTGAAGTGGTCACCGAAATGACCCAAAGTGGCCTGCGGGGGCGCGGTGGCGGCGGCTATCCCACGGGCTTAAAGTGGGCTACGGTGGCGAAAATGCCGACGGGCCAGAAGTATGTCGTTTGTAATGCCGATGAAGGCGACCCCGGTGCTTTCATGGATCGCAGTGTCCTGGAGAGTGACCCCCATCGGGTGCTAGAGGGCATGGCGATCGCAGGCTATGGCATTGGGGCCAACCACGGGTTTATCTATGTGCGGGCTGAATACCCCCTGGCTATCCAGCGGCTCCACAAAGCCATTCAGCAGGCGAAAAAGTACGGGCTCCTCGGTAGCCAAATATTTGAATCGGGGTTTGATTTTAAGATTGATATTCGCATTGGGGCTGGGGCCTTTGTCTGTGGAGAAGAGACGGCGTTGATCCATTCCATTGAAGGGGGGCGCGGGAATCCCCGTCCGCGTCCGCCCTACCCGGCAGAGTCAGGACTTTGGGGCAGTCCGACCCTGATCAACAACGTTGAAACCTTCGCCAACGTGACCCCGATTATTCGCAACGGCGCAGCCTGGTATCGCAGCATTGGTACCGCCGGAAGTGCTGGCACCAAGGTCTTTGCGTTGACGGGACAGGTGCGGAATACGGGCCTCGTGGAGGTGCCCATGGGCACGACCCTACGCCAAATCGTGGCCGAGATGGGCGGGGGTGTGGTGGATGGGCAGGTGAAGGCTGTCCAGACCGGAGGGCCGTCGGGGGGCTGTATCCCAGCTGAGTTTTTGGACACCCCCGTGGACTATGAATCGCTCCAGGACTTGGGGACAATCATGGGGTCCGGCGGCATGATTGTCATGGATGAAACCACCAGCATGGTGGAAATTGCCCAGTTTTATATGGAGTTCTGTCGGGGAGAAAGCTGCGGTAAATGCGTGCCCTGTCGGGCCGGAACCGTACAGCTCCACGAACTGCTCACCAAAATTGTGCAGCATCAGGCCACCGCCACTGACCTGGAACAGCTTGAAGCGCTCTGTCAGATGGTGCAGGCCATGAGCCTCTGCGGGCTGGGCCAGTCGGCCCCCAATCCAGTCTTGAGTACGCTGCGGTACTTCCGGAACGAGTACCTAGAGCGTCTCCAGCCAACCCTACCGGAGGGAGTCATGCACCATGTCCGTTAGAACCCTCAAGATTGATGGTCGGGATGTTGCGGTGGAGCAGGGTGCGACGATTCTGCAAGCGGCCCAGGAGGCTCAAATTGCGATTCCTACCCTGTGCTATCTGGAGGGGGTGTCGCCCGCTGCGGCCTGTCGGATGTGTTTGGTGGAGGTGACGGGTAGCCATAGGCTGCTGCCCGCCTGCCATACCGCTGTTGCTGAAGGGATGGAGGTAAGGACCAACACACCTCAGCTCCAGGCGTTTCGGCGGATGAATGTAGAGCTGCTGTTTGCGGAAGGCAATCATGTCTGTGCGGTCTGTGTCGCCAACGGCAACTGCGAACTGCAAGACCTAGCGGTGCGGTTAGGGATGGATCATTCGCGGTTTCCCTATCGGTTTCCAGATCGGTCGGTGGATATTTCCCATCCCCAATTTGGCATTGACCACAATCGCTGTGTGCTCTGTACCCGCTGTGTGCGGGTGTGCGACGAGATTGAAGGGGCGCACGTTTGGGATGTGGCCCAGCGGGGCGAACATTGCTTTATTGTCTCGGGCCTGCATCAGCCCTGGGGGGAGGTGGCGGCCTGCACGGCCTGCGGCAAATGTGTGGATGCCTGCCCCACGGGGGCCATTTTTCGCAAGGGGAGCGGCATCGGTGAAAAAGCAGGCGATCGCGATCAGCTGGCCTTTTTAGTCACCGCTCGGGAGCAGCAACAATGGACAAGATAAGGTTCGCGACGGTCTGGCTGGCGGGCTGTTCCGGCTGTCACATGTCTTTTTTAGACCTGGACGAATGGCTAATTGACCTAGCCCAGCAGGTGGATGTGGTTTACAGCCCCGTTGGGTCAGACATCAAGGTTTATCCCGAGGCTGTCGATGTTTGCCTCGTGGAAGGAGGGGTAGCCAACGTCGACAATCTAGCGCTATTGCACCAGGTGCGTCAGCGCACGAAAACGCTGATTTCCTTTGGGGACTGCGCTGTAACGGCCAACGTACCGGGGATGCGCAATATGCTAGGCGGTGCCGAACCCGTTTTGAAGCGCGGCTATTTGGAGCTGGCGGCGCATTCGCCCCAGTTACCCCATGCCCCTGGCATTGTGCCCGAGTTGCTGGATCAGGTCTTGCCAGTGCATCAAGTGGTTCCAGTTGACCTGTATATGCCGGGGTGTCCACCCTCTGCCGATCGGATTCGGTCAACGCTGGAACCGCTGCTGCGCGGGGAATGGCCTGACATGACAGGTCGAGACATGATTCAGTTTGGCTAGGACGATCGACCATGACCCGAACCATTGTCATTGACCCGGTCACTCGCATTGAGGGCCATGCCAAAATCTCCATTTTCTTAGATGAAGCGGGGGAAGTTTCCGACGCGCGATTCCATGTGGTGGAATACCGAGGCTTTGAGAAATTTTGCGAGGGCCGACCCTTTACGGAAATGGCCGGCATTACAGCCCGGATCTGCGGTATTTGTCCGGTGAGCCATCTCCTGGCCTCTGCCAAGACCGGAGATAAGATTCTGGCCGTCAAAATTCCGCCAGCAGCAGAGAAACTGCGGCGGATGATGAATTTAGCTCAAATTATCCAGTCCCATGCCCTGTCTTTTTTCCATTTGAGTAGCCCAGATTTTTTGCTGGGCTGGGATAGCGACCCCGCGAAACGGAATGTGTTTGGCCTGATTGCAGCAAACCCTGATTTAGCGCGAGCCGGGATTCGCCTCCGCCAATTTGGCCAAACGGTGATTGAAAAGCTGGGAGCCCGCAAAATCCATGCCGCCTGGACGGTTCCCGGTGGGGTGCGATCGCCCCTTTCCCCTGAGAGTCGCCAGTGGATCCTTGAGCGGTTGCCCGAGTCCTTTGCCACCGTCCGCCTTGCCCTCGATCTGTTTAAGGGGATGCTGGATGAACAATTCCAGGCTGAGATTGATATTTTTGGCCAGTTTCCCACCCTGTACATGGGTCTGGTGGGCAAAGATGGCGAATGGGAGCATTACGACGGCCCGCTCCGCTTCACCGATAGCCAGGGTAACACCGTCGCCGATGGCCTCAGCGAAGATGACTATCCCCAGTTTTTGGGGGAAGCCGTTGAGTCCTGGTCGTACCTCAAGTTTCCTTACTATCAGTCCCTGGGCTATCCGGCCGGGATCTATCGGGTTGGCCCCCTAGCGCGGCTGAATGTCTGTGATCGCATTAGCACAGCGGCCGCTGAACAGGAGCGCCAGGAACTCCGCGATCGCGCTGGGGGGGTGCCCACTTCTTCCTTCCTGTACCACTATGCCCGCCTGATTGAGATTCTGGCCTGTCTAGAGCAGATGCAGCTTCTGCTCGATGACCCGGATATTTTGTCTGGTCGCTGTCGTGCCCAGGGAGGCGTGAATCAGCTGAATGCGATCGGCGTCAGCGAAGCGCCGCGCGGTACCCTCTTTCATCACTACCAGGTGGATGAGAATGGTTTGATCCAGAAGGTGAACTTAATCATTGCCACCGGGCAAAACAATCTGGCCATGAACAAGACCGTGGCGCAAATTGCCCAGCACTACATCCACGGCCCGGAGATCCCAGAAGGCTTGCTCAATCGGGTGGAGGCGGGCATCCGCTGTTTCGATCCCTGCCTGTCTTGCTCCACCCATGCAGCGGGGCAAATGCCCCTGCATATCCAGCTCATTACCCCTGACGGTCAGGTGCTCGATGAGGTGCGCCGATGAAGCATTTGGTGATTGGCTACGGCAATACCCTGCGGGGGGATGATGGCGTGGGGCCTAGGGTCGCGGCTCAGGTGGCGACCCTAGCGATGGTCGGGGTGCGATCGCTGAGTGTGCAGCAACTGACCCCAGAACTCGCCGCTGAACTGGCGGCGGTCGATCGGGTCTGGTTTGTCGATGCTTGGGTGGGCGGCTCAGAAGCGCGTCTCACCGTCCTCACGGCAAACTCAGCGCCGCCTATCACAGATCATGGGTGGACGCCTGCGATCCTGCTGCACCTGAGCCAAACCCTTTACGGTGCTCAACCCCTGGCGGCGCAATTGCTGATCCCAGCGGTGCAGTTTGACTATGGCGAAACCCTGTCGGCGATCGCCCAAGCCGGACTTGATTGGGCGGTTCAGCGGATTCAGAATGTGGTTCATCAGGATGTGGTTCAGGAGAGTGCCTGCCATGCATGAAGTGGGTCTCATGGAAAATGCCCTGGCGATCGCCTTGGACTATGCCCAGCGGGATCAGGCCCGCTGTATTCACACCCTGCGTTTGCGGGTGGGGACAATCTCAGGCGTTGAACCCGAGGCCCTGCGTTTCGCCTTTGAGGTTGTGACCCAAGATACCATCGCGGCCTCCGCGCAACTGGAAATTGAATCCTGTCCCACGCGCTGCTATTGCCCGACCTGTCAGGTCGAATTTGCCCCCCTGGATCTCGGGTATGAATGCCCCCATTGCCAGACCTGGAACTGTGCCATCTTGCAGGGCAAAGAACTAGAGCTAGCGTCCTTGGAGGTGTCGTGATGTGTAACTGCGGCTGTGGTTCCGAGATCTCGCAGGTGTTTCAGGGAGGCCACGTTAAGGATTCTGACCACCGTCGCACCCTGAACATCCAGGCGCGCCTGCTCTCGAAAAACGATCGCGCTGCCCAGCAAAACCGCGGTCGCTTTCAATCCTTAAACCTGCGGGTCTTAAACCTGCTTTCTGCGCCAGGTTCAGGCAAAACCAGCTTGATTGAGGCCACGGCGGCAGCTTGGCCTAACCCGGCCCAAGTGGGGGTGATCGTGGGCGACCTAGCCACGGACAATGATGCCCAACGCTTGCGGGCTGCGGGGGCTCAGGCGCTGCAAATTACCACGGGCACGGCCTGCCATTTAGAGGCGGCGGGCGTGGCCCATGCCTTCACCCACTTTGAGGCCAGCAACCTGGATTTACTGGTGATTGAAAATGTGGGCAACCTGGTTTGTCCCGCTGCCTACGATCTAGGGGAGACGCTGCGGGTGCTGCTGCTTTCGGTGACCGAGGGCGAAGACAAGCCCCTCAAGTATCCAACGGCCTTTCAATCAGCAGATGTGGTGCTCCTCACAAAAACCGATCTAGCCGCTGCGGTAGATTTTAGCCGGGAAACGGCGATCGCCAATATTCAGCGGATGGCCCCCCAGGCCCGGTTGTTTGAAGTCTCGGCCCGCACGGGCAGCGGCATGGCAGACTGGCTGGCGTTTCTCCATCAAACCCGGATACCTCAGCGGGGACAACCCAGATCATGATTTCCAACCCGGCGCGCTTCAACCCACTCCAACGACTGCACCTGACGGTACAGGGTACGGTGCAGGGGGTTGGGTTTCGGCCCTTTGTCTATCGGTTGGCGACGGAGTTAAACCTGGGGGGCTGGATCCGCAATAGCGATCGCGGCGTTGAAATCGAAGTTGAAGGTGCCGCCAGTGCCCTAGAACAGTTCCTAGAACGACTAGAAGGCGATCGCCCTTTCCAGGCAACCCTGACGCAGATCCAGCGCCAGGTTCTGCCGCTTCAGGGCCACCTAAACTTTGAGATTCGCCCCTCACAGGCCAAAGCCGCCTGGAACGCGACGGGGATCCTGCCCGATTTAGCCACCTGCCCTGACTGCTTACGGGAAATATTCGACCCCA
>CAZXWR010000208.1:0-7383 GCA_964644325.1 uncultured bacterium
TGTTCAGCTATAGTGCCTGCCGCCTGCCGGAAATTGCCGACAGCCCCGCCGATATCGACCGTGCCATGCGCTGGGGCTTTGGCTGGGAAGCAGGGCCGTTTGAACTCTGGGACATGCTGGGGTTCCAAACCATCCTGACAGACATGCAGAGGGCGAACCTGCCCATCCCCGAATGGGTACAGCAGATGGCCGACCAGGGCGTCACGCAGTTCTACGATGATGTCGGCGGCATTTACGGCCCGCCCCTGGGCTATGAACTCTTACCGATCGATCCAGATGAGATTGATCTAGCAGCCCTGGGTCAAGAGCCCCAGCGGATCCTCTGGCAAAATTCCGAAGCAGCGCTCCTGGATTTAGGAGATGGAGTGGCCCTGTACGAGTTCCGTTCTAAGGGCAATACCCTCAGCCAACAGGTCGTGGCTGGACTGGCAGAGGTACTGAATCTGCTGGAGCACAACGACGATCTGAAAGGGCTAGTGATTGGCAATGGCAGCGCCCATTTTTCCGCTGGGGCGAACCTGGCAGAGATGGGGGCGCTGGCCCAAACCGAAAACGGTGCAGGCATTGCGGCACTGATCGATGAGTTTCAGGGATTACTCAAGCGGATTCACTACTTCCCGAAACCGATTGTGGCGGCGATTCAGGGGCGGGTGCTGGGGGGCGGCTGCGAGCTGGTGATGGCCTGTCCCCAGGTGGTGGCCGCAGCGGAAACCTACATCGGCTTGGTGGAGCTATCGGTGGGGCTGATTCCAGGGGCCGGGGGCATCATGCGGATGATGGCACGGGTGTCGGAACGGTCGGCGTCGTCTGTGCCCAGCCATGTGCATCCGTTCCTGAAGACCACCTTTGAAACGATCGCGACCGCCAAGGTTTCCAGTAGTGCCCTGGAGGCCGTTCAGCTGGGCTACTTGCCACCCACGGCGCGGATTCTGATGCAGGGCGATCGCCGTTTAGCGGTGGCCAAGGCCGAAGTGCTGCATCTCGACCGGGTAGGCTATCTGCCGCCACCGGAGCTGAACGCCATTTTGGTACTGGGGCGTCCAGCACGGGCCATCCTGGAACATGCAGCTTACCTGTATCAACAGGCCGGGTTTGCCAGTGAGTACGATCGCTTCCTAGCGAACCGTCTGGCATATGTGATGACGGGCGGCGACCTGAGCAGGCCTGCCTGGGTCCATGAAGACTATCTGCTGCGTCTGGAGCGGGAAATGTTTTTGCCCCTGTTGCGAGAACCCAAAACCCAGGCCCGGATGGCCCACCTCCTGAAAACCAAGAAGCCTTTACGCAACTGAGAGGAGAAGAAGTTTTAAGTTCTAAGTTTTTGAATTAAAAACCTGTTCTTCAACTTAAAACTCAAGATTCAAAATTCAAAACTATTGCCCAACTATTGCCCAGTTCAGCTTGAGACCTGGAGAGCATCTATGAACTACCAAGACACTTATATTGTCAGCAGCGTACGGACTGCCGTCGGCAAGGCACCTCGGGGAACCCTCAGTCACCTGCGCCCGGATGAAATGGGGGCGGCTGCGGTGCAAGGGGCGATCGCCCGTGTGCCTGCCCTCGACCCGCATCAGATTGACGACCTGATGATGGGCTGTGCCTTCCCGGAGGCGGAGCAGGGCTTTAACCTGGGTCGGATTATGGCCCAGCGGGCGGGACTGCCGGATGCGGTACCGGGCTGCACGGTGAATCGGTTTTGTGCCTCGGGGCTGCAAACCATTGCCATGGCCACCCAGGCGATCGCCACAGGGCAGGCGGATGCGATCGTGGCGGGGGGCGCGGAGTCTATGAGTCTGGTGCCCATGGGGGGCAATGTGCTGTTGCCGAACCCGACCCTCATCGAGCAAGACCCTGCGGTTTACCTGGGGATGGGCCTCACGGCGGAAAACGTCGCCCAGGAATACCACATCTCCCGCGAGGATCAGGATGCCTTTGCCCTGCGATCGCACCAGCGGGCCTTGAATGCTATCCAAACCCGGCGCTTTGCCGCAGAAATTATTCCCCTGACGGTGCAGGAAACCACCTACCAGGACGGTCAGACCCAAACGGCAGAGGTGTTGTTTCAAACCGATGAAGGCCCCCGCCCCGACACCAGCCTCGAAGCACTCGCCAAACTGCCCCCGGTCTTTCGCCAGGGGGGCAGCGTCACAGCGGGAAATTCCTCCCAGATGTCCGATGGGGCCGCGGCGACGGTGGTGATGGGCGATCGCCTGCTGCGGCAACTTGGCATTCAGCCCATGGCAAAACTGCTGGGCTATGCGGTGTCTGGGGTAGCCCCGGAGGTGATGGGGATTGCCCCTGTGCTGGCGATTCCGAAGGTGTTGAAACAGGTGGGCCTCACCCTGGAGGATATCGGTCTGATTGAGCTGAATGAAGCCTTCTCGGCCCAGTCCCTGGCGGTCATCCGCAAGCTGCACTTAGACGAAGCCCGCATCAACGTGAATGGTGGGGCGATCGCCCTGGGACATCCCTTGGGCTGTAGCGGGGCGAAGCTGACGGCAACGCTGCTCCATGAACTGCAACGACGCGGCCTGCGCTACGGCATGGTGACGATGTGCGTGGGCGGCGGCATGGGAGCGGCGGGTGTGTTTGAGAATTTGATCCTGTAGGTCTAGGGGTAACGGAGGTGGCGACATGATGGGTTTAATGCAACCAGCAATTTGGCTGCCAGCAGTTGTGATGCCAGCAGTTTGGGCGTTGACGGTGCTGTGGCTGGGACTACTGCTGGGTTACTGGGGTGCGCCCCTCTGGCTCTGGACGGTGGGCATCACGGCAAGTCTCGGGGTTTGGCAGCCCCCCTGGTTTGTGTGGGGACTGTGGGGGGCGATCGCCGCTCTGCTCAACATTCCTGTTCTCCGACGGACGCTCCTGTCTGCGCCCTTAATGGCCCTGATTCGCAAGCTGAATCTGCTCCCCCGGATTTCCGAAACGGAACAGGCTGCCATCGAAGCCGGAACGGTCTGGATTGAGGGCGACCTGTTTTCGGGACGCCCCAACTTTCAAAAGATCCTGCAAGAACCCTACCCGCAGATTCCGGAAGACCTCCAGACTTTCCTAGACGGCCCCGTCGAGCAAGTTTGCCGCATGGCAACCGATTGGGACATCCACCGCCGCAAGGATCTGCCGCCGGAGGTGTGGGACTACCTGCGCCAGGAACGCTTCTTCGGCATGGTAATTCCCAAAGAATACGGGGGGCTGGGGTTCTCGCAACTGGCCTACAGCACCGTGATGATGAAGCTGGCCTCCCGCTCCTTTAGCCATACCGCCACCGTTGGGGTCACCAACTCCCTGGGGCCAGCTAAGCTACTGCTCCACTACGGCACGCCTGCCCAAAAAGAACGCTACCTGCCCCGTCTAGCCCAGGGCGAAGAAATGCCCTGCTTTGCCCTCACCGAACCCCTGGCGGGCTCCGATGCGGCGAGTATTTCCTCAGAAGGCATCGTTTTTAAGGGGGAGGACGGGCAGCTCTACCTGCGCCTCAACTTCCGCAAGCGCTACATCACCTTGGGGGCGATCGCCACGCTCATTGGGCTGGCCTTCCAGCTCAAGGACCCGGAAAACTGGCTGGGCAAGGGTGAAAATCCTGGCATTACCCTGGCCCTGATACCCGCTGACACCCCCCGAGTCAGTCTGGGTCGCCGTCACGACCCGATGGGGGTGCCCTTCTATAACTCGCCCATTGCAGGTCAGGATGTGGTGGTATCCGTTGACCAGATCATCGGTGGCCCTGAGCAGGCCGGAGCGGGTTGGAAGATGCTGGTGCAGACCCTAGCGGCGGGGCGGGGTATTAGCTTCCCAGCCACCTGTACCGGGGTCGCCAAACTGGTGGCGCGGGTCACGGGGGACTATACCAAGGTGCGACAGCAGTTTGGGGCTTCTATTGGCCAGTTTGAGGGCATTGAAGAACCCCTGGCCCGCATCGGCGGCTTTACCTACCTGATGGATGCAGCCCGCATCTTTACCTGTGGCGCAGTAGACCGGGGCGAACAGCCTGCGGTGGTCTCGGCGATCGCCAAGTACCACTTCACGGAGCTATCCCGTCGGATTATCAATGACGGCATGGATATTCAGGGCGGCGCGGGTATCTGTCGCGGCCCCCGTAACCTGCTGGCCAACATTTACTCAGCCACCCCAATTCCGATCACGGTGGAAGGGGCCAATATCCTGACGCGGACGCTGATGATTTTTGGCCAGGGGGCGATTCGCTGTCATCCGCACCTGTACGCCGAGATCAAGGCGCTGCAACAGCAGGATGTGGCAGCCTTTGACCAAACCCTTGGGGCACACCTGGGCGGATTTGTGCGGAACGGCTGTCGCATGCTGGTGCTCTCTCTGACGGGAGGCCGCTTGGCATCGTCTCCGGTGCGCGGCCCGATGGCGCGCTACTATCGCAAGCTGGCCTGGGCCTCAGCTACTTTTGCGGTGCTGGCGGATCTGGTTTTGCTGACCTACGGCGGTCGCCTGAAGCGTCAGGAAAAACTCACGGGTCGCTTTGCCGATATGCTGTCCTGGATGTACCTGGGTACGGCGACTCTGCGTCGCTTTGAAGCGGAGGGTCACCCTGAGGCGGACTTGCCCCTAGTGCATTGGGCGATGGATTATGCCCTGGCCCAAATTCAGCAGGCTCTAGAGGGCATCTTACAAAATGTGTCTGCCCCGATTTTGGGCGCTGTGCTGATGGGGCCAGTGCTCTGGCTACGGCGACTCAACCCCATCGGTCTACCGCCCTCGGATGCCTTGGGCCATGAGGTGGCTACTTACTTGCAAAGGGCCGATGCCCACCGCGATCGCCTCACTGCGGGCATTTACTTGCCCACCCACCCGGATGAAGCTCTAGGGCGACTGGAGCGGGCGATGTGCCTAACCCTTTCGGCGGAACCGATTGTGCAGCGGCTCAAGGATGCGATCCGCCACCATAGGCTTCCCAAGAAACAGCCTGAACAGTTGGCAGCAGCGGCACTGGATTTGAAGATAATCACGGCTGAAGAGGCAGCGTTGATCCAGGAAGCGGCGATCGCACGGCATGAGGCGGTGCAGGTGGATTCGTTTACGTTGGCGGAGTATCAGGGGGGTCAAACCCTGCCTTGGTCTGTCGAAAATCCTGCGGCTGTCAGCAAGACGGACTCTGCCCATCACCCCTTGGAGGCTTAGATAATAGGGCGATTTCGTTCTGAAATGTAGGCTCTCACATCTAAACAATCTCTAGAAAAAATTTTAGAGGCTTCTCCAAATATCCCTTCATCTCAAGCGCAACATCCATTTTGTGCATACAATATATGCATGGAAGTGGAATGGGATCCAAGTAAAGCAGCAATTAACCTGCAAAAGCACGGTGTGAGTTTTTCTGACGCTGAGGCCGTTTTGTTTGACCCAAGTGCGCTTTCTTTTGAAGATACATCGGCTCAAGGAGAGCGGCGATTTATTGTGATTGGTATGGATCATCTCTGGCGATTGCTAGTTGTCGTCTATACAAATCGCGGGAATCGTGTTCGCTTGATTTCAGCCCGCCCTGCAACACGTTCTGAGAGAAAGCAGTATGAAAGCGGAATATGATTTTAGTGAAGCTAAACGGGGGGCTGTTATTCCCCAGACAGGCAAGACGCGCATCACAATCTATATTGATGACGATGTGCTAGACACTTTCCGAGAACGCAGTGAAGCTGCTGGGAAAGGGTACCAAACGATGATGAATGAAGCTTTGCGGCAGTATCTCGGGAAAGTGAAGCAGCCCTTAGATGAAGAAACACTGCGTCGAGTCATCCAAGAGGAGCTGAAAGAGCTTCGTGCTGCACAATAGGTAAGTTTTTAACAGGATTTTCTGGGGTCACTCGGGTAGGGCGATCGCATTCTGTGGGTTGTCAAAACGACGAGCCCGCTAGAATTAGTCCCAGAAAAGATTGATCGATGAAAACTGACGATTGTTGGTTGCAATTTCCTTGACTGCTGCTGAATATTAGTAAGCGATCGCGAGTATTGTGTGATTATTGCTCTGGCTGTACGCAAAGCAGAGTTTGATATGTCGTTGTCGCTGAATCCAGGCCACTTTGAGCGGCCAAGAGAGGTATTGACGAAAATCGTACAGGTGACTTCTTAAGAATCTATTTTCTTCCCAGAAAAATTTTCCGAAGCGATCGCAGTTATAGATTTTGAAGCAGGGTGGTACAAAATCATACTTTTGTCGTACTCAGAGTTACGATCGCCAGAGCAATTCATGTCTGGATTTAGCATAGCGACCAATCCCAAGAAATATGTTACTAACTGGGTGATGTACGGGGCAGCAAAGCTGGGAATCCTCTAGAGGACACAATCAGAATAAGCTTATTTCTCTCTATTGAGAGTAATTTGAGATGATTTCGGATGATTTCTCGATGACCCTAAAGCCAGAGTACACAACACCTGATATTAACTCCCCTATTTGTCTTTACAAAGGCTCTTTGAAACTCCACGACTGTTCAGGAGAAAGCCCTGGGGAGGGAGCAGTTAACTTTGTATGGTTTCCTAAACCTCAGATCAAGTTTGAATTCAAAGTCGATCCTGAACATAGAGAAAGATTGATTAGATCTGCTCAGGAAGATCTTAAAAAAAGTAGGGGGGAAATTGAGAATCTAGATTTAAGTAGATGTACTCCTGTGAATCCTACGGATTTATTTGGCAATGCTTCAATAACTTTGTCGTCAAATCCAGAAAGTTACATCCCTGTACTTCCAACCAGAAGTTATCATGGAGACGCTTCTGGAATAGTAACTGAATCTATTCAACAAATTATAGGCAGTAGACAGTGCAGTGAGCTTTCCTATATTTTATTTCACATTGTCAATTTTGACCTGAAATTAATTGACAAGGAAAATCCCCTTATCCTACGTGCTGAGGACTGGCAAATTACATTAGGTGCTCTAACAACCACAGAGAAGCATTGCGATGTACTTAAAAATGAGGGTGGATTTGCAATTACTCATGTTGGCAGATTGGAGAAAGTCAATGGTCAACATTTCTCAGGAGAAGATGTAGTTGATTTTTTAGATACTGTCTCATATTTCCTGTCATTTGCAAGAGGATTCCAAATTCCTATTATTCTTCCAGTTGGGTACAATTTAAATGGTGAGAAATGCTGGGAATATTGGGGGCGTCGGAGCGCGACAGCATGGCATGGCGTCAGTTCTTGGTTTCCCACTGATCAGAGTCAGATTTTGGCTGAAATATTTCCTGGATTTCTTCAGTGGTGGCGAGACTGGGGCGATCCGGCACGGGTCGCTCTAACCTGGTATTTAGAAAGCTGCTCTAGAGAAGGTTTTGTCGAGGAAGCAGTTGTCCTAACACAGGTTGCGTTAGAGCTAAGTAGCTAGGCGGAATTAAATGTAAAACGCTCTAGGTCATAATCACCTT
>CAZXWR010000209.1:0-5760 GCA_964644325.1 uncultured bacterium
GTATAGGATTTTCAAGCTTAAATTATGCTAGACACCATTTCCCGATCTATCTGGTAGAGTCTAGGCTTTGTAGCTCATTTGCAGACCGATTTTCATAGGCCAAAGACATCACCCATAAAAATAATGGCGTCTGGGCCAATTGCTGTAACTCAGCATCCTCATGAATCGCGAAGCGTACACTCTCTAAAGCTGGCCCAGCTTTGGCCAGGTAGGTATCAACTTGCTCCACTTCTATGGGCTGAACAAAAACCGCTGCCTGGAAATGCTTTAAACGAACCTGCGACAAAGCAAAATCGCCAGTGCGGCAGCACAGCACAATGGCTACCAACCCATGATCCAGCCGATACTGGTTGAGGGCCTTCACGCAGTTGTCCCGGTAGCGTTCAGGCACCTCATCTAGCCCATCTAGCAGCAAAATCCAGTTTTCATCTTTTAGCCAGGTCACCCCTATATCGCGGCGCACTTGATACTGGCGGTACAGTTCTTCCACCAGCCAGTTTGCAAAGGTGGGTTTCTGGTCTCTGGGTAATTTAGAGCGGCCCCAAGAAGACAAATTTAAAACCACAGGTATTGGCTGTTCAGGATCTTTTGCATCTGTGCAGCCCAATAGCTCCTCTGCCAATTCCAGCAGCAGTGTCGCCTTGCCAGCACCGGGCGCACCCGTCACTAATAGGGTTGCGCCTTTCCCTAATTTCGCAAAGCGATCCAGCAAGCGCGACCCCTGGGGTAAAACCTGACGTGCCCGCCCAGCCAACTGCCACTCTATCCCGACTAAATCCGCCCGCTCCTCCAGTCCCAACTCTAGCCGCGCCTGCTGGTATAACGACTGATGCAATACCTTATCTATCCACTTTGTTTGCACCTTATCCATCAAGGCTTGACGGTTATCAATTAGCCGTTCCTTTGCCAGATCTGCGGCTGTGGGTTGCGTTTGCTGGGGCCAGAGCTGTCGAAAATCCAAGGCAATAATGCCAAGCAACATCAACAAAAAGCCAAAGTAAGCAACACCTGCCACCTGTGCTGCTTCAGGCTGGTCGGTGAAAAGCTGTATTGCCTGATTCCAGTTCGACGCCGCTACCGTCAGAATGGAAAACTCAATCGCTAATTTTGGAAAACGCCACCAGACCACTTTATGGGGCCAATTGGGCAGCTGGTTGCCGATCCAACCCGTCGCCACTCCAAATAGCGCCCCCATAAAAGGCAGCAAGAAATATTTAATTCCCTCATCTTCAAGCAGGAACTGCCAGTTCATGGGTGGCTAAATTAGTCGCAATTGGGCGGACAGTCATCTATATCAAACTATATAAAACCGCCTCTCAGCAAAGGATCATCGCTGCCAAAAATAAACAATTTCCCCGTCAATCAGCTCCTGAAGCTGCACATTCATTTCCTAGGGGCGAATCTGGCTGCCACTGGTAGCGACGCAGATCAATTCGTTCCTGCCGATTAAAAACAATGCCCTCCTGTTCAAGCAGAATACGCTGGAGTTCATCACTCCCCTGCCGCTGGGGCGATCGCGAGATCTCCCCCTGAGCATTAATTACCCGATGCCAGGGAACATCAGAATCGGGTGCCACCCGAAACAGCGCATAGCCCACCTGCCTTGCCCAGCCCGAGCGCCCCATGAGCGCCGCAACCTGGCCGTAGGTAGCAACCTGCCCAGAAGGAATACAGCGCACCACCTGATAAATTTCAGCGTAGCGATTTGGCGTCAAAAGCAGCTCCCCTTAGCCAAACCCATGCTCAGCCAAAAAAGCAGCCGTCACAGGAGGCGGTGCCGAAACAGAATTGCCCTGGTGTAGCCCAGGCGGGTGCAGTAATTTATCCACATACTTCCCCAGCACATCCGTTTCAACATTTACGACTCGATGCGGCTGAAGGTACTGAAGATTCGTTTGGGCAAAACTATGGGGAATCACCGCCACCTGGAACCAAGTTCCCGAAGGATTGCAGTCCGCCACCGTCAGGCTAATGCCATTCACCGTAATGCTGCCCTTCGGCACAATATAGCGCCCCACCGCTGGCGGCACCGTAAAGCGAATCTCCCAGGACTCCGCCGATTGCCCTAGAGATTCCACCGTGCCCAACCCATCCACATGCCCCGTCACAAAATGGCCCCCCAGGCGATCGCCAACCCGCAACGCAGGTTCTAGGTTCACCCACCAGCCCCGTTCCACAGCCTGTCCTAACGTCGTCCGGTTCAGGGTTTCGGGGGAAGTAGTGACCGTAAACCCACCATTGACAAGCGTTTCAACCGTCAGGCAAGCGCCATCAACCGCAACACTATCGCCCACCGCC
Organism: uncultured bacterium; assembly: GCA_964644325.1. Taxonomy (GTDB): domain Bacteria; phylum Cyanobacteriota; class Cyanobacteriia; order Thermosynechococcales; family Thermosynechococcaceae; genus CAZXWR01. Next base: position 2,299 of record CAZXWR010000209.1, read on the forward strand.
AGGGTCGCCACCCAGTCCACCTGGGGGCACCGCACCCGCAACTGACGGGCATTCACGAGCTGCAATTGACCTAGGGCCTGAACCAGTCCAGTAAACATAGCAACCTAACTATCACAGAGCTAACAATCAAAGAAAAAGCAGCGACTGATCAAAATTCCGTAAATTCTCGGATGGCAGTGCTTCTCCGAAAGCGTAGGATCGATCTCTGTCAACATTATCAACCAACTTCCAGTGCAGAAGTCTGCATTCAGTCAGTATCCTAGACATAGGAGTTAACGGGCGATCGCTCGGGTTGAGGGCTCCATGCTCGTTTAAGGCAAGATAGCGTTCAGACAGCGGCTTTCACCTTAAATTGCGCCATTCCTAAATCGCATTTCCGTGAGGCACATTCCATGATCGAAATGAACGTTGCAGGGATTGCTCTAGATGCTACGACGCGCGTGCCGATTGTTTTACTGCGGGATGCGACGGAGCGGCGAGCACTGCCGATTTGGATTGGCCAGAATGAAGCGCGGGCTATTCTAAGCGTCCTGGAAAATCATACCCCCCCGCGACCGATGACCCATGATCTGATGGGGAACTGCCTGTCAGCACTCTCGGTAGAGCTTGAAAAAGTGGTCATTCACGGCTTAGAAGATAGCACCTTCTTCGCTATCCTGACCCTGCGCCAGGGGGAGCAGACCTATCAAATCGACTCGCGGCCCAGTGACGCGATCGCCCTAGCATTGCGGCTAGATGCCCCCATCTGGGTGGTAGAGGAAGTCGTGGTGGACGCCTCCATTCCTGTCGATCAAGATGCCGATGAGGCAGAGCGCAATGCCTTCCGCGAGTTTATCGAAAACGTCCGCCCCGGTGACTTTACCAAAAGTTTAGGCGAAGGGAGCGGCCCCGCCCAGCAGTAGGGGCGCAGCGGCCCGAGAGCTATGCAATATCGCCGATTTGGTCAAACCGAGCGATCGCTGTCGGTTTTTTCCCTAGGCACCATGCGATCCCTCACCACCCCAGAGCAGATGGGCCGCGTCGTGCAGCGGGCGCTGGATTTGGGCATCAATCACTTTGAGACAGCTCAGGGGTACGGCCAGAGCGAAGTTTACCTGGGTCAGGCCCTGGGTCAGCGGGCGGAGGGCAATCGCGCCGAGCTGACCGTTACCACCAAAATCACCCCCCAGTCCAATGCGCCCGCCATGGCCCAGGCCATTGATCGCTCCTTGGCAAGACTTGGCCTAGAGCACATTGACTGCTTGGCGATTCACGGCATTAACACCCCAGCTCATCTAGCCCAGATCCAAGATACCCAGGGCTGTATGCAGGCCGTGCGAGAGGCGATCGCCGCTGACAAAGTGGGCCATGTCGGGTTTTCGACCCACGGCCCCTTAGAAATCGTGCTGGCCGCCATCGAAACAGGCCAGTTTTCCTTTGTCAACCTGCACTACACCTACTTTTTTCAGCGCAACGCCCCGGCGATCGCCCTAGCCCAGCAGCAGGATCTGGGCATCTTTATCATTTCTCCCGCCGATAAAGGCGGGCTGCTTTATACACCGCCACCCAGTCTGATCCAGAACTGCGCACCCCTCGACCCGCTCCATCTCAACGCTCGCTTTTTACTAAGCCAGCCCGCGATTACAACCCTCAGTGTCGGGGCGGCTCACCCAGCAGAATTGGACTGGCCCCTGGCGATCGCGGATCAAACTGGCCCCCTCTTGCCCACAGAGCAAGCCATTCTAACGCGGTTGCCGCAACAGGCAGCGGCAAAACTGGGGACAACCCAGTGCCATCAGTGCTATGCCTGCCTGCCCTGCCCCGAGGAGATTCATATCCCAGAGGTGCTGCGGCTGCGGAACCTGGCGATCGCCCATGACATGACCGAATTTGGCCGCTATCGCTACCGCATGTTTGAGAACGCCGGACATTGGTTTCCGGGACGCAAGGCCAGCCGCTGTACCGAATGTGGCGACTGTCTACCGCGCTGCCCCTCGGGCTTAGCAATTCCAGACCTGCTATCCGACGCCCATCAGCGCTTCCAGGACAGCCCTCGCCCCCGGCTCTGGGAAACCATCTGAGCCTATGCCAGCAAAACCAGACGGGGCAAAACCAGATGGGAGGCTGATTCGGCCCTTGCCCGATTCAAGAGCGGGTCAAAGGTTCACTCGGTCTTTAAGCTTAATGTCTGCTTCGGACGTATCCGGCTAGTTTTATGCGACCGTGAAGATCAGACTTGAAACGTGAGACCTCAAGGCTATGTCGCAATCCACCATTGAATCTGTTTTAAATGAGCAACGGCTGTTTAACCCACCCGCTGCGCTAGCGGCAGAGGCTGAAATCAAAAGCTTTGCCGACTATGAAAAACTCTACGAAAAGGCCAAGGCCGACCCCGCCGCCTTCTGGGCCGAGCTGGCCGAGCTGGAACTCGATTGGTTCCAGCCCTGGACTCAAGCCCTAGACTGGCAGCCGCCCTTCGCGCAGTGGTTTGTCGGCGGCAAGCTCAATATCTCCCACAACTGTCTCGATCGCCACCTCACCACCTGGCGCAAAAATAAAGCCGCCTTGATCTGGGAGGGAGAACCCGGCGATTCCCGCACCCTCACCTATGCCCAGCTCCACCGCGAAGTGTGCCAGATGGCAAACGTCCTCAAGGATCTGGGCGTACAAAAGGGCGATCGCGTCGGCATCTACATGCCCATGATTCCCGAAGCCGCAGTTGCGATGCTGGCCTGCGCCCGGATTGGTGCCCCCCACAGCGTCGTCTTTGGCGGCTTCAGTGCCGAAGCCCTGCGCGATCGCCTCGTGGATGCTGAGGCTAAACTCGTGATTACGGCGGATGGCGGCTTCCGCAAAGATAAAATTGTGCCCCTCAAAGTCCAGGTCGATAAAGCCCTCGAAAATAACGCTGCCCCTTCGGTGCAGAACGTTTTAGTCGTGCAGCGCACGAAAGAAGCGGTTCACATGGAGCCAGGACGCGATCACTGGTGGCATGAGCTTCAGCCCCAGGCCGCTGGCCACTGTCCGGCAGAGGTTATGGACAGCGAAGATATGCTGTTTATCCTGTACACCAGCGGCAGCACCGGGAAACCCAAAGGGGTGGTTCACACCACTGGCGGCTACAACCTCTACACCCACATGACCCTCAAGTGGACCTTCGACCTGAAAGACACCGACGTTTACTGGTGTACCGCCGATGTCGGTTGGATCACCGGACATAGCTACATTGTCTACGGCCCCCTCTCCAACGGGGCCACCACCGTCATGTACGAAGGCGTCCCCCGGCCCTCTAATCCAGGCTGTTTTTGGGATGTGGTAGAAAAATACGGCGTCACCATTTTCTACACCGCCCCCACTGCGGTACGGGCCTTTATCAAGATGGGCGATGAACATCCCAATGCCCGCGACCTCTCGTCGCTGCGGATATTAGGCACCGTGGGTGAACCCATCAACCCCGAAGCCTGGATGTGGTACCACCGCGTG
>CAZXWR010000209.1:5770-7370 GCA_964644325.1 uncultured bacterium
GTCCCATCGTCGATACCTGGTGGCAGACCGAAACCGGGGGCTTCATGATTACCCCCCTGGCCAGTGCCACCCCCACGAAGCCTGGTTCCGCCAGCCGTCCCTTTCCCGGCATTGTGGCTGATGTGGTGGATATGAACGGCACCTCAGCGCCTGATAACGCTGGGGGCTACCTGGTGATCAAACATCCCTGGCCCAGCATGATTCGCAATGTCTATGGGGACGAAGCCCGCTTCCGTAAAACCTACTGGGAAGAAATAGCGCCCCAAAACGGTCAGTATTTTTACTTCGCGGGCGATGGGGCCCGCCGGGATGCGGACGGCTATTTCTGGATCATGGGCCGGGTGGATGACGTGATCAGCGTGTCCGGTCATCGGCTCGGCACCATGGAAATTGAGTCGGCCCTGGTATCTCACCCCGCTGTGGCAGAAGCTGCGGTGGTCGGTCGTCCCGATGACCTCAAGGGGGAAGATATTGTGGCCTTTGTCACCCTGGAAGGTGGGCAAGCCAAAAACGATGACCTCAAAAATGCCCTGAAGCAGCATGTTGTGGCTGAAATCGGGGCGATCGCCCGTCCTGGCGACATCCGTTTTGCCGATGCCCTGCCCAAAACCCGCTCCGGCAAAATCATGCGGCGACTGCTGCGTACCCTCGCCAGTGGCGATGAAATCTCAGGGGATACTTCCACCCTCGAAGATCGTTCAGTGCTTGATACCCTGCGCAGTGAATCCTAAGGGGCGCAGCGAATCCTAAGGGCATCCTAGGCGTCGCCAGCCATCGCCGCGGCCAAGGTTACCTGCGGTGATGGCGGCGAGGGTGGGTCGAACAGAACTGGATCCACCCCAACTCTCCACCCCGACTCTCTAGCTCAGCGCTTCAGGACTTCCCAGCTCGCTGTTTTACCGTGCTAAACCTGGAGTGCAACCTGGCTCATCCCAGGGTTAGCGCCCCCATTATTTTTCAGCGACTCAAGGGCACTCCCCTCGGCACATTCAATCTGTTTCCAGTACTGCAAGAGTCCGTACTCCATCCCCTGGGCCACGGCCTGGTAAGAGGCCTCAATGATATTCACCGAAACCCCCACCGTAGACCAGCGCACCTGACCATTGCTCGACTCCACCAGCACCCGCGTTCGAGCCGCAGTTCCATGAATGCCATCCAAGATCCGAACCTTGTAGTCCGCAAGCTGGAACTCGGAAATAATCGGGTAGAAATTCACCAGCGCCTTTCTGAGGGCCGTATCCAGGGCAGAAACCGGGCCATTGCCTTCAGCCGCCGTGAGCATTTCCTGGCCGTTCACATCCACCTTGACCGTCGCTAGGGCCTTGCTGCTGAGTAAACCCGTTGAGCCTTGGTGTTGTCCAGCACAATGTACATCAAAGGCCTTAATCGTAAAGAAGACCGGGCGCTGCTGTACCGCCTCATAGATCAGCAATTCAAAGCTGGCCTCCGCCGCTTCAAACTGATAGCCATGACTTTCCAAGTCCTTAATCCGCTGGAGAATTTGGCGCGTTGTCGGATCCTGTTTGTTGAGCTGAAAGCCCATGCTCAGGGCCTTTTCAATCACGTTACTGACCCCAGCCTGATCAGAAATGACAATTCG
>CAZXWR010000210.1:0-1020 GCA_964644325.1 uncultured bacterium
CGCACGGCTATGCCGACGGCAACTATCGCAGCATCGGCCTGGTCGACATGGCGCAAGCCCTGCGCGAGGGCCGGCCGCATCGGGCCTCGGGCGAGCTGGCGCTGCATGTCCTCGAGGTCATGGCCGGCCTGGTCGAGGCGGCCGAGACCGGTGGCAGCGTCGTGATCGAGAGCCGCTGCGAGCGGCCGGCACCGCTCGCCCCCGGCCTCGCCACGGGCGAGATCGCTTGACAACAGAGCCATCCAAGGGAGGCACGCACATGGCGAAAGGCAAGGAAGCGCTCGTTTTCTACGGCGGCTGGGCCGGCCACGAGCCTGAGGCGGGGGCGCAGATCGTAGCCGGCATGCTGCGCCGCAACGGCTTCGAGGTGCTGCTCGAAAACTCGACCGAGGTGCTGGCCGATCCGCTGATCCACGATCTCAGCCTGATCGTGCCGATCTTCACCATGTCGACCATCGAGAAGGAGGAGCTGGACAATCTCGCCCGTGCGGTGCGCGGCGGGGTCGGGTTCGGCGGCTATCACGGCGGCATGTGCGACGCCTTCAGGAACGCCACCGAGTACCAGTTCATGTGCGGCGGCCAGTGGGTGGCGCACCCGGGCAACATCATCGACTACCGGGTCGACGTCACGAAGCCGGACGATCCGGTGATGGCCGGCATCGAGGCTTTCCCCTACCGCTCCGAGCAATACTACATGCATGTCGATCCGGCGATCGAGGTGCTCGCCACCACGACCTTCACGGGCGAGCACGCGCCCTGGATCGAGGGCGTGGTCATGCCCGTGGTCTGGAAGCACCGCTACGGCGAGGGCCGGGTCTTCTTCAGCTCGCTCGGCCATGTCGCCAAGGAATTCGAGGTGCCGGAAATGCGCACCATCCTCGAGCGCGGCCTGCTCTGGGCGGCGCGCGCCTGACCAGGGGCGGCACACGGGCGTCCATCCGGTCGCTCTCGAGAAGGCTAGGTGCCCGGTGTGCCGAGCGGCCAAGGCCCGGCAAAGTGGCAGGCGACCAAACTGCCGTC
>CAZXWR010000210.1:1030-2569 GCA_964644325.1 uncultured bacterium
GATGTCGCGATAGCCGGAGCCGGACCCGCCGGCACCAGTGCGGCCATCCTTCTGGCCCGCGCCGGGCTGTCGGTCCGGCAGCGATCCCGGGCGATCGGGCAGCGCGGGTGGAACCGGCAGCCGGCGGGGATCGCGGACGGGCTCGGCGGGTCGCCGGGCAACAGCACGCGCTGCTTGCGCTTTTTCGGGTGGGCCGCCGGCACGGCCGAGAGCAGCGCCTCGCTATAGGGATGGTGGGGTGCCGCGAAAAAGGCGGGCTTGGGTGCCAGCTCGACGATCCGTCCCAGATACATGACGGCGATGCGGTCCGCCATGTGCCGCACCGTGGCCAGGTCGTGGGAGATGAAGAGAAAGGCGGAACCCTTCTCCTCCTGCAGATCCTGCAGCAGGTTGATCACCTGCGAGCGCACCGAGACGTCGAGCGCCGACACCGGCTCGTCGGCGACGATCAGCCGGGGTCCGAGGGCGAAGGCGCGGATGATGCCCAGCCGCTGGCGCTGACCGCCCGAGAACTGCCGCGGCCACTGGTCGACATGCTTGGCGCTCAACCCCACGGCCTCCAAGAGGCGGACGGCCGCCGCGCGCCGCTCGCGGCCCCAGCTGACGAGCCCGTGCACGGCCAAGGGCTCGGTCACGATCGAGCCCGCCGTCATCCGCGGATCGAGCGACGAGAACGGGTCCTGGAAGACGAACTGCAGCTCGCTGCGGACGGCGCGCAGCTCGCTCCCGGAAAGGCTGGTGAGCGCGCGTCCGTCGAAGTCGATGCGCCCGGCAGTCGGTGTCTCGAGGCCGAGGATCAGCCGGGCCATGGTCGACTTGCCGCAGCCCGATTCGCCGACCAGGGCCAGGATCTCGCCCTCCGCCACGGCGAAGGAGACGTCGTCGACGGCACGGACCCCGCCGGGGAATACCTTCTCGATCTGCGCGACCTCGAGGATGGTCCCGCTCACGACGGCCGACTTCTCGCCCAGCAGGCCGCCCGCTGTCCTTCCCCGAACGCCTGGAGCTCGGGCATCAGCTTGTCGCAAGGCTCCAGCCGCTCGCCGCAGCGCGGATGGAAGGCGCAGCCGCTCGGCGTGTCCGCCATGTGCGGCACCGCACCACCGATCGCCGGCATGCGCCGCGTAAGCGGCATCTCCAGCGTCGGCGTGGACGCGAGCAGGCCCCTCGAGTAGGGGTGCAGCGGCCGGTCGAAGAGGTCGTCGACGCCGGCCTCCTCGACCACCCGGCCGCCATACATCACGCATACCCGATGGGCGACCTCGGCGATGACGCCGAAATCGTGGGTGATGATGATCACCGCCAAGTCGAGCTCCTCCTGCAATTTGCGCAGCAGCTCCAGGATCTGCGCCTGGATGGTGACATCCAACGCCGTCGTCGGCTCGTCGGCGATGAGCAGCCGAGGCTCGCACGCCAGCGCCATGGCGATCATCACCCGCTGCCGCATGCCGCCCGAGAGCTGGTGCGGGAAGGCGTCGACGCGCTGCCGCGGATCGGGAATGCCGACGAAGGCGAGCTGCTCGATCGCCCGCTCGCGCG
>CAZXWR010000210.1:2579-7349 GCA_964644325.1 uncultured bacterium
CGATCTGCTCGCCGACCCGCATCACCGGGTTGAGGGCGGTCATCGGCTCCTGGAAGATCATGGCGATCCGTCGTCCGCGCAGCGCTTCGAGCGCAGGCTCGGGCGCCGTGGTCAGCTCGACCCCGTCGAACACCACCCGACCCGCAGTGCGCACCGCACCCGGTGGCAAGAGCCCCATCACGGCGAGTGCTGTCAGGCTCTTGCCGGAGCCGGATTCGCCGATCAGGCCCAGGCACTCCCGGGCACTCAGCTGAAGATCGATGCCGCGCAGGGCGCGCAGCTCGCCCTGGTCCGTCTGGAAGGCCACCTCCAGCCCCTCGACCGCCAGCAACGGCCGCGTCATCGCCGCAGCAGGTCCGGATCGAAGTGGTCGCGCAAGGCATCCCCGACGATGTTGAAGGAAAGGACGGTGAGCGTGATCGCAAGGCCAGCAAAGAGGGCCGGCAAGGGTGAGTTGAAGATGCTGGATGCCCCGTCCCGGACGATATTGCCCCAGGACGGTGTCGGTGGCTGGGCACCAAGGCCAATGAAGCTCAAGGCGGCCTCGAGCCCGATCGCCGTGCCGATCCAGATCGTCGTCATGACGATCAACGGACCCGAGATGTTGGGCAGAACGTGGAGGAAGATGGTGCCGAGGCTCCGCCTGCCCATGGCGATCGAGGCGTCGACATAGGCTTCCTGGCGGACCGAGAGGGCGGTCGCCCGGGCGAGGCGGATATAGGAGGGGATGAGCGCGCAGGCGATGGCGACCGAGAGGTTCTGGATGCCCGGGCCCAGCATGGCGACCACCAGGACGCCGAGCAGCAGCGGATCGAACGACATCATCACGTCCGTGGCGCGCGCGACCACCCGCTCGATCCAGCCGCCGAAGAAGGCGGCGGCGATGCCGAGCGTGGTGCCGATCAGGCCGGCGACCAGGGGTGCCACGACACCGATGGTCAGCGACAGCCGGGCACCCTCGACCAGGCGCGAGAACACGTCCCGGCCGAGATTGTCGGTGCCCAGCCAATGCTCGGCGCTGGGCGGCAGCTGCCTGGCGCGCACGTTCTGCAACAGCGGGTCGTGCGGCTGCAGCCAATCGCCGAAGACAAAGACGATGCCGAGGGCTGCCAGGACCAGGAGGGCGAAGGCCAGAAAGACGCGGTCCGCCATGTCAGCCGAGCCTGACCCTGGGATCGATGACGGCATAGAGGAGGTCGGTCACGAGATTGACGGTGACGACGATCAGCGAGAGGACGACGAGGCCGCCCTGGATCAAGGTGTAGTCGCGCGAGGTGATGGCGCCGATGAGGAGCTGGCCGATGCCCGGCCGGTTGAAGACCAGCTCGATCGCGATCGTGCCGCCGAGCGTGGCGATGATGCCGATGGAGAGGTGGGTGGTGATGGGCATCAGGGCGTTTCTGAAGATGTGGCGCCAGACCACCGTCTGCCTGGAGAGGCCGAGTGCCCGGGCGGTCCGCACGTAGTCGCGCCCGGCGACGTCGATCACCGCCGTGCGCGTCAAGCGCATCATGCCGAACCCCTTGAGCATGCCCAAGGCCATGGCCGGCATCGCCAGATAGCGCAGATCGAACGGATGCTCGCCGCCGCCGAGCAGCGGGAACCAGCGGAGATGGAGGCCGAAGAAGAGGAGGAAGACGAGGCCCACGTAGAAGTTCGGGAAGGCCGAGCCGAAGAGGGATATGATCCGGTTGCCGTGATCGACCATGGTGCCGGCGCGCATCGCCGACCAGACCCCCATGGGGATGCCGAAGCCGAGGCCGACGATGGTCGAGGCCACGGTCAGGGCGATGGTGTAGGGCAGGTTGCGGGCGAGGATCGCCCCGATGTCGGCGCCGTTGATCAACGACCGCCCGAGGTCGAGCTGTAGCAGCCCCCACAAGAACTTGCCGTACTGGACGAGGATCGGCTCGTGCAGGCCGAGCGAGCGGCGGACGTTCTCGATCGTCTCGGCACCCGCGCGATCGCCGAGCATGGCGACCACCGGGTCGCCCGGCAGGATGCGCATGGCGAAGAACACCACGCTGAAGACGATGAACGCCGTCAGCAGCGCGTCGAGGCTTCGCTTGATGCAGAATTTCAGCATGGCCGGGCCTCGCCGAGAAAGCAGGGCCGCCGGACGAACCACGGGCGCGGCTCCATCCGGCGGCTGGACGGCTCAGTCGGCAAGGCGCCGCGCCGTGGCGTACTCGTGCTGACCGAAGCCGCTGATCGGCTCGTAGCCGAAATCGATGTCACCCTGCTTGATGCTGACCAGGGGTGCCGTCTGCAGCGGCAGGACGGGAAGGTCGGCCAGGATCTGGATCTGAGCCTCCTTCAAGAGCGCCATCTGGCGCTCGACATCGGTCTCCTGCACGGCCTCGGCCACCAACTCGTCGATGCTGCCGACCACCTCGCCATAGTGCGAGAAGTTGCGCAAGGACGAGGGCTTGCCGACGGCCGCCGCCGAATGCAGGAACTCGTTGAGGACGGCAGGCGCCGTGGGCGCTATCGCCGTCGAGAGCATGACGATGGTGCCCCGATCCTCGCGGATGTTGGCGTGGTAGGTGGCATGGTCGATCACCTGCAGGTCGATATCGATGCCGATCTGCCGCAGCATGTCCTGGGTCATCAGCATGGCGGTCAGGTAGTCCTGGCGCTCGCTGCTGATCGCATCGATGCGGAACCCGTCCGGATAGCCGGCCTCGGCCAGGAGCGCCTTGGCCTTCTCCGGGTCATAGGGATAGCGATAGTCTTCCGGGATGTCCTCAGGCTGCAGGGCACCGTAGAACACGCTGGGCACGATCGCCGGCAGCGGGCCGCTCAGGATGCCGTAGGCGTCGGGCCAGGCCGTTCGGTCGATGCCGTGCGCGATCGCCTGGCGGACGCGCAGGTCGTCCAGGGGCTCGACCGTCAGGTTGAAGTGCAGGAACTGCAGGCTGCCCGGCAAGAGGGTGATGATCTCGGCCTCGGGCTTGGCGAGCTGCATCTGCTCCACCCATTGTGGCGTCCGGTCGCCGCCGGTCACGTCCAACTCGTCGGCGATGAAGGCCACGGTCGCCGCGTTGTTGTCCGGGATGTAGCGCAGCCGGAGCTCGTCGGTCGGCGGCCGGCCGAGGAAATAGTCGTCGAAGGCGCGCAGGATGATCATCTCCTGCGGGCGGTACTCGGCGAACTGGAAGGGCCCGCTGCCGACGGGCGCGAAGTGGAACTGTTCCCCCAGCTCTTCGACCGCGCGCTTGGGCACGATGAAGCGGCCGAAGCCCGGGGTCAGCGCCTGGGCATGGAAGAACGCGTTCGACTGGTGCAGGTTGAAGCGCACGGTGAGGTCGTCGATCACCTCGATGCTCTCGATGTCCTTGAACGCCGCACCATGCACACCGGCCGTTGCCGGATCGAGCTGTCGCTCGTAGGAAAACTTGACGTCCTCGGCCGTGACCTCGCCATAGTCCTTGTGCCACTTGACACCAGGACGCAGGTAGAAGGTCCAGGTCTTCATGTCCTCGGAGATCTCCCAGCTTTCGGCGAGGCCCGGCTGAAGCTGGTCGAGCTCGACGTCGAGCGTGCCGCGCGGCGGCGTTATCAGCGAATTGAAGATCTGCAGGACCACGGTTTCATCGTCGCCGGTCTTGGTGTGCGCCGGGTCGATCGAGCCGATATCCCGGGCACCCAGGCGGATGTTCAAGACGTCGTCGGCGAGCACGGGCGGCGCCGCGAGGACGGTGGCGGCCAGGGCTCCGGCCAGGACTGTCATTCTCAAGTGCTTCATCGTCGAGACTCCCTGCAGGTGTCTGGGTTGGTTGATCAGTGGACGATCTCGTGGCGGATCGTCTTCTTCTCGATGAGGTCCCAGTCGTACTGGACACCGAGGCCGGGCCCGCCCGGAACCGGCAGGCAGCCATCGGCGCCGATCGCTTCCAGCCGGTCGCTGTAGCCACAGGCATAGACGGCCGTGGCGGAGGCACCGCACGACGGCCCGACCAGGCCGAGCTCGTAGTAGTTGGTGTTCCTGATCGCCGACATGGCGGCCCGATGCGCCGGCCCGCAGCCGTGCAGCTCGACATCGAGGCCCAAGGCCTCGGCCAGCTGCGCGATCTTCATGGTGCCGGTGATGCCCATGTCGAGATTGGGGTCGGCGCGGACGAAGTCGGTGCCGTCCGCCAGGATCAGCGTCGCCACCGATTCGACACAGCGGACATGCTCGCCGAGCAGCAGCGGTGTCTTGATCAGCTGGCGCAGCCGCCGATGCGCGTGGGCGGCGAGGCCACCATCGCTGTAGGGATCCTCGTACCAGAAGAAGCCGGCCTCGTCGCAGGCCCGGCCGACCGCGAGCGCATCGGCGAAGGTCCGAAGATGGCAGGCGCTGTCGTGCATCAGCGCCATGCGGCCGGCGAAGCGGCGGCCCAGGAGGCGGACGGCGGCGGCATCGCGCTCGGGACGACCGTCGGTCCAGCCGTGCATCTTGAAGGCGCGGTAGCCGAGCGCGTAGCACTCCTCGGCGAAGTCGGCGAAGGCCTCGGGCGTGGCGAGCCCGCCACCGTCGCCGCCGAACCAGGTGCTGGCATAGGTCGGCAGCCGCCTCGCCGTGCCGCCCAGGAGCCGGCTCACCGAGATGTCGCCGCGCTTGCCGGCCAGATCCCAGAGCGCGTTGTCGAGCGGGCAGAGACCGATCCGGTCCTCCTTGCGCAGCATGCGGCGGAGCTTCTCGTAGAGCGGCTCCCTGGCGAAGCAGTTCTCGCCGATCGCCCACTTGGCCCCGAAGAGCGTCTGCGGCAGCGCGATCACCCGGCC
>CAZXWR010000211.1:0-7333 GCA_964644325.1 uncultured bacterium
GTCTTCTTTTTATCCTTTCTGATTGGTCTTGAGCGTGAGGAGAAGAAATCCGTTAAGGGACACTATGCCTTTGGTGGAGTGCGCACCTACCCATTAATTGGCCTGATCGGCTACGGAATGGCCTATTTATCAGCAGGCCAACTCCTCCCACTCTCAACTGGATTCGCTGTCATTGGCGGTCTGATGTTGATATCTTACTGGTACAAGGTTTCAGCAGCCCAAGGGAAAGGGTTAACTTCCGAAATGGCAGGGCTGGCAACCTATCTAATTGGAGCAATGGTGTACTACGGACATTTCTGGGTGGCCACCGCCTTTTCCGTCATTAGCCTCATTTTGCTGGAGCTAAAATCAACATTAGAGGGGCTGACTCAGCATTTCTTGCCGGATGATATTCTCACATTTACGCAATTTCTATTTTTAACGATCGTCATTCTGCCCATTCTGCCAGACCAAAATTTCAGTCTCTTCCAGATTAATCCCTTTAGAACCTGGCTAGTGGTGGTTGCTGTCAGCACTATTTCCTACGGCAGTTTTTTACTACAAAGACGATTCCAAGGACAGGGTGGAGTAGCATTGGCGGCGATTCTAGGCGGAGCTTATTCCTCCACAGCAACCACCATAGCACTAGCCAAAAAATCTACTACCGATCAGCGACCTCAAACCTATGCAGGCAGTATTTTGATGGCTTCTGGTGTCATGTATCTTCGTTTAGGGTTGTTGATGGGACTCTTTAACCCAGGACTCAGGCAGCAATTACTTTGGCCTTTGGTCGTTCTCGGGATTTTGGGCGCTGTTGGGGGATGGCTTTGGTCTACCAAAGGTAGGTCAGTTCCCCCCGGTTTAGAAAATAGGAAAATTATCCCAAATCAAAACCCGCTGGAATTAAGAGCCGCACTTTTGTTCGCGCTGTTGTTTGTCGGGATCATAATTGTGACCCACTACACTGTGACAAATCTTGGGGATCGTGGAGTTTTCGCCCTAGCAGGCATCATGGGGGTGACAGATGTTGACCCATTTATCCTGGGGATTACGCAGTCGGCTGGGAACACAACAACTCTAACAATTGCCAGTGGCGCGATCTTAATTGCTGCGGCTAGCAACAATCTCATGAAAGGACTCTATGCCTTAGGCTTTGGCGATCGCAAGACGGGGCTACAAAGCTTAGGCTTACTGATTGCTTTGGCTATTCTTGGGTTATTACCGCTGGTCTGGCTACTGACCTAAATCGGTAATGTTAGCAATGCCCCAGTTCTATCTCTATCCTTTTACCTGGTCTGAAATTATGAGTATCTGCAACTTAAATTTCCTGTTTTACCCTTTTTAGAGCTTATTAAGTAGGTGGCCATAACTAAACGTAGTTCTGAGCCTCTGAAAACCTTGCTATACCGCAATCAAGATGCTGATTAATTCAGGTCATCTACTTAACCTGATCCTGGATCTGGGCCTTGATAGCTCTGGCGATCGCTGGCACAAGAGCAGACATCTCACCACCGCAATCGCCCCGAGCACCTCATCAATATCAAGCTGGGCCAGGTCGCACACTCCAGCACTAGACTGCTTCTCCACGCGATTGGAAATCTCGGCCAGGGTCTTCGTTGGGCAGATACCGACACTGAGTGGAAGGCCCTTATAGTAAAGTTTCTGTGCTACTCTTGTCCCACATCGCTGTACTTAGATATCGTTCGCCCCCACTGGGTTGGATAACTACAATCCTCTGGTTATGATAGTGAGGTCGCTGTCCAATCTGCAATCCAGCATAGACTGCGGCCCCTGTCGAGATACCGCTCAGAATACCTTCGGTTTGTGCCAGTTGTCTCCCTGTCTCATAAGCCTGAGCTTCGGTCACAAGCACAATTTCATCGATTAAGTCTACACGCAGTACATCGGGCACAAATCCAGCGCCAATGCCCTGTAAATCATGAATGCCAGCTGGTTTCCCGCTGAGCACAGCACTATTGGCTGGTTCGACCGCGACGATCCAGAGCTGTGGATTTTGTTGTTTCAAATAGAGTCCGGCTCCGGTCAGAGTACCGCCTGTCCCCACACCCACAACCAGAATGTCTATTTGGCCGTCGGTATCCTGCCAGATTTCTGGACCTGTCGTGCTGTAATGAATCTTGGGGTTGGCCGGATTACTAAACTGATGGGGAGAAAAGGCATTCGGAAGGGTTGCGATTAATTGGTTGGCATGGGCGATCGCCCCCTGCATGTCAGCAGCGGCGGGAGTCAAAATTACTTCTGCACCATAGGCCAGGGCCATCTGTTGTCGCTCTCGGCTCATGTTTTCGGGCATGGTCAGGATGAGACGATAGCCTTTTGCCGCACAGACCATTGCCAGCCCAATCCCCGTGTTGCCCGAAGTTGCTTCCACAATCGTGGAAACTCCAGGTTGGATTAGTCCAACCTGTTCTGCCTCGATAATCATACTGATGGCAATGCGGTCTTTAACAGATTTTGCTGGATTCATGCCCTCTAATTTCAAGACGATTTCGGCGACACAATCATGCTGCTGCGGTAAACGTTGCAGTTTAACCAGCGGTGTATGGCCAATGACTTCGGCGATGCTAGGGAAAGTTTTCATAGGAAAATTTAGAACCTTATCTAAGCCATCAGCCAAAAACACATCCCTGTGAGTCCGCTCAATAATATGAGATGGGGAAGATTGCTGATCCAGGAGCGTTTGGAAATCCTCAAAAGCGGGTATATGCTAAATAGCAGGGCTGAGAGGAGCGTTATCCCCTGGAGGAATTGAGCCACATCTAAACTCCAAGTCAGGGTCGGAAAACCTGCACCGCTATAGCCTAAGGTTCTGGCCAAAACTGGAAGAATTTGCCCTGCTTCGGTCATTGCAGCGGGAACATAGTGTGCCAAGTTAGATGCGAGCGTAAAGGGCAGATAGGCATAAATGAGGGTGAGATAATCCGGCTGCCCTGGATCGAGGAGACGGGCGATCTGATGAGTTCCATAGGTCAAAACGGCTGGAATGCTGAGGAGAGCGAGGGCAATCGGGATGCTAATCAACAAATGATCAGCATTGATGGGAAAAGAATCCAATCCCAGAGCGTCTAGAATTCTGTGGGCATGATGCATGAACACCCCGCCTAATAAAAGCAAGAGCAGCGCAACCTCTGCGCCAAAGCCTCGATGATTGTCCATGAGGTCAGAAGTCGGAAAACGCAGGTTTAACTGAACTGAGCGATGGGGACAGGCTTTAAGACAGGTCATACACAGCACACAGTCTCGATTATCCTGCAACTGCGCTGGATGTGAATAAAGGGGACACCCGCCTGTAGCCTGTCCTTCAGTGGGCAGCGCATCGGCAAAGAGGACAGGGGTTGCCCCGCTGCCTTTGTAACACCCAAAGGTACTGCATTGGCTACCGCAAACTTGTTGGGTAGAACGCAATTCAATCGTTGCCAGTTTGGCAAACATGCCATTCATTCCACCAATGGGACAGAGATAGCGACACCAGAGCCGCCGTTCATAAATGAGGCTAAAAATGACCGCCCCCGCCGTAATCGTTAAAAGCAACCAGGCCGAGAGTGCCGCATGATTCGGCAAATCCCAGAGCTTTTCCCAGAGATAAATTACGACAAAGCCTGCAAATAAAATCCAAGCCCCCCAACGATTTAGCCATTGGGTATTCCAGGCCAGTTGCTGACGCGGAAACAGCCAGAGGGAGAAACGGCGAATCCATTCTGCCGTGATCATGAAGGGGCAAACGGCGCACCATAGCCGACCGATAAACACAAATAAAAATAGATAACCGGGCCACCACCAAGCCCAAAATAGATTCAGTGTAATGCTACTTTCTCTCGTTTGTGGCCCTAGGAATCCGGCGATTGTGACTGGGACAAAAAAAGCCATCATCGCAATCCAGATTCCCTCTGGATACCAACGACTTAAAAAAAGTTGTCGCAACCCAGGCACATGGGTTAGTAAATCTACTCGGAAAGCATTTTTGGCAGACTGTACCGACCATAAGGCTTGTTCTGCAATGATGCTTTGCCCTGGTGGAGTCATGATGACTGCCCGATGCAGAATTTCTGACAGTTCTATCAAGTTGCCAGGATAGTTGTAGCTCAGGAGGCGGCGTAATTCAGTTTGCTCCAGTTGCAGGAGCGGGCGATTCTGTTCGCGGCAAAACTGTTTTAAGAAGTGCTGGACAAATTCTGGAATATCCTCTTTTCGTTGAGGTAAAGGAAAGAGCCTCATTGATATGGTTTTGATACCAGGCAACTCCAGTTTGCTGGGCGATGCCATAATCAGACGTACCCAAGATTGAATCGGTTGAGGAGGGGGCATTGCCCGCTCGCCATTGCCAATATTCCCTCGATTTGGCAGAAGCAGTCCGGTTTTGAGGTAATTGACGAGACGGGTGCGATCGCCCGCGCTTAAAACCTGAAGATTATCCAGCAGCAGTGTTCCCCGCTCTAACAGTTGGAGAATGCCCGCTTGTTGACCGATCCTGCCAAACAGCACATCGGTATTAAGCAGACCGTCCTCGGAACGGGGTAAATTGGCACAGTTCAGTTCGGCAATGGGCTGGGAGGCAAGCCCTGAACGAGCGTGGATTAAGCCTGCCAAGAATGTTTTACCCGTACCCGCCTGCGCCTGAAAGACGATAGGTGCCTGATTTATGGTGGCCTGTCGGATCTGATCGGCTAGTTTTTTTACTGCCTTACCTTTACCAAGCAGACCTTTCTCGCTGGGAATGCTTTGAATGTAAGGCTGTAACCCTTGAATCCGCTCTTGCTCTCAGGAAATTCGAGCCATATACTCGTGCAAATCTTGAGATAGCAAAGACTGTATTTTCTGTTGAATTGAGGGGAATTCTCTAATCAGTCGGTGAAAGGCTAGTTTAGGGAGAAACCAAATTTCGCTGGCATTGAGGGCGATTGCATTGGTTTGGTATACGCCTTCGACAGCATTGACAACCAGGGTATAGCCAAACAAATCTCCAGCATTTCGGTAGCGAATCAGCGACTGGCCAACCGATGATCGCCGAAAGATTTCCACCGTTCCCCACTGCAGCAGGTATAACCCAATGGGAGTTTGTCCCTCTTGATAAATCAGGGTTTGGGGCTCTACCCGAAAGGGATGAAAAGACTCTGCGATCGCCTGCAATACTGCTACAGGCAATTGTCCCCAAACTCGATGGAAGCTTAACCAATTTCGACAATCTTCAACCGTTTTCTCATCTACTGCCTCTGGGCTAGTGAGATCCGCATCAAACGGTAAAGGCCGATCTGACAAGACCCAATCTACATGAGATTGAGGAATCGCGCTTGATTCAATATCGTTATTCATGGTGTTGATTTCAGCGCTAGCAATTGAACCACTGCGCTGTGTCCCTGATGAAACAGCCCCTCCCGAATATCCCGCTCCAATTCGACCGCATGCTTAAAATCCAATCCGTTCAGCTCTTGCCTCAGGGTGAGCAGATTCATCGTTAACTCAGTGGTGGGTGGGCCGCCAGTTTTAAACTCAAGTTGACGAGGCGTATAGGCTTCCAGCACAAACACGCCCCCAGGCCTTAAACCTGCCACTACTTGCCGATGAACCTGAGCACGCAGTAACGGCGGTAGGTGGCAAAAAATAGAAACGATCCCGTCCCAGGAATTGGGCTGAATTTGAAAATCCGCTAGATCCGCTGCGATTGTTTCGATGGCAACAGATTTTTCAGCTGCAAGTTTTTGGGCCTTGGCTAACCCCACAGCAGAGGCATCCACGGCAGTAACTTGGCATCCTTGTTGCGCCAGGTATACAGCATTTCTACCTTCACCCTCTGCCAAGCACAGCACCCGCCCTTTTGGAATATGGGCAATGACTTCTACTAAGAAATCATTAGGGTGCTTACCAAAGGCATATACAGGCTGACTGTATCTCTCGTTCCACATGGATATGATTTCGATGGGTTCGGACTAAACGATAACTAAGCATTCTTGAGGTTCACTCACCATAAGCCTCTCCCACGACTTTGCCGCGAAACACCACGTAGTTATAAATGTTGTAGAACAACATGATAGGAATCAGTACCCCGATAAACGTGAGCATAAATACTAAGGCGCTAGGTGCCGCAGAAGCTTGGTAAATGGTGATTTGGGTCGGAATGATATAAGGAAAGACAATCAGTCCTAGGCCGAGGAATGTTAGCAAGAAGATCAAAATCGTGTAAACAAATGGCGTGACTTCTTCTTCTCGATTGAGACTTTGCACCAATAGGCCTACAAGTACCACGCCCAAAATCGGAATCAAGGCAAAAATGTAGACCAACGGCGGACCAAATAATCGCGTTCGGGCTGCCTCATAAAAAACTGGGGTAGCAATGGTGATTAAAACAGCACCAATCAAGGTCGTCACTGCGGCGAGTTTGGCAGTGCGATAGTGCGTTTTTTGCAGTTCTCCTTCGGTTTTAAGAATAAGGTAGGTCGAGCCAATCAGGACATAACCCTGGATTAAGGTGAGAGCGACTAAAAGCGATCGCCAGTCTAGCCAGTCCCAAGTTGAACCTGTGAAATGGCCACCTGCATCGACGGAGATGCCTTCAATGACACTGCCCAAGGCAAAGCCCTGGCCAAGTGCCGCTACAAAGCTACCCGCCCCAAAGGCAATGTTCCAAAACGCTTTGCGATTGGAATGCTCCCTAAACTCGAAGGCCACTGCCCGAAAAATTAGCCCAAAAATCATCATGAAGATGGGGATGTACAGGGCGCTTAAGATCGTGCCGTAAGCGAGAGGAAATGCACCGAATAAGGCTCCACCCATCAGCACCAGCCAAGTTTCGTTGGCATCCCAAATATTACCTAGACTAGTCATCAGCATACTCCGGCGGTCTTCGTCAGAACTGGTCAGAGAAAGAATCCCCACCCCCAGATCAAACCCATCCAGCATGACGTAGAGAAACAAAAACAATGCCAGAATCACAAACCAGACTTGAGGCAAAAAATAGAGTAATGCGTCCATCGGTTCGACCTACTGTTGTGCTTCTACGGGGCGTTGATCTGGAACAAAGGTTGCGGGTTCGATTTCCATGGCAGGTTGGTCTTCGAGTCCGGGGATGGGTAACTCAAGGTTGGGGCCGTGGCGAATAATCCGGCTCCCAAAGTACAGCGTCGCGATGAAAAGAATGGAGTACACGATCGCAAACAGGCTCAGAGAAGTTAGCACATTGCTAGCGGGCAAATGGGATGCTGCATCGGCGGTGCGAATTTGCCCATAGAGTGTCCAGGGTTGCCGACCCACACAGCGCACAATCCAGCCTGACTCAACGGCTATGTAACCCAAGGGTGCGGCAAAAATCCAGGTGCGGAGGTGCCACTTTTGTTGGGTA
>CAZXWR010000212.1:0-7316 GCA_964644325.1 uncultured bacterium
AGCACCACCATGAATAAGGTCTTGAGGCTACACACTCCCTGCATATCACCTGCATTGCATATCAATGGATATGTAATTTTGGAGGCAATCTAGGGCTGAGACTAAGACACCCTCGTCAGTGAGGGCGGGTAAAGGAGAAAATGAGGTTGGGGTAGTTTTCATAGCTAATTTTCAATGCTTCTAGCCTGAGACTACCCTTTCAATAGCCCCATTTCTCGGCCTTTTCGATCTATTGAGTCTAGTCGATGATAGTTTCGGCGATGGGGTAAGCTGAGCTGGGCCGATTCCGCATAGGGCAAAAACAACCTAACGCTTAATTTCTTTGACAGGCGAGACAGGCTATGGAACATTGAAGGGCAAGCTAACGACAGTTGGCCTTGGAGTCAGTGTAAAGTCTAGCCAGATTCCCAGTCAGTCCAAAGCGATCGGGGAACGGTCTTAGACAAAACTTTGGTTGGGAATACCTGGATATATTGCAATGAAACACAGTCAAAAATTAGCTTGGGTGACGGTCACAGCGCTGCTTTCGCTACCGCCTGCCTTCGTTGGCCAAGCGGCCACCTTCAGCCACACCGAGATCAAGCAGGATAAGGTTATTGCGATTGCGGTGCCACGGGCAGGGGGGTATTACAATCTGTTAGTTCTAGAGCAACTTACTGGCCAGCGCGCCTGCTGGCAAGAATCCGGGTCTGGCCCGACTCAAGTTGAGCCGTTGCTGCTCAACTTCAATTTTTCAGGCATTTGTGGCCGCAGTACCGATAGCAATGGTTATTCCATTCGGGTGGCGGGCCAAGACTTAGGCATGAAGTATCGCCTCAGCATTCGCAAACAGCAAAATGAGCTGGTCTTGCTGGGAGTGCCTCGGTCTTCGGCAGACAACACCTTTGAAATTGGGCGCACGCGGGGCTTAAAGGATGGCTTCCTCAAGATTTACCTGAGCCCTGGCTGGCGGTTTACCAAGCGCGCCTATTCGGGCAAAACCTTAGGGCATTTCTACTTACATCGGGATACAGCGCCAGCGGTCTACACCGCCAGTGCGGCGCGGCCTACGCTCTCGGCTTCGGCTGCTTCAACCATTGCGTTACCGCCGTCCTCTTCGCCAAGGCCGATTCCAGGCGCTTTAAGACGTCCCCAATCGATTCCGGTGCCGCCACCCGCGCGGGGGAGCAATCAAAACTATCGACTCATGGTGGTGGCACCCAGTGCCGCTGTGCAGTCTAAAGTGCGAACCCTGGTGCCCGGTGCTTTTCGATCGTCCTATAACGGTCAAGCGGTGATGCAGGTGGGTATTTTTAAGGAACGCGATAAGGCGGATGCCTTGGAACGGCAGCTTGAGAAACAGGGCTTAAGGGTGATTCGAGTGACCGATTCACGTCCCTTGCCTGCCGCGCCAGCCTTGACTGCCTCGCGGGGTCGTTCATCAGGCATTCTGTCAGTGCCTAGCAGCCGTGCTCCCTTAGGGAACGCCCGAGGGGTCAGCGATGTGTATGGCCGGGGTTATCAAAGTGCGGCAGCCTTACCGCCGCCGCCGCCGCCCTCACAGTTCATCTTGGGACCTCGCTATCGTGTGGTGGTCACGGCGAACAGCAGTAGCCAACAGGCAAAAGTGCGGCGGCTGGTGCCAGGGGCCTTTCGGTCATGGCATCGCGGGCAACGGGTGATGCAGGTGGGCTCCTTTAGTGAGCAATCAGAGGCCAATGCGGTGATTGCCCTCATGGAACGGAATGGCTTCAACCCCGTGATGGAAAAAACGCAGTAGTGCTGATGGCTGATACTTTAGGCCTGATAATGTTAGCCTGAGCCAGCGTTGCAGCAGTGACAGTCCCCTGGATTCCTGCCAGTGCCGCCACCCTGGCACGTACATCAGGACAGTTCCGGCTTTAAACAGAAAGCGGGGTTCCGCCAAAATATCAATAATGTCGTTCATGTGCGGTGATTTGAGCAGCTGAGGCAAGATTGCGTCTCAGGACGGTTATTCAGGGGTCACCCTCTGTTGGGAAGGCAAGTAGAGAGGACTGATGCAATTGAACTGGGCTAGTTTCGTGATGCGAATTGTGGCCACAGCCTTGGCTGGCCTGTTGTTGTTGCCAGGTGGGGCTTGGGCTAAAACAGGGCCAAGTCCCAGCTCAGATTCGGCGGCGGGATCTATTGCCCCCTATTTGGATCGGGTGGCCCAGGAGATTACTGAGTTCACCTTGCAGAATGGGCTAAAGTTCATTGTTTTGGAACGCCATACTGCACCTGTGGTGTCGTTTTTAACCTATGCCGATGTGGGAGGGGCTGATGAACCAGTGGGTCAAACCGGGGTGGCCCATTACCTGGAGCATCTTGCCTTTAAGGGTACGCGACGCATCGGCACCACGAATTACGAGCAAGAGCAGGTCGCCCTCGATCAGCTGGATCGAGTTGCAGAACAGCTGCGGGCGGCAGCGGCAAGGGAGGATGTCGCAGAGATCCCGCAACTGCAGCGCCAGTTTGAAGAGCGTCAGGCAACGGCGGCTCAGTTCATCAAGCAGAATGAAATGGGCCAAATTGTGAATCGGTTTGGGGGGGTCGGCCTGAATGCGACTACCTCAGCTGACTCAACGGAGTACTTCTATAGTTTTCCAGCCAATAAGCTTGAGCTGTGGATGTCGCTGGAGTCGGAACGATTTCTAGAACCTGTTTTCCGGGAGTTTTATAAAGAAAAAGGCGTCATCCTTGAAGAACGGCGATCGCGTACGGATAACTCGCCCATTGGTACGCTGATTGAAGCATTTTTAGACAAAGCGTTTACGGAACACCCCTATCGGCGTCCGGTGATCGGCTACCCGCAGGATCTGCAAAATTTAAGCCGGGCCGAAGTGGAAGCCTTTTTCAAGAAGTACTATGGCCCCAGCAACTTAACCATTGCTGTTGTAGGGGATGTCGACCCGATGGAGGTGCAGCGGCTGGCACAGATTTACTTTGGGCGCTATCCGCAAAGCGCAAAACCCTCTGCTGTCTCGGTTGTGGAACCGCCCCAAACGGCAGAACGCTCAGTCACCGTTGAGTTCCCTTCACAGCCGCTCTACCTGGAGGGATATCACCGTCCCTCTATGCAAGATCCTGACAATGTGGTCTATGACCTGATGGCCAGCTTGCTCAGCAGTGGCCGCACCTCGCGCCTATACAAGGCACTGGTGGAGGAACAGCAGATTGCCCTTGCTGCTCAGGGGTCAAACGGGTTCCCAGGCAATAAATTCCCTAACCTGGTGCTCTTCTATGCGGTGACGGCACCCAACCACACTGTCGATGAGGTCGCCCAGTCCCTCCGACGCGAGATTGACCGCCTGAAGACTGAGCCAGTGGCGATCGCCGATCTAGAGCGGGTGAAAAAGCAGGCTCAGGTTTCGCTGCTGCAAACCCTGGACTCCAACACGGGCATGGCACAGCTCCTGACGGAGTATGAAGTCAAAACCGGGAGCTGGCGTAATCTGTTCACCGAACTTGAGGCGATCGCCGCCGTTACCCCTCAGGACATTCAGCGGGTGGCCAAAGCCACCTTCCAGACCGAGAACCGCACGGTGGGTCGCCTATTACCCCAGCAGGAAGGCCAAACCTAGACATCAGGTTGTCTTGTCCCCAGCCTGACCCCAGTCAATATTTAAGAAATACTTAACCTTTAGACCCCCCTTTTCTTAGGGGATCTTGACTAGGATTGATTTGGGTATCATTAGATACAGAAAAACGTTCATCTTTCCGAAGCAGGTTTTTGTTCTGTCAGAAAGACGGAAGTAAGGAATTTCCTGAAGGAACGCGCCTCGTTCATCACGGTTCATTCCAGGGATTGCAGGCAGGTTTAATATGAAATTGAAATATCGCGGTGTCGCATACGATCAGTCAGAGGGTGTATCGACCTTAGCCGTTACTGAAAAAGAAGCCATTGGTCGCTATCGGGGGATGCCCTGTTATCGCAACCACTATGCGCTGGAAGCTCCTCGTCCGGCCCCTTACATTCTGAAATATCGTGGGGTAGCTTATCGGCCTGGGGTCATTGTCTCTGACCTCGTTGAGGCCGTGCCTCAGCAAGCGCTACCGACCACCATGACCAATCGAGTTCAGAGTCTTCTGAATGGCGAGGCCGTTCGTCAGCGGGCCGCTTATGCCACTCACAAAAGCTTCTTGTTAAAGAAGCTTGAGCATCGGATGGCCGTTGCCCAGCGTCAGGGGAACGCTCAGTTGATGTCGCTGTTAGAGACTGAGCGGGCGCAGCTGAATTAGCATCGGTTCCCGCATCTTTTTGTAGCAGGGTTGTTTTGTCATCGGGCAAGACAACCCTTTCTTTATGGAGCAGGTCGCATCGGGGGGCGGCGGGCGATCGCCCCCGCTAAAATACATTGAGCAGCGGTACCTTTTCGGAGTCCCGTTGCAAGTCAACCGCCCCGTGAGAGAAATGCTGTCATGGCCCGTTTTTTGCATCTTGCTGATATTCATCTGGGCTTTGCCAAGTACGACTCCCCAGAGCGCACCAAAGACTTCTTTTGGGCGTTGCAGGATGTGATTGAACGCTATGCCATTCAGGAGCAGGTTGACTTTGTGTTGATTGCAGGTGACCTATTCGAGCAGCGGCAGATCTTACCCGCTACGCTGAATCAGGCCCAGCTCTGCCTGAATCAGCTACAGGCGGCAGGGATTCCGGTTTTGGCCATTGAAGGCAATCACGACCATCGGCCCTACGGCACCGCGACGAGCTGGTTACGGTTCCTCGCGGAGTGGGGCAGTCTGATTCTGCTGGAACCGGATGCGGCTGAAACCTTGACGCCCTGGTCGTCCACAGAAAAGCGGGGGGGCTATATTGACTTGCCCTGTGGGGTGCGGGTGATTGGGTCGCGCTGGTATGGGGCAGCAGCCCCCCAGGCCATTCAAGCGCTATCAAAGGCGATCGCGCAGCTGCCGCCGGGGCCAGCCCATACGGTTATGATGTTTCATCATGGCCTGGAGGGCCAAATTGCCCGCTATAGCGGCGCTTTGCGGTATCAAGATTTTCTACCTCTCAAGGAAGCGGGGGTTGACTACCTGGCGCTAGGGCATATTCACCGCAATTACAGCGTGGATAACTGGATCTTTAACCCCGGATCTTTAGAGGCAAACAGCATTACTGAGAATCAAGCCCAAAATCCCCGTGGGGTTTACCGGGTGACGCTCTCAGACCAGGGCATTCTGGCTGAGCTAAAGCAGGACTACCAGCAGCGACCCATTATGCGGCTGAGTCTTGCCATTAGCCCCCAGCAAACCCCTGATCAGGTTGAGCAAGCGGCGATCGCCTATATCCAGTCCGTCGCGGAGCAGGAAACTCTGGCGGGGGCCATTGTGGAGCTGCGCCTTCAGGGAACCCTGGGCTTTGACCGCACCGACTTAGATATTCGGAGTCTGCGAGGGGCACTCCAGCAGATTAGTGAGGCTCTGATTTTTTTACTGCGCTATGACGCAACGGGACAGCTGTTTCAGGCGCCGATTGCCGATCATGACCATTTGCCGTCGCGCCAAGAGATTGAGCGCACCGTATTTACTGACTTTTTAGCCGCCCATGTAAACTACCGCCACCAGACCGAGCCCTTGGTGCAGGGGCTAATGGACTTGAAGCAGCGCACCTTAGCCCAACATGCGGATGCGGATCTCTATGGCTTTACGGAGTCACTCTTGCGGGAGGTGGCAACCCAGGGCACTGAATCCGATCAATCTGGTCAGGCTGATCAGCCTGACCAGGCCAAGGATACTTCTCGCAAGGTTGGCGTCAAGGGCGATCGCCCTGCGGGTGACGATAGCGTCTAGATCTGTCTCTGGGAGGTCTGCTGGGATGGCGGCATTCTCTAGGCTAAAGAAGAGACTTGTCGTTATTTGAGTGCTAGAGGTATGGCAACCCTGATTTTGATTCGCCACGGTCAGAGCCTGTGGAATGCCGCGAACCGCTTTACCGGGTGGGTGGATGTTCCCCTGAGTGAACGAGGCCGTGCGGAGGCTATGGTTGCGGCCTGCAAGTTAGAAGACTTCCTCCAGACATCCGCAGTGCAGGTTTGCTTTACGAGTAAACTCATTCGCTCGATTGAAACCGCGATCATTTGCTTGACGGAGGGCGATCGCTTGCGGGGGGGACGCGTGCCCATTCTTAAACATGCCGCTGATGATCCAGACTGGCACGGCTGGGATCAGTATGAGGGTGATCCCGATGCCGAGCTGCCCATCTACCCCAGTGTGGCCCTTGATGAGCGCTACTATGGACAGCTGCAGGGGCTAGACAAGGCTAAAACGGCGGCGCGCTTTGGAGCAGATCAGGTGCAGACTTGGCGGCGCTCCTTTTCGGTGCGTCCCCCAGGGGGTGAAAGTTTAGAAGATACGATGCAGCGCACCGTCCCCTTTTTTCGCGATCGCATTTTGACCCACCTGAAACAGGGCGATAATGTCCTAGTCGCAGCCCATGGCAACTCATTGCGCTCGATGGTGATGTATCTGGATGACCTGCAGCCCGAGGAAGTGCCGCAGCTCGCGCTGAAGACGGGGGTGCCGCTGGTGTATACCCTAGATCAAGGGGGACAGGTGACCGCCAAAGAGAGCCTTGCAGACTGACCGCTAAATCCTTGACCGAGTCCAGCGCCGATTCAGCGCCTGTGGATGCCCCAGAATTAAACTGCTGCGGGGCGGTAGATTGAGGATAAGCTCACCTTGCTCTAGCCATTGATAGTCCCCCATGCCGTAGAGCCGATCCCTGGGCTGGGTTTTGAGTTGATAGGGGGTTTGGGTCGGTAAACTGTGTCCTTGGGCTGGAATCTGTACCTGCGCCTGAGTCATGTCAACATTGATCGCCACGATTGTTTCACGACCCGCCAGTACGCGGGCGAACCCATAGACTGGCCCCTGGGCATAGAGCAAGACATAGTCCCCGGTGCGCAGTTCGGGTCGGTGGTTTCGGAGTGCGATCAGCTGTCGATGGGCGGTCAATGTTGCGGCATCCCACTCGGACTCGGGCGGGAAACTGCGGCGCGAGTCGGGGTCAATGCCCCCGGCTAACCCTACTTCATCTCCGTAATAGAGACAGGGGGCACCCGGAAAAGTGAACTGGAGCACCGTGGCCAGTTCAACAGTGGCGCGATCGCCCCCAGCAATGGTCAACAGTCGTGCCGTATCGTGGCTGTCCAGTGAATTCAGCTGTGCCAGCTGAATCTCCCAGGGATACAGGGTGAGCAAATCCTGAATTTTTTGTCCGTAGTCCGCTGCCGAAAGGGCTGGAGTGACCTGATAGCTACTCACCACATGGTCCGCGATCACGCGATCGCCCGCCGTAAAGGCAATGGTTGGCC
>CAZXWR010000213.1:0-7216 GCA_964644325.1 uncultured bacterium
CTTTACGAGTCAAGGATATCGATTTTGGCTATCGTCAAGTCACGGTGCGGGATGGCAAGGGTTTTAAGGACAGACAGACGATGTTACCTGCTACTGTCGTCGAATCACTTCAATCACAGATTGAATATGCCCAGAGACTTCATCAACAGGATTTGGCAGCAGGTCATGGGGAAGTTTTCCTGCCCCATGCTCTAGAGAAGAAATATCCAAACCTGAATCGAGAGTGGAGTTGGCAGTATATTTTCCCAGCGATGAAACTAACGCGCGACCGCGTCACTGGGGCAATGCGGCGACATCATGTACTTGAAAGGCCGTTGCAAAGAGCGGTGAAGATCGCCATCAAAGCAGCAGGGGTGACCAAGCATGGCAGTTGCCATACGTTTCGGCATAGTTTTGCTACCCATGTCTTGCAGAATGGCTATGACATTCGTACTGTCCAGGAATTGCTGGGTCACAAAGATGTTAAAACGACAATGATTTACACCCACGTCTTACAAAAAGGAGGGAAAGCGGTGCAAAGTCCCTTGGATGTCTGTGCCTAATAACCCGCGCGATCACAACAACGCTATCGCCCTTCCCCCTACGCCACATCCCACTCCCGCCAAGACTTCTCGGGCAGTGTGAGACTCAACTCCTCCAGAATCGATATCTGCACCTTCCCAGAAAGCGATCGCCACACATCGGGCTACTGTTAAGGCTGCAATCAATCATACAAAGCCTCATCGAGACATGTTAATTAACAGTACCGCAGCAATCGATTCAAGTGATCTGTCCGCGCAGCCCATGGGTAGCAAAGGCCCCCAGACCGACAGCCAGACCACACAACACTGCACCAGTGGCGATAGTTCGCGCCATTGCCTTTGATCTCCAGCCAAAGTTTGGGCTTATAGGCTCCCCAGCCAAGCCTTCAGTAAGTCTAGAAGGCTGCTGCCACCCCAAACAACCGCAATCAGAATCGATGTGGATAACGTGAGTCCCATAGCACAGAGGACAAGCCCCCCCAAACTGATCGCCCCATCATCCTCTTGCAGACCAAACCCAGTCACAAAGATACCCATCGCAGGCAAGGTATTGGTGCCGGGAATCGGAATACACATGGAAATCGCCATGAGGGCGATCGCACTGCCAATGACCAAGCGGCCTGTAAAGCTGGTACAGATTGGTGTTAAGCGCGGATGGGTAATGGCTTCAATCCGCTTCAGCCAGGGCAGACCCGCCTTCAAAATACCCTGAACCTTGGTGAGTTCAATGGGATGCTTCGCCAGCTTCTGGGGCAGCCAAGGCTCTTTCGCACCCGCAATGAGCTGGAGCGCTAAAATCAGCAGCAAAATGCCAAAGGGAATAGAATAACCGGGAGCAGGAACGGGTAGGGCCGAGGGCAATGACAGCACCACAAACAAAAAGCCAAAAATCCGTTCTTCAGCAATATGAAGCAGGTCCGCCAGGGTAACGGTGGTAGAGCGGGCTTCTTCAAAGAAGTAGCGGTGCAGTTCTTGAGACAGTCGAGCCATAGGGGTTCAGTTGGGGCAAAGTATTCTGTTTTATATAAACGATCTGGGGCGGTTTGTAACCTGTTTACCGTCACTGAGTTAGGCATTCGGGTGAGAAGGGATAGGCGCCGTTCAGCCAATCGATGATTTCCTGGCTATATGGCGTCTTGAATGGTTGATAGCGCTCAATGAGCTGTGCGTTCTGGTCAGCACTGAGCTGCGTCAGGCCAAGGTCTTGAAAGTACGGTAAATCTTCCCTTAAATATTGGGCAAAGGTCGGCCCACCTAGCGCCTGGGCCGCACGCTCAAAGGCCACCATGGGGTCATACAGGTCTTGCTGCTGCGCCGCTCGGGGGAGGGTCAGCAGCGGAATTTGGGAGAGGTAGGCCTGGTTCATGGGGTTGGCCGCGAGACCCGCAGTCCAGGTTGCCAGTTGGTGGGGACGGTTCTCGAAGGCGCGGAGGTGCAGAAATGGACTCATGCGGGCGCTGTCGTTGACGGGGTAGTTGTCCCAAATGAAGGGTTTACGGCCCAGCCGTTGCGCCACGTCTGCAAGGTGCGACTGGGGATAGGCGGCGGAGCAGATGTCGGGGCCTGTCCAAAAGATATGGATGCTGGGGTCGAGCTGTTGCCCTAGAGTCTCAAGGTAGTGGAGTGGGCGATCGCCAAAGATCTGATCGAGCACCGGAGTATCGGCGTAGTAAGTGGGGCACATCACAAAGGCTTGGGCAGTACTCCACTCTCGAATACGGTGGGTAACGTCCACCTGGATGGTTGCCATATCCGCGCGATCGCCCTGCATATCGTCGAACAAAATAGCCAGAATATCGAGCTGAAGCTGGTTTAGATATTCAACTTTTGTTTTGAGCTGTTGAAGTACCTCGGGACTGTAGTGGTGATGGATTTCAAAGGGGGTGAAGCCAATACCCCAAGCCACTCCTGTATCGCGATAGGTCTGAGCTAGGGCTTCGAGATGGGGATATATGGACGCGGGCCAGGGCTCCCGCCAGCGGCGACGGAGATAGGGGTCTCCCTTAGGGGCATAGATGTAAAACTGGAAATGATGTTGCTTGAGAAACTGAGCATAGTCTTGGCGAGCTTGCCAGCTCCAGGGACGGCCAAAGAAGCCCTCAATTACGCCATAGCTAAAGGTTGTCAGAGGTGGAGCTATCGAGACAGTCATGCCTACCTTAAATGGAGTTTCCCAGAAGTAACCGTCCCAGGGGTAACGAAGCAATGAGGATTTAAGGTGACGGTTACTTCTATTGCTTTGCTTCTGAGAATTTTCAACTGTGATCCCTTATTTTCTCTATCCTTTACACTTGTACTACCGAGCAGGAAATCCAAGTGAAACTGACGTTGAATAATGGGGCTGAAGCTAATGAAGTAGCCAATAGTAGACAAGTGAATTGAGGGCATGAAGCTACCGAATTCAGGTCGAGCGGTTGTGGATATTGCTAAACTCAAAGGCTATTGTTTAAACCCAAAACATAAGCGTGGTCAGCATAAGGCGCGGGTGTTTGCGGCGGCGTTGGGGTTGACGGTTGACGATGCCGAGTTTTTACAGGATGCCTTGCTAGAGGCAGTGCAGTGGTATGAGGCAAAGCCGACTGAGACTATCGAGTATGGCCAGTTGTATGTGCTAGACTTCCCGGTACAGGGGCCACGGGGAGAGGCGATGGTTCGCAGTGGTTGGATTATTCGCCAAGATGAAGATTTTCCCCGATTGACGAGCTGCTATGTCCTTTGAGGGCAGTTAGATGCAAGACAAAATTCAGCTTTTAGATGTGGTGGCTTTGGTGGAAGATGTGCCGGAGTACAAGCTATCGCGAGGGCAGGTGGGCACGGTGGTGGAAGAGCTATCTGCTGCGGCTGTGCTGGTGGAGTTCTCGGATGATCAGGGCAAGACTTACGCGATACATCCATTCACGAGGCAGCAACTCATTGTTCTCCATTTTGAGCCTTCAGAGTTACGGTTAGTCGGTCAAGTTTGACATCCTCTCCCAGCAACCCTGTTGGGTATGCAGGGAGATTCCTTAGGTCGACCCAAAGACTTCCTGTTTCAATGTGATCCCTTATTTTCTCCATCCTTTACACTAATGCACTACCCTACGCTGTTTGCAACTCCTGGAGCATTTTTCGGAGGGCTGTCCGCCAGTGCAGCGGCGGCTGGCCTAGAATTGGCGTTATTTTCCCTAACGATAAAACAGAATAATGCGGGCGCTGTGCGGGCGTTGGGTAGTCAGCCGTGGTAATCGGGATCACGTTCGCCACCTTCAGGGTCATGCCCAACTGAGCCGCCTCTTCAAAAATTGCCACAGCGAAGTCGTACCAGCTCGCAACGCCACTATTGGTGAAGTGATACAGACCACTGGGAGCCGGGGTATCCCCGTCCAGGCTCTGGATGAAACAGGCGATCGCCTCAGCAATCGACCGCGACCATGTGGGGGTGCCAACCTGATCGGCCACCACCCGCAGTTCAGGACGCTCCGCACCCAGCCGCAGCATCGTTTTCACAAAATTTCCCTGACCGTAGGTGCCATAAACCCAAGCTGTACGCAAGATCCAGTGGCGATCGCAATGGGCCTGAATCCCCACTTCACCCGCCCGCTTAGAGTGGCCGTAAACCCCCTGGGGCTGGGCGACATCATCGACCCCGTAGGGAATGCCCTTGACCCCATCAAACACATAGTCCGTGGAGATATGGATCAGCTGTGCCCCCAACCGTTGGGCAGTCCGTGCCATTTGGGTGGGGGCTTCGCCATTAATCAGCTGCGCCAATTCAGGTTCAGACTCAGCGCGATCGACGGCTGTATAGGCCGCAGCATTAACAATCACGTCGGGGCTGAGGGGGTCTAGCACCGCTGGGATGCTAGCCGGGTCAGACAAATCCAGCTGCGCTCGGTTCAGACAAACCAGATCCCCCAGCGGCCCCAGCGTCATTTGCAGCTCGTGACCGACTTGCCCCTCTGCCCCCACCAATGCGATTTTAGGCAAGTTGCTTCTCCTCATACCCGTTGAGCTGATTGAGCCAATCTAAAATGAGCGGATTGACCAATTCCGGTCGTTCATCGTGGGGACAGTGCCCCGTTTGGGCAATCGGCACAATCTGGACGGGGGCTGCCGTAGCAGCCTGCCACTCCGCAAAGACCTTGCTGCCCGAGAGTGGCGTCCAGGGGTCTGCCTCCCCCCACAGGATCAGGAGCGGCTGCTGAATGTGAGGCAGTAGCTCCGCAACCTTTGGCCCAGGTGGCGCACTCAAAATTGAGGCAAATACTTTCTGCGCCCCGCGATCGCAGGCGGGGGCGTAGAGTAAATCCACCAGCTCATCGGTGACCGCTGCCGCATTCCCGTACACCTGCTTCAGCGTGGCGCGAATTCGCTGTTTCTGGCGCACCTGACGGAATAGGAAAGGCCCCGTGAGCGGGTTACGCACCACACCGCTAAACACCGACATCACCATGCGCAGCGGCCAGGGCAACTCTTCGGGACGGTGGTTCAATCCCCCGGCCACATTGAGAAGCACCCCACCCAGCGTGACCTGGGGATACTTGGCCAACATCATCAAGCTCAGCAACGCACCAATAGAGTTGCCCACAATGACCATGGGTTGCTGAATATGCGTCCCCCAGAAATCGTGAATGAGCTCTCGCCACAGGTCGAGGGAATAGTCGAGGGCAGGCTTATCGGAAGCGCCAAATCCGAGCAGATCTAAGGCAAAAACCCGATAGCCCTGGGCCGCTAAAACCGGAATATTCTTGCGCCAGTGGGCATGGGTGGCTCCAAATCCATGCACCAGCAAGAGGGGCTGTCCCTTCCCTGCAACGGTATAGCGAATCGAAAAGCCGCGCCACTGCCAGTTCAACTGAGCCAGCGTTGCCGCATCAGTGTCGGCGGCCACGGACGAATGATGGGGATGATTGAGAACAGTCACAGGCACCCGGTAAATAACACCCTCAAGCAAAGAGAGGCTCCTCTTAGAGAAGCCCCTTTTACTGTTTATTATGACACTTTGCCTTGTTTGCTCACACCCTTTCGCCTAACGGGGCAAGGTAGGAGCGGCGGTGGCTGTTGTCAGAGCAGACGGCTGCATCGATAGCACTGCTGGAGCAGGTACCGAACTTGAGGCGATCGCCACGGGAGCCTGAGCATAGCTTTGGGCCACAACGGTCACGGTGTCCTGGAGCTGAGCTGCAACGGCGACAGTCTTCACATCGTAAACCTGGGTAGCTAGCTTGGGATAAAGCCCAATGCCAATAATTGGCACCAGCAAACAGGTCGCAATGAAGATTTCGCGGGGCTTGGCATCCATCCAGGGCACAGACTGCTCAGCCAACATCGACTGACCATAGAACACCCGGCGGATCATAGAAAGCAGGTAAATCGGCGTCAGAATCAGGCCCACAGCCGCCAGCAGCACAATGACAATCTTGAAAGGCACCGTGTAGACCGCGCTCGTGGATACGCCAAGGAACACCGTCAGCTCACTCACAAAGCCACTCATTCCTGGCAGGGCCATGGAGGCCATAGCCGTTGCCGTGAACAAGGCAAACACCTTCGGCATGAGGGCGGCAACGCCACCCATCTTCTCAATCACCAGGGTGTGGGTCCGCTCATAGGTGGCCCCCGCCAAGAAAAACAGGGCAGCGGCAATCAAGCCGTGGGACAGCATCTGGAGCATCGCGCCATTCAAACCCACCTCAGACAGGGTGGCAATCCCAATCAGGACAAACCCCATGTGAGAGATGGAAGAACAGGCCAGACAGCGCTTCAAGTTCCCCTGACTAAAGGCATTCAGCGCTCCGTAGACAATATTGACAACGCCCAGAACCGCCAGAACCGGCGCTAAATAGACATGGGCGTTTGGCAGCATCTCCACGTTCATCCGGAGTAAACCATAGCCACCCAGCTTCAGCAGCACCCCAGCCAAAATCATGGAAACCGGAGCCGATGCTTCGCCGTGAGCGTCCGGGAGCCAGGTATGAAAGGGGAAAATCGGCAGTTTAACGCCAAAGGCAATCAGGAGCGCAACGTAGCTACAAATCTCAAAGGCGAGGGGGTAATGCTTTTGACCCAGCAGCGCCATGTCGAAGGTCACGGTATCGCCATAGAAGGCCATCGCCAGCCCTGCGACCAAGATAAAGATGGAACCCAGGGCTGTATAGAGGATAAATTTAGTGGCAGCGTAAAAACGACGCGGCCCACCCCAAATTGAAATCAGTAAGTAAACCGGAACCAGCTCAATCTCCCACAGGATGAAGAAAAGCAGCAGATCCTGAGCGGCAAAAACGCCAATCTGAGCGCTGTAGAGCAGCAGCAGCAGACTGTAGAACAGCTTCGGCTTTTGGGTAACGTTCCAGGAAGCAAAAATCGCCAGGGTGTTGATGAATCCAGTGAGCACAATCAGAGGCACAGACAGACCGTCAACCGTAACAGCCCAGCTCAGACCAATCTGAGGCACCCAGGGATACTGCTCTGAAAGCTGAAAGGAGGCGCTCGCAAAATCGTAATGTTGCCAGAAAACCCAGATGGTCAAGGCAAACTCCAGCAGCCCAATGCCGAGGGCATACCAGCGAACCACCTTACCCTCTCGATCCGGCAGCAGCGGAATTAGGCCGACCGCAAGGGCAGGCAGTGCAATGAGAATAGTCAGCCAGGGAAGAGTATCAAACATTTTCGGAAACCCCGAATGGGCTAAAGGCTCAAAGATTTTTATCAAATGGCAA
>CAZXWR010000214.1:0-7216 GCA_964644325.1 uncultured bacterium
TCGGCTGACCGCTTTTATAGGTCGAAACATTTCGACCTCGGTATAGCTCCTCTAAAAGCTGCCGCCAGTGATTGGAGTGATTTGCCGTCGCAAGCTTGGAAACAGCCATTGCAAACTAGCCTTGAAACTTACCCATACCCTAAAGGCCCAACCTCAATGGTAGGTAATGCCAAGGTTTAGATTGGGTTAAGCTTCGGCAGGTTCTTTGCCCTGCCAGCCTTAATATCTTGGGGGGAGGCTACCAGCCACTGACAGGCGCTCCCGGCTCAAGTCGTGATGCTCAAAGCGAAACCTCCAACAGCTCGGATACCGCCGCTTTAAGCTGCTGGGCAAACTCAGCGCGATCCGCATGTTTCGCGGTGCGGGTAGGTTTGCGATCGCCATCCAGCATCCAGCCATAGTCACTCGACAGCCGGAGCTTACCCTGCCAGTCCGATATTGAGGCAACCAGCTGGGAGGCCGGACTATTGTCCACCCCAGACACCTCAAACACATAGTTAAACGTGTTTTGGCGAGCCGCCGCGACCGTTGAAGCCTGACCAAATCGCTGCGCCAAAGCCTGCTGTGTCGCCTGCACCAGTGCTTCACCCTCAAACTCTTCGAGGGGCTTAACGCAGAGGGTTAAGGCAAAAAAGAATTCTTCAACCGGGACAAACTTTAGCTGCATCACAGGCTCACAGACCCCAAATACCTTTGCAACCATAGACGAAAGCCTTGACCAGGTAAAGCCTGCCGCATCTGGATCACCCCATCCCCCTGTGACAGGACACCATTGACACTGCACAATAGACAACAGGCAGTGCAGGTACTGCCCTATCGCCATGAAGGAGGAGCGATGTCTGGCCATCTGCTATTGGTTGACGACGAGCCCGGTCTGCGGGAAGCGGTTCAGGCTTACTTAGAAGACAGCGGCTTCACGGTAGATGCTGCTCCCAACGCCACCGTGGGCTGGGAGCAGCTTGAGCAGCGCCTGCCGGACCTGGTGATTTCCGATATCATGATGCCCCAGGTGGACGGGTATACCTTTTTGCAGCAGCTGCGCGACGACCCGCGCTTTAAGCAAATTCCGGTGGTCTTTTTGACGGCGCGGGGCATGACCAAAGACCGGATTCAGGGCTATCAGGCTGGGGCAGATGCCTACTTATCCAAGCCCTTTGACCCGGACGAGCTGGTGGCGATTGTCAAAAATATCCTGGAACGTCGGGCTGCGACAGCCTCCGGTGAAGGCGCTCCCGACATCGCCGACCTCGCCAGCCAAGTCGCAGAAATTAAATCCCTCTTAACCCATCGCTCAGCGATCGCCACAACGCCCACCCCGATCAAGATTGACTTTACGCCACGGGAGCAAAGCGTCCTAGACCTAGTCGCCCAGGGCCTCATGAATAAAGAGATTGCCCGTCAGCTCGAAACCAGCGTGCGCAACGTTGAAAAGTACGTCAGCCGTTTGTTCAGTAAAACAGGCACCAACAGCCGTACAGAGCTGGTGCGCTACGCCTTAGAACATGGCCTTACGGAGTAGCCTGTGAGATCTTGCCCCGGTTATGCTTGCATCCTGCCACGAGGGATGTATTCTGGCCTATAGTCAAGGGCGATCGCTCTTGAATCAGGTGCCTTTGACGATAGGCGCCTTTGAATTTGAATAGGTGCCTTTGATTTCAGGGCACATTCGTTTGCTGCCTGCTCTACGGACGATGCGCTATGAACCCAGTCCTGCAAAAACTATCCATTTTCAGACTTGCCGCCGCAGAGTGGGTGCGTCAAAGTCTGGTCTGGAAGTCCTTTAATCCCCTGCGCCAGTGGCGACAGCATAGCATCCTGATGCAGTGGAGTACGGGTTGGGCTGGCCTGCTGATTGCCATTCTGCTGGCGATCGCCCCCTTTGTCCCCACCAGCTATATTGGCATCGTCGAAATTGGCTGTGGGGGTCTGTGGTTCCTGAGCACCCTATCGGAGGATGCTCCCCAGCCCCAGCGGTTTTCCCCTGTCCAAGCCCTCGTGATGCTCTACTGGGGCACTGCGGCGATCGCCACCCTGCTCTCCCCTGTCCGAACGGCAGCCCTGAGTGGGTTCATTGAGCTAACGCTGTACTTGCTGGTCTTTGCCCTGATTGAACGGACGGTGCGGCTACCGCGCTGGCGCAACGGACTGATTGCGGTTTACCTATTGGTCTCGTTTTGGGTGACGCTGTACGGGCTGCGGCAGTGGTTTTTTGGCGCCGAGGCCCTAGCCACCTGGGTTGACCCAACTTCCCCCTCAGCAGACATGACAAGGGTTTATAGCTACCTGGGTAACCCGAACCTCCTGGCCGCTTACCTGGTGCCAGCAGTCGCCTTGAGCTTAGCTGCGATCTTTGGCTGGCGGCAGTGGGGCGCTAAGCTATTGGCGGCCTGTATGTTTGGGGCCAACAGCATTTGTCTGGTGCTGACCTTTAGTCGGGGGGGCTGGCTGGCTATCTTGGCAACGATCGCCGTTGCGGGCCTGCTGCTGCTCTACTGGGTGCTGCCCCATCTGCCCCGGTTTTGGCGGCGGTGGTCTTTCCCGATCTTGTTGTTGGGGGGGCTGGCCGTGACGGTCGGCGCGATCTTGTTTGTGCCCCCCGTCCGCGATCGCGCCCTGAGTATTTTTTCCAGCCGTGCCGACAGTAGCAATAATTTCCGCATCAACGTCTGGGAGGCCGTCTTTGAGATGATCTGCGATCGCCCATTGATCGGGATTGGACCTGGCCATGATGCCTTCAACAAAATTTATCCGCTCTATCAACAGCCTAAATTCAGCGCTCTCAGCGCCTATTCCATCTATTTAGAGCATTTGGTCGAGTTTGGTATTTTAGGCTTCACCACCTTCATCGCCTTATTGCTGTCCCTGGGCTATCAGGGCTGGCAAGGGCTAGTCCGGTTACGGGAGCAGCAATCGTCTCAGGGTTTATGGATGATTGCCGCTTTGTCTGGTATGGCGGGTCTATTGGTGCAAGGTGCCGTGGATACCGTATGGTATCGGCCCCAAGTTTTTATTCTGTGGTGGCTGATGGTCGCCATTGTTGCAAGTTTTTATGGCTCGGTTGCTACAAACCCAAAACAAGCTTGATGAACATTACTGATCGTCAATGGGGAGAAAACCACAGGCTCTTGAAGTAACTGAGCAGACCCTAAAGTCTTACCACTGAAAACTTCGACGCAAAATATGGGCGGTACAGGACTCGAACCTGTGACATCCTCCTTGTAAGGGAGGCGC
This sequence comes from uncultured bacterium, assembly GCA_964644325.1. GTDB lineage: Bacteria > Cyanobacteriota > Cyanobacteriia > Thermosynechococcales > Thermosynechococcaceae > CAZXWR01. The sequence continues at coordinate 3,232 of CAZXWR010000214.1, forward strand.
TCTACCAACTGAGCTAACCGCCCGCCCTAGCGCCTTAAACGCCTACCGGACATTAATAGTAGCAAAGAACGATTCCCCTGAATAGCAATTCCCCAAAATCGGTTATTCCCGATGCCCAGCGGTGCAACCCACGATCGAATTACCTGGCTCAGTTTCCCCGTCGTTCTGGGGACTACCCTCCTCATGACGCGTAACCTTGGCTTAGGGGCCTGTGTCTCAGGGGGATTTTTATTCAGTGGTTTGATGTTTGGGCCTGACTTAGATATTCACTCCATTCAATTTAAACGCTGGGGCTACCTGCGCTGGGTTTGGCTTCCCTATCAACGTAAAGTGCGCCATCGCTCCTGGATTTCCCACGGCCCGGTGATTGGCACCTGCATCCGGGTGCTCTATCTGGCGAGTTGGCTACTTCTGGTGGTGGGGGCTGGAGTTGGACTGGCGATCGCCCTGGGGTGGATGAACTGGGCAGATCTCCTGCTCCTGGCCCGCAACCCAACCCGAACCCAACAGCACCTGCCTGCAATGGGTGCATTGTTCTGGGGGCTGGAGTTGGGTGCCCTAAGCCACTACGCCAGCGACAGCCTGAGCTCAGCCTGGGGGCGCCTTATCCGCCCCTTCCGACGACAAACCTCGCGGCGGCGCTAGCGAATTTGCTCCCATTCCCAGAAGCCTAGTGCGATAATCTGGGGGGATATGCAGAATGCCCGCGTCCCAATAACCACCATGAAGTCCCTGGACAAAGCTGGATTGAACGTTACCACCGCCAAAGACTGCCTGGAAATCTCCGACCTCGGCCAGCGCCCTATCCTCATTACCCACATCGATACCCCTGAAACCTTCCAGCACATTAGCCAGTGGCTCAGGGATCAGTTGTCCGGTACGCACATCCTCAGCTATATCCCCCAAGGGGATGCCAGCAATCTGACGACCCAGAACCTATCCCTCTCTGATCTGAGCGATGCGGTTGATCTGCCGCTCCCCTGCTGCATCTACGTCCCAGGATCCTGCCCTTCAGAAGTCGCTGCCGTGGGGCGGCTCGTGGAGGTTGTGGCTCAGCTGCGACATCCCGAGCAGGGTTGCCCCTGGGATTTGGAACAAACCCCCCAGACGCTTATCCCATACATCATCGAAGAAGCCTACGAAACCGTTGATGCGATTCGTCAAGGCCCCGCCTCAGCGATCGCAGAGGAATTAGGAGACTTGCTGCTCCAGGTGGTGCTTCAGGCCCAAATTGCTCGTGAACAGCAGCACTTTTCCCTCACTGAGGTCGCGGAAGGCATTACCCAAAAGCTGATTCGGCGACACCCCCATGTCTTTGGCGACCTAACCGTGAACAGCGTTGCTGAAGTGCATGCCAACTGGGAAACCATCAAAGCCACCGAGAAGGGACTCACCCCTGAGTCCCAGACAGCCCTCAGCCACAAACTCCAGCGCTATGCCCGTCGCCTGCCCCCACTCATGGCGGGCCTAAAACTGTCTGAGAAAGCCGCTGCTGCCGGGTTTGAGTGGCCGGATCTAGAAGGCGTCTGGGCTAAATTCTACGAAGAACTGGCTGAATTTCAAGAAGCCCTCCTCCAAAACGACCTGGCAGAACAGGAAGCAGAACTCGGAGATCTCTTTTTCACCCTGGTTAACATTGCCCGGTGGTGTCAGCTGGATCCAGCCTCGGCACTCCACCGCACCAACCAAAAGCTAATTGATCGGATTCAAGCCATTGAAACCCAGCTGGATAAGCCCCTCGCCGAATACTCCCTCACTGAACTAGAATCACTCTGGCAAGGGGCCAAGCGCCACCTCAAGGCGCAAGATGAACGAGGCGGAACTGCGGCAGTTGTGGAAGCATCCCCCCCTAAAAAACATCCTGATCCTGTTGACAAGAACCCTTGAGTTTGGACTTGCATAGTATTGGACTTGCATAGTACTTGGACTTGCATAGCAAGGGATGACGGCCCTCTAACCACTGCGGTTCGCGATGGGCGGTTCTCTGCTGCCGCTGGGACGGGTACAGGACGAAACTTCACCAGAGGATAGCCGTCAGAGCTGAAGTTATGGTGGCAAATTTAACGCAAGGAGTGCTGCACCTTGTGGCCTGGGTTTGGAGTACCATTCCTTTGGGCTTGGATTGGGCCGTGACGGGTTGTGACTGGCAGGGTATCGGGAATGGATCAGGGGTTCATGACGGCATTGACAAGATATGCAGTGTGGCGTCGCAACCAGTTTGTGAAGGCAACCCAAGATCCGTTTCGGGTGCAGGACATCATGCTCAAAAAGCTGCTGCACCGCCATCGCCATACAGAGCGCGGTCGCCAGTTTGATCTGGCTACGATTCGCTCAGTGGATGCGTTCCGCGATCGCCTGCCCGTCACCGAATATCATCACTACGAAGCCAACATCCAGCGGATTGCGGCTGGCGAAAGCAACATCCTAACCCCCGATCCGGTGCGCTTCTTAACGATTACCAGTGGCACAACCGGCGCCCGAAAATATATTCCGGTCACCCGTCCATTTCAGGCGGCCTTGCAAAAAGCCAATATTGCCAGCATGGGGTTTGGCCTAGCCGAACTGCGTCAGCGGGGTCAGTCCCTGGGCCGCTTACTGATTACAAACTCAGTGCGGATCTCCGGCACCACCAGCGGCGGCATTGACTATGGGTTAGCCAGTACTGGCAGTATCCGCACCAACAAACTGTTGGCGGGGCCTCTCTTTGCCCATCCCTATGACATCCTGCAAATCAGCGATAGCCGCACCAGACACTACCTCTGTTTACTTTTTGGGCTCCGGCAGCGCAACCTACAGTCCATCGCCGCTAATTTCCCGATGCTGCTGCTACGCACCTGTCGTTACCTGGAAACTGAAGCTGAGCAGCTCATTCAAGATCTGCGTCGCGGCACCCTTGCGCCAGATCTAGATTTAACGCCAGCCTGTCGCCGTTCTCTAGAACAGCGCTGGTTTGCCCAGCCCCAGCGGGCAGATGAGCTAGCAGCCTGCCTCAGGGAACAGGGCCGATTGACTCCCCAGCATGTCTGGCCTCACCTGTCGTTGGTAACCACGGCCAGGGGTGGCACCTCTAACTTTTACTTTGAGCGCTTCCCGGAATACTTTGGCGATACGCCCGTGTTTGGCGGCGTCTATGGCTGCTCTGAGGCCACCTATGGGATCTCGCCCGCCTTTAATCAAGATGGCTGTGTTCTAGCCCTTGAAAGTGGCTTTTTTGAATTTGTGCCCCAGTCGGAATGGGATGCTGGCCAGCCGCAGACCTTGCTGCCTTCCGAGGTGAAAGTGGGCGAACGCTATCGCATCCTGGTTACAACAGCTGCCGGGTTCTATCGCTACGATATCAAGGACGTTGTAGAAGTCGTTGGTTTCTTTGAAAAGACCCCCCTCATTGTTTTCCGACATCGTTTAGGGGGGCAGCTCAATTCCACCAGTGAAAAAACCACTGAATTTCACGTCACCCAGGTCATGCAGCAGCTCCAGGCAGAATTTGGCCTCAGACTGGATGATTTCTGCGTGACCTTGTCCAAGCAGGATATCCCCGCCCACTACTGGGTCAATATCGAGCTAGCCCCGCATTATTCCCTTGCCGATCCCCAGCACTTCCTGAAGCGGTTTGACGACTGCCTGAAACAGGAAAATCAGCACTACCAGGTCATGCGGCAGGATCAGGTACCGCCGCCCCAGCTCCGCATCCTCCAGGCAGGGAGCTTTGAACGGCTGCGGCAAAGAATGGTACGACGGGGAGCGCCTGAGAACCAGCTGAAGCTGCCCCACATCAGCGAAGATCGGAGCCTCTTAGACGAGTTTACGGTGGTGCAAGAAGTGAGTTGTTTGCATCGCTAAGCCTAAGAAACACAAATTTATTAACGTCGAGATTCTCGCCCTCATCCCCTAACCCCTGCTTCGAGTTTTGACCTGATAACCAGAGAGACGACCCTTGCTTCTCCACGATGTCTAGCATCCAAGGGGTGACGGTCTATCTCTCTGG
>CAZXWR010000215.1:0-7171 GCA_964644325.1 uncultured bacterium
GTCGCTATCAGCAAATGATCGGGTTTATCGATCGGTGGTTCACAGATGTCACCCTTGATCTCCATCACATTCAGCAGGATGCCCATATCATCACGACCCGCTGGACGCTAAGCTGGACGGCACCAGCGCCTTGGCGCCCCCGCATGCAGATTTCGGGACGGAGTGAATTGACCTTAAATCCAGAGGGGCTGGTGCAATCCCATATCGATTACTGGGACTGCTCCCGCCTGGATGTTCTAAAGCAACTGTTTTCCCTTGAAAGGCGCGCTACGATCTGAAGAACAATGGGTTAGAGGCATCTCGGGGTTGACCTGCTCCGGAAGCGCCATTGTAGGTTCAGCTGCGTATCGCGAAGGCTTTCTGTATGGACATCGGTGTTCCGAAAGAAATTAAAGACCAGGAATTTCGGGTGGGCCTCACCCCGGACAGTGTCAAAACGCTTCAAGAACAGGGCCACGCTATTTTTGTGGAAACTGGTGCCGGGATTGGCGCTAGCTTTTCCGATGATGCCTATCGTCAAGCGGGCGCCACTATCGTTGCGGATGCTCACGCGGCTTGGGATCACGAACTGATCGTCAAGGTTAAAGAACCCCTACTCAGCGAGTTCCAGCATCTGCGGCAGGATCAAATCCTATTTACCTATCTGCACCTTGCCGCTGGTCGAGAGCTAGCCGAGCAGCTCATTGCTACGGGGATCACCGCGATCGCCTACGAATGTGTGGAGGTTTTGGTGGGGGGGCGCCTACAGCTGCCGTTGTTGGCCCCCATGAGCGTGATTGCCGGACGCCTCTCGATTCAGTTTGGCGCGCATTTCCTGGAGCGCCAGCAGGGGGGCAGCGGCATTTTATTGAGTGGGATTCCCGGCGTGAAGCCCGGTAAGGTCGTCATTTTAGGCGGGGGAGTGGTCGGGACTGAAGCAGCGCGTATCGCCATTGGGATGGGCGCACAGGTGACGCTCCTTGACATCAATGTGAACCGCCTCACGGAACTAGAAGCTCTGTTTGGTTCCCGGATTGAACTCCTGTATAGCCAACCTCAGGCGATCGCCCAGCAAGTCCCCACCGCCGACCTCCTCATTGGTGCTGTCCTCGTGCCTGGTCGTCGGCCCCCGACCCTCGTGCCGCGGACCCTGGTGCAGCAGATGAAACCGGGCTCGGTGATCGTGGATGTGGCCGTTGATCAAGGCGGCTGCATTGAGACCCTGCACCCCACCTCCCACACCCAGCCCACCTACCTCGCAGAAGGCGTGCTGCACTACGGTGTCCCCAATATGCCCGGAGCCGTACCCTGGACAGCCACCCAGGCCCTCAATAACAGCACCCTACCCTACATTGAGCAGCTGGCTAATCACGGACTGGAGGCTCTAGCCCAGAATGAAGCTTTGGCTAGAGGCCTCAACACTAAAAATCACCAGCTCCTTCACCCTGATGTCCAGTCTGTGTTCCCAGACCTGTGCCAAGCCTAGTGGCCCTTGGCGAGTACCTGGTTGATGAGGTACTGCGTGGCCTGGGCCAGGTCGGGCAAGATTGCCGTAGGCTCTAGCTGTTGTAAAAATGCCTGACTGCGCATCCCGCAGGTAAGGGCCAGGGTCGGTAGTCCTAAAGCCTTCCCAGCGAGGATATCTGCCTCGGTATCGCCGACCATCCAGCAGGGACGATCGGACTGTTGCTGAGCTTGTTGCACCAAATCGACCAGAAGCTCCTGCTTTTGCTCTGTATAGTTGCGATAAGCCGCCAGTCGATCCTGGGTGCCGCGAATCTCAGTAAAAAATGGAGCTAGACCATTTTCCTGTAACACTTGAATCGCTTGGGCTTGGTGCCGCAGGGTGACCACAGAGATCGTTGCACCATGCTCTAGCAACCGTAGCAATGATGCGCCGACCTGGGGCTGAATCTGATCTTCCTGGAGCAAAATGGGCTGGTTGACAATGTCCTGCACATGGGCCAGAAAACAATCAATTTGCTCATGCCGAAAACCGGAGCAAAAGGCAATGTCAACGTCCGGAATTCGCTCCTGTTTCATCTGCCAAAACTGAGACGCACTCAATGGCGTCAGGTTTAAAGGCTGCCGCTCACTATTCTGGTAATGGGCCTGGGTTTCGGCGATCGCCAGCTGGTAGGTCTTGTAGTAGCGTTTGGACACATCGACCAAGGGGCCATCCAAGTCACAAAAAACCGTGAGGCGATTGCCCAGAGGCTTACTTGGGATCATGCCACACATTGGCCCATCGGATTGGATAAAGCTGACGCCACTGGCTGTTGACATAGAGAAGGCTGGAAGAGTGCAATATTTCTTTACTGAATCTTAACAATTTATTTAGGAAGTCGTCGTTGAATTTTGCGGTGCGACTTTGCAATGTGACGCTAGCACATATTTTTTCTGGGCTGTACATCGAGTCATGAAACAGCTACAGTCCTTGCTGAGAGATAGCTCATGCTAGGGTGCTGCTGGCTGGATTGGCGGCATGATAGCTCGATCTTGGAAATACCTTTTACAGCTCTGGTCACAGCATACCCACGCCCCAAGTCTGACTCGACTGCCGAAGTGCCGCTAGCGTCGTAAGGGGGCAGGACTGTCCAGTCTGTCGCGAGGGTTGCCGCTCCAAATGTTATGACGCCCCTGTATTATGAAGGGGATTGGGACGTCAGCCGTACAGCTTTTTATGTCAACTTTGTCAACGGGTCAGTTTGCGCTGACGACGCCGCTCTACTATGTCAACGGCTTGCCTCACATCGGGAGTGCCTACACCACAATGGCCGCAGATGCGATCGCCCGTTTTCGGCGCTTACAGGGGCAAGATGTCTTGTTCATTACCGGTACCGATGAGCATGGCCAGAAAATTCAGCGCACTGCCGAAAGCCTGAATCGAAGGCCGCAGGATCACTGTGATGAGGTGGCGGCTGGGTTTCAGACCCTATGGCAGCAGCTTGGCATTCAGTACGATCGCTTTAGCCGCACCACGAGCGATCGCCACACCGCGATTGTCAATGAGTTTTTCCAGCGGGTGTGGGACAAAGGGGATATTTACCTAGGGCAGCAGCAGGGCTGGTACTGCGTTGAGTGCGAAGAATTCAAAGAAGAACGGGATCTATTGCCCGGACAGTTCTGTCCCATTCATACCCATCGGGCCGTTGAATGGCGGGATGAGCAAAACTACTTCTTTCGCCTCTCCCACTATCAGCAAGCTCTCCTGGAGCACTATGACCGTCATCCTAACTTCATCCAGCCCGAGATGCGGCGCAACGAAGTCTTGAACTTCGTCAATCAAGGCCTGCAAGACTTTTCTATTTCTCGGATTAATTTAGACTGGGGCATCCCAGTGCCGAATGATCCCCACCACACCCTCTATGTCTGGTTTGATGCGCTGCTGGGATATGTCACAGCACTGCTTGATCCCGAGGCCGAACCCACCCTTGACAACGCGCTACAGCGCTGGTGGCCCATTAACCTGCACTTAATTGGCAAAGATATTTTGCGCTTTCATGCCGTGTATTGGCCTGCGATGCTCATGTCGGCTGAACTCCCCCTGCCAGATGCTGTGTTTGGCCATGGTTTTCTCACGAAGGATGGCCACAAAATGGGCAAAAGTCTGGGGAATACCTTAGACCCGTTCTCCCTGGTGGAGCAGTATGGCCCAGATGCGCTGCGGTACTACTTCTTAAAGGAAATTGAGTTTGGCCGAGACGGTGACTTTAACGAAACCCGCTTTATCCATATCCTGAATGCTGACCTGGCTGATGATCTGGGGAATCTCCTGAATCGCACCCTAAAAATGGCCGTTAAGTACTGTGGCGGCTCAGTGCCAACGGTGAATGTTCAAGCTCTGCCCTCGGATATTGCGCTGGTGACTCTGGGCCAGAAAGCTGGAGCTGAAGCTGAGTTGGCCTACACGCAACTCAGCTTCAGTCAAGCCTGTGAGATTGCCCTAGCGCTGGTGCGCAGCGGCAATAAATTCATTGACGAAGAGGCTCCCTGGAGCAAATATAAACAGGGTGAAACGGAAGCCGTAGATCAAACTTTGTACGTTGTGCTGGAAAGTGTTCGCTTAGCTGCTTTCATCCTGGCGCCTATCATTCCCAGCTTGAGTACAAAAATTTACCAGCAGTTGGGCTACGGTATTCACTTCGAAAATCTGGGGATAAATCAGCTTAAAACTGAAGTGGCGGGTCATGGAAGTTGGGGTACACTGCCCTCCGGTCAGGTGCTGGGTCAAGCCACACCAATCTTCCAAAAGCTAGCACTCCCCACACCTGAACTTGTTTAGGTTAATATCAAAATATTGACGGGTACCTACCCGATTTGCGATAAACAGTCTAGTGCGCGCTTGCGTACACTAGAATATTAGGAATTCCTTTTTTTACGCGCAGGATTTCAGAGCTCTGATTAAAAGAGCGATCTAGCCACTTTTTAGCTGTTTTAATTCTTTTCACACTTATATCAAAAACGCTTCATTTGTGCGACTGTTCTCCGACTAGAGCAGCTGTACGCCAACAGACGATAATACAGGGGTTTTAATATACCTGATGGTCAATCGAACCAATCATCAAGATTCAATTTTTACGCCGGAGCAAGTTCTAGAAAATCGGGGCCGTGTCGCTATCTTCATCGATGGCTCCAATTTATTCTACGCTGCGCTACAGCTCGGCATTGAAATTGACTATACAAAGTTGCTGTGCCGATTGACGGGCGGGTCTCGTCTGCTGCGGGCTTTTTTCTACACCGGCGTTGATCCCACCAACGAAAAGCAGCAGGGCTTCCTGCTGTGGATGCGCCGCAATGGCTATCGGGTCATTACCAAGGATTTGGTTCAGCTCCCGGATGGGTCTAAAAAAGCGAACCTGGATGTCGAAATTGCCGTCGATATGATGTCTTTGGTCGGCTGTTACGATACGGCTATTTTGGTGAGCGGCGACGGGGATCTCGCCTATTCTGTGGATGCTGTCAGCTATCGAGGCATCCGCGTTGAAGTGGTCAGCCTGCGTTCTATGACGAGCGATAGCTTAATCAATGTGGCGGATCGCTATATTGATCTGGACTTCATTAAAGAAGATATTCAAAAAGCGCCTCGGGGTGGCTACACCTATCGTCCCCTTTCGGGGGTGGTGCCCGTTGAGGATGACGCTGAGAAACTGCCAGAACCTGTCAGTCTGAATGAGTAGCCGTGTCGGTTGGGTTCATGCAAGCTTTTATGGGCTTCGTTTTTGGGCAGTTTTGACTTGCTGGATTTTGCCCACAGCCTGTAGCTGGCGTGCGCCGATTCCGCCAGAGTCTGCCAGCCCTTCGCCTGAACCTGAAGAAGGGACGGTGACGCTATCTAATGTTGTGCTAGCTAAAACTAACGACCAGGGGAAACTGTTGTGGAAGTTGCAGGCCAGGGGAGTGACCTATGGCCAGACGCAGCAGGTCGTGAACGCCAATGCCTTGCAGGGGCAGCTCTACCAGGCTGGTAAGCCAGTGTTTGACTTGACCGCGCAGCGGGGCCAGGTTCAGCAAACGGACAAAACGATCCGGTTGCAGGGCAATGTCAAGGTTGTGGATCGGAAGCGAAAGCTGGTTTTCAAGGGACGAGAAGCGAACTGGAATCCCCAGGATGGTGTGTTGGAGGTCAACAAGGACCTGACGGTGACTCACCCAGAGGTGCAGGTCTGGGCCAATACGCTAACGGCATCGAATCAGGGCCAAACTGTGCGGGTCGCTGGCAATGTGGTCATGGAAACCCGTCGGGGGCGAGGCGCTTCAGATCAAGCCCGACTGCGGCTTAAGACCGATCGGGCGACTTGGCAAGTGGATCGACAATCGCTGCGGGCGGGTACGCCGGCGGCGGATGCACAGCAGGCCTCCGTGCAAATTGAACGGCTCAACTCTGGGAACACCCAGGATTCTGCATTTGCCGGAGAGGTTGAAGCGGATTTCAAGGCAGGTGTTTTAGTGTTGCGGCGTCCAGCGCACCTGACCGTTGGGCGATCGCCTGTTACCCTCACGGCCCCTGAACTTTCCTGGGATACCAAGCGGCAAAGGTTGTCTGCGCCGGGGATGCTGCGGGTTGAAGATCGGCGGCAGCAGGTGACGATCATTGCCAATCGCGGGGTGTATGATCAGGGCCAGAATTTGATTGATTTGCAGGGAGATGTAGAGGTGGTGGGTCTGCGAGATCGGGCGCGGCTGACGACGGATCAGCTGTTTTGGCAGCCTGAGTCCCAGTCTATTGAAGCCTTGGGCAACGTGAACTATGTCAGTCCATCTCCAGCCTTCCAGGTGCGTGGCCCGCGCGCCGTGGGTAAGATTGCGGAGCAGACGATTCGTGTCAGTGGGGGTAATGTGGTCACTGAAATTGTGCCATAGTCCGCGATGGGACGATTAGGTTGGTTAGTTCTGGGGCTGTTGGCCAGCGTGTTTACGCTGGATGTGGTCTGCTACCTGGCGGCGGAGGGCTGGTGGTTTTCTGGGTTAGGCTACGCCTCCCTTTACTGGACTCGGGTCTTGACCCAGGTGGGGCTTTGGCTGTTGTTTGGGGGCCTGACGGGGTTAATGCTGGCGGGGCATTTGCGTTTGGCTCAGGGCTGGTGTGGCTCCGAGACGCCAGTGCGCAGCTACCCCCTGAAATTTGGCCCCTTTCTGGCCTTATTGGTGGGGATCAGCTCCTTCCTGACCAGTCTACTGCTGTGGCAGGGGTACGCGATCGCCGATTTGTGGGGTGGGGCAGACCGGGCGGTGTTGCAGGGGTTAGCCCATCTGCCCCAGCTGGAGTGGAATGACCTTGGGCGGCTGCTAGGCGCCTGGGATCAGCTCCCCGGTGCCTGGCTGTGGATGGTGGGCGGCAGTGTCCTGGTGGTGATCCTGGGGCCGAAGTTAGACTGGGCGATCGCCTTGCTGGTGAGCCTGAGCATGGGCTTTATTGCCTCGGAACATTGGACGACGGTATTGGCGGCCTTTCACCCCACCCCATTTGGTGAAGCCGATCCTCTGTTCAACTTAGACATGGGCTTTTATATTTTTGTGCTGCCCCTGTGGGAACTGCTGCGATTTTGGTGGACCCAGACGGCTTTGACGGCCTTTTTGACGGTTCTGTTGATGTACCTGCGGGCCGATAACAGTTTGAGTGAGGGGAAATTTGCCGGGTTTACCCCAGCCCAAAGCCGCCATCTCTATGGTCTGATGGCCTGTGTGATGG
>CAZXWR010000216.1:0-7160 GCA_964644325.1 uncultured bacterium
CCGTTTTTTTGCCCCGTCCGGCAATCAGCCAGCCCGCTAAAGCACCAGCCCCTGCGCCCCCCAAGACCTTAAAGATGCCCACATCATCAAAAATTTCGGAAATAATCGCCGCTGCGGCACCGCCAACTAAGGCCCCTTGCCAAATCGGGCCAACATTGGTGCCTTTGCCAATATCTTGGCGGTTATCTAAAATCGGGCTGCGGGCATCTAACCGCCGCTCCGTACCATCGGGGAAAATAATGCGATCGGCCACAAACTGGGTACCGCCATCTTCGGGCTGAAACTGGCCTTCGATGAGCGTCCGGCGCGGAATCAAGACGGTACCCCGATCAGAACGCACCGCCTCCCGGGTTTCCAGGGTGACTTCAAAGGTCTCTTCCGGCTTAAAAATGATGCGCTTGCCATCGGGTTGAGACACAAAAATTTCTGTCCCCACCTCTAGCCGCCCTGCACCCGACTGGGCAAACAATTCCGCTGCGATCGCGGGTCGATTCAGGGTTGCCAGAGGTGCGAGGGTGCTAGCGCTCACCCCAAACACCATGAGTGCAGATACCTGAGCGCTGAATGATTGCTTTAGCATGATGAACTTCTCCTGATCTCCCACAAAACAAGTCAATTCGCCTTAGTCTTGAACCCGTGCCGAGCGGTATCGATATCTGCCAAGCTGCCGGGGTCAGACTGACCGTAGCTAGCTATGCAGACCCGTCTAGAGGAAGAAGGTTCCGCAGTTTCTAGGCGACGACCGTTTTGCCTTGCCAGTAATCGGTCAATTGTTGAATGTGGTCGTGGGCCAGTTCAGCGCAAGGAATTTGCTCAGGCTTAAAAGCCTGCACGTCCATGACCTCGCGATGATCTGCAATGGCGACCTGCCCCACCACCTTGACTTCTACAGCCGCGCAGATCGAATGGAGCCGTGGGTCTCGATACGGAGAGGAGTAAATCCCCACTAACCGCCCCATGCTCTGCACTTCAAGTCCGGTTTCTTCCCACAGTTCGCGACGCAAAGCGCTGGCCAGGTCTTCTCCCCATTCAACCATTCCCCCAGGCAAGCCCCAACGTTGGCTATCGCGGCGGCGAATCAGAATGATGCGACCATCTTCTTGGATGGGGATGATAATGACACCGAACAAAGGATGGCGAAAGATGAGTCCAAGGACAGTCTGGAACGTTTGCCAAAGAAACAGCATCTAACCACCCTGTTGCAGCATCACAAGATCAGCAAAAACCTCAGCTGCATGGGGCTCTGGTTTGACTTTGGTGTAAATTTTGGCGAGCTGCCCCTGGGGATCGATGATGAAGGTTTGGCGAAAAATACCCTCGTAGGATTTACCCATAAATTTTTTCGGCCCATAGCTGCCGTAGGCTTTAGCCGTAACCGCATCTGGATCGCACAAGAGCGGGAAGGGCAGGCTGAGTTTATTGCTAAATTTTTGATGCGCGGCTAAGGTGTCGGCACTCACGCCCAAAATCTGAATGTCGGCGTTGCTAAAGTCTGGGTAGCGATCTCGAAAACCACAGGCTTCCTTCGTACAGCCCGGTGTATTGTCCCTTGGGTAAAAATAGAGGACGACCCACTTGCCCCGATAGTTCGCTAGGGTTCTGGTGGTTCCTGTGTCATCTTTTAAGGCAAACTCTGGGGCCTGCTCCCCAATTGCAAGGGTCATTCTAGCTTGGTTGCTCCTGTGGTGGTGAAATCACTGAACTGCTGGCAGCAGCAAAGTCGGTGAAGCCTCCCATTCAAGGGGGGCTAAAATGACAGTATCTTTACTTTCTTCATTCTAAGAAACCTTTATGGCTTTTTTTCGTCAATACATTGCTCCTTTATTTATCGTATTAATTTTCCTGGTGGCCCTCCTGGCAACCAGCATTCGAGCCTTCTTACCCAGTGATATGGCGCAGCCTGCTCCGGTCGAGGATCTGGTTCCCCGACCGGCTCTGCTGTTACCGTCACGGTCAGGGGTTGTCCGATGACCGTGGGACGCCGCTGCATCTAAAATCCTGCAATGTCTGGCAACGCATTCCCGACAAGCTCATCTTGGCCTTCAAACTACCAGCTGCGTCAGGGAAATCATGGCGATCGCCCTTACCTGAAGTCCTGTTTCAGGGCGGCTTACCAAGAGTTATGCGCCCTCAGCAGAACGGCGCACCTCGCTGATACGGTGGATCAGCTCTGGTCTCGGGAAACCCCACTGTGGCTCGTGCATCCTCTGGATGAACCCACATCAGCTCCGGTGGGCTGTCTTTGGCTGGGCAGCGCCATGGAACAGCAGCAGGGGGAAGCCTACACCCATCTGTTATTGCTCTATGTCGCGCCTCAACATCGGCGACAGGGCCTCGGGACAGCTCTGATGGCTCAAGCGGAATCCTGGGCAAGACAACGGGGCGATCACCACATTGGCCTTCATGTTTTCAACGACAATCAGCCTGCCCTAGCGCTCTACCAAAAATTAGGCTATTCACCCCAAGCCGCTTTTTTACGCAAACCTTTGGCGCCAGAATCCAATCGTTAAATTCCCGATCAGCACTCATGCCAGCGCTGGCTTGATGAGAATTCCCCAGTTATGGGAATGCTAGAACTTGCGTGTATCATTTAGCACATCAGATCTAAGTTTTATCAGTTTAGTTCCCGGATTCCGTCGCATTCACCTTCGAAGTCGTGGAAGAAAAATCTTTTCAAATCCCCCCCGATCGGCAAAACTATGCAGTGCTTTATAAACAGCTGGTGATTAGTCTGAAATTTCATCACAACGAAACCCTAGCCCAACTGCCTCGGGACCTGGCCCTCCAGGCCATGAATGAGGTTTGGGAATCGGCACAACGCAAAAAACACAAGCGCTAGTTCCAGCTTGTCAATGAGATAGTTTCTCGAAGGAGTGCGACAACGAGATAGGACAGAGGGACACCGGGAAAGACAGCGCAACTGTAACAGGTTAAATACGCCAGCCGTTGCCAAAAGCTGCTTCAATAGGAGGGGCTTCTCACTCAGTCATTTTTGTCATGGATGTTATCCCTGCGATTGATCTTCTAGGGGGACGTTGCGTCCGACTTTATCAAGGAGATTACAATCAGTCTGAGGTCGTCGCTGATGACCCAGTTTCAATGGCACAATCTTGGGCGGCTCAGGGCGCGACCCGCCTCCATCTCGTAGACCTAGACGGGGCGAAAACGGGTGACCCCGTTAACCTACCGATTATTGCCCAAATTGTTGCAGCGCTTGCCATTCCCGTACAGGTTGGGGGCGGGCTCCGTTCCGCCGAGCGGATTGAGGCCATGCTAGCCTCAGGTGTTCAGCAGGTCATTCTCGGTACGGTTGCGATTGAACAGCCCGAGTTGGTTGCCAGCCTCTGTCAAAAACACCCTGACCAAATCATCGTTGGAATCGACGCCCGTGAGGGAAAAGTCGCCACAAGGGGCTGGCTCACAACGTCCGAAGTCTTGGCTGTAGAACTGGGCCAGCGCATGGCAGATTGTGGTGCCGCCGCCATTATCTACACCGATATTCAGCGAGATGGTACATTGCAGGGCCCCAACATTCCCCCTCTGCGGGAAATGGCCACTGCTGTTCAGATTCCGGTTATCGCTTCAGGGGGAGTCAGTTCTTTGACGGATCTACTCAACCTTTTGGCGCTAGAACCTTTGGGCGTCAAAGGTGTCATTGTCGGTAAAGCCCTGTACACTGGCGATCTTATATTGACGGAAGCAATCCGAGCTGTGGGGCCCGGACGCTGGCAAGATGTGCCACCCGACCTGGGATCTTCTGCTTTTGCCTAAGTAGCTGCCCTTACCAAAGAGACTATCCAGCAACCCCTAACCCTTAAAATCTGGACAGTTTATCGCAGTCTCAGACAACGCACTAACCGGGTGAACGGTACATTTGAGCACGGGTTGCCCGGTAAAAAACTGGCAGCGCGCACAGGGGATTTTGTGTAGCCTGCGGCTGATGGCATAGGTATCACGCACCGCAGACCAAAGGCTAAGCCCGACACAGGCCAACATTAGCCAAGCAGTCAGCGCCCCTAAAAATTGCCAACCACTCCAAGACAGCAGGATGCTGATACTCATAAAACAGCCCTCAATCCAGGCTTAAAGAACTTGGTGTGTGTAGGCATGTTGTTTGACGTTGTCTTCGGTACTCACAACCCGATCGGGGTTGAGCATCCGTTTGCGTTCGGTGGAGTAATTAAAGTCTCGCTTGACTTGTCCCAGGGGAATAATGGACTGGGCCTCGGGCCGAGACCGAAAACTTCGGGCCGCAGCCTGTAGGCGCTCAGCAAACGCTTCGCCTAGCTCGGTGCCTGCCGGGAATTCCGGAGGCAGGCTAACTTGACCCTCTTGATAGACTGCCCCAACAGTAGTGGCGATCGCCAGCTCATAGGAGGTTTCAATGCCGTGGGCAATCGCTTCTAAAGAAGCAGACGCAATCGGCTCTGCCACCTTAACTGGCATGAGTTTATTGTCTTGCTTCACAAACCACGTTGCTAGCCCCACAATGACATAGGCATCCGGGGAAACTTCCTGGGTATTGATGGACTCGGCACTAGAGGTCATAAGCTTTCTCAAGGAGTGATCTGGAGCGGAATTAGAGGGTCAAATCAGAGTCTGGTAAGCGACTTCAATGCAGAAACTTCAACACAAAGCCTACTGAACCCCATTTAGGTTGGGCACCCGAACTACTCGGTACTTATTCACTCGGATTAAGTTACCGTTCTCTTCAGCAATTCGGGGCGCCATTTCAGGGTTTTGACCGCGTAAACGGGACACTTCAAGATCCTGAACGCGCTGCTTGACTTTAGCTTCCTCCTGCTGAATAATATCCAGCTTTGCCTGTTGGGAAACCTGATTGGGAATTAATCGGGCTGCACTTGCAATGGCGGCCAGAATAAGCAGAGTATTGACACCCAGCTTGAAGCTGGCTTCCCAAATTGGGATCGGCTTCGCAGGGGGGGTGTCCGGCACGACACGTAACCCACTCTTCAGACGGCGAGCAGAAGAACGCTCAAGCCGCCGCCGCCGCTCAGCCAAAATATCTTCTTTTGTGCGGCGAGACCGAGGCTGTACAGGGTTAGGAAGAACGCTCATGGTTGGGGGTTAACCGCTATTTTAAAAAGTTAAACAGTTGATGAAACGTCAGTGAGCTGACACTTATAATAAGCCAGTTTAACGAGCCAAGAAAATCCAGTACTTAAGGTAAACCTATAGGGTTACCTGGATTAAGCTCCCTCGTCGTCATCACTTTTTCGAAGAAGCGAAGTGACTGAAATGAATTAATATGCAGACACCTCTTTAAAAAATGTGCAGCTTATCTCTCACTGAACCCCACCAAAGTCTTGATCGCGCGAAAGAACCCTGCCCTTTAGATTTAGCTTGGAACGAGTTCAAGACTCTTGCTTGTGATACCGACCGATGGACAAGCGTCAATTTTTTAGCACAATTACATTTCACGCGATGCTAATCTAACGGAAAGATGAAATTAAAGTCAATTAAATTTATAAATATTTTTCCGTCATCCAATCCCAGCGAACAAAGCTGTATTGACACTTGTACTAATAATTGACGGACACCTTCATTGGCAGCCAAAACGTTTTACTTGGCTGAAGGGAGGTCAAGACACCAACGTCTTGGATCTCCTCCCTCCAAGCTAATACAGCTCCGATAAACCGAGGGTTTACTTGTATAGCTCTGTTGCTAAACGCAGGGCAAAAATACCTGGCACCAGGGCGATCGCCAAAGCGATGAAGACTTGCGTGTCCGTTAACATAACGCCAAACTCCTTGTGAATGCAGGGCTTAGTTCACAATGTCGGCGAAATTGACACCCAGGGGAATGATTTGTTACATCACTAAACACTCTGGGTCTCTAGCTGCGTAGGGCTGCCCCAATGCGGGGTATCCCTCATCGAAGCCCAGCTAATTCCGAGACAGGGGCAGCGATCGCTCTTATCAGCTGTGTCTGCTCCGTTCATGGGGGATTGCCCTGGGTTAAGGATGAACCTGCACAAGACCCCCGATTAACGTTAGGGTTATATAACAGAATAGAGTGGGCCTTAGTCCAAATCGCTAAGGTTGCCCCAGTCCATCTTTAAACTCGCGGTGCCCCCCTGAATTTCGAATGTTAGACCATCTCTTTGAATTTTCTTCGCATTTTGAAGTTCATACAGCCTTGCTGGTTTGTATTTTGGTCGGTCTTGAAGCAGTGCTCTCAGCGGACAATGCGATCGCGCTGGCTGCACTGGTTCAAGGGCTAGAAGACCCGGCGCTACAAAGACGCGCGCTCAATTTGGGCATGGTCGCTGCCTTTGGCATGCGGATGCTGCTCATTTTTACAGCGACCTGGGTCATCCGCTTTTGGCAATTTGAGCTAATGGGAGCGGCCTATTTGCTCTGGCTCGCGTTCCAGTACTTTACGTCAGAGGAAGATGAGTCTCAACATCATCACGGCCCCCGGTTTAATAGCCTCTGGCAGGCCATTCCCCTCATTGCGGTTACTGACCTGGCATTTTCCCTCGATAGTGTGACCACGGCGATCGCCCTCTCAGATGAGCGCTGGCTGGTCATTACAGGGGGGGTGATCGGGATTATCACCCTACGATGCTTAGCGGAACTCTTTATCCGCTGGTTGCAGGAGTTCACCCATCTCCAAGATGCGGGCTATATCACCGTCGTACTGGTTGGTCTCCGGCTGTTGATCAAGGTGTTCAACGACGGTCTGGTGCCGCCGCAGTGGTTGATGATTACAATCATCGCGGCTATCTTTGCTTGGGGTTTTTCGGAACGGGTCAAAGACGAGCCCACCTCTCAGCCTGCCGTACTGGAACAGCCAAAGCCAGTTTCCGAAGTGGAGCCAACGGCTGAAGTGCCCCTGATCTCGCAACCGATTGTCCCGGCCAAAGAAGTTGACGTGATCAAGTCGTAACAGCTCACGCGCTAGCCGATTGATTGTGCAGAAAAAAGCACCGCGTTGGCGGTGCTTTTTGGCGAAAGGCGGAGATCTAGCGCGCTACTCGTAAATCCAGGATGTTAACGTGGGTGTCCAGTCTGCGAGTTCTTCCGGCTTAAACCAAAGCCCAATTTCTCGCTGTGCTGTTTCAGGCGCATCAGATCCGTGGATAATATTGCGTCCAATATCAACCCCAAAATCGCCCCGAATGGTACCGGGTTCAG
>CAZXWR010000217.1:0-7148 GCA_964644325.1 uncultured bacterium
AGTCATGGCGGGAGTAGTAGTTACGACCGAAGGTTTGCCAGTGCTCTCGCATAATCTCTTCAACAGACTGCTGGTTCACGGCCAAAATATTCAGCCAGAACAGCACCGCCCACAGTCCATCTTTTTCGCGGATGTGGTTTGACCCGGTGCCAAAGCTTTCTTCCCCGCAGAGGGTAACCCGGTCGGCATCCATCAGGTTGCCAAAAAACTTCCAGCCCGTGGGTGTTTCATAGCAGTCCAGCCCCAGCTTTTCCGCCACGCGATCCACGGCTTCACTGGTGGGCATCGAGCGCGCCACGCCAGACAGACCCTCGCTATACCCAGGCACCAGGGTGGCATTGGCCGCCAGCACCGCCAGACTATCGCTCGGGGTCACAAAGAAATTGCGGCCCACAATCATGTTGCGATCGCCATCGCCATCGGAGGCCGCCCCAAAGTCTGGCGCATGCTCCCCAAACATAGTCTCTACCAGGTCATGGGCATAGACGAGGTTCGGGTCGGGGTGGCCACCGCCAAAGTCTTCCAGGGGTTCGCCATTAATGACGGTGCCCTTGGGTGCTCCCAGGCGATCTTCAAAAATAGCTTTGGCGTAGGGGCCAGTCACGGCATGGAGGGAGTCAACACACATCGTAAAGTCACCCCCAGTCAACAAAGACCGAATCAGGGGAAAGTCAAAAATAGACTCCATCAAGTCGGCATAGTCGGCTACTGCATCAATGACCTCTACCGTCATGTTGCCCAGCTGAGTTTCGCCCAGATGGTCAATATCGACATCTAGGGTCGAAAGAATCTTGTACTCATGGATAGTTTGGGTGCGAGTATAAATGGCATCGGTTACCTTTTCAGGCGCGGGGCCACCGTTGCCAATGTTGTACTTTACGCCGAAGTCACCATTGGGTCCCCCGGGGTTATGGCTGGCCGACAAGACAATGCCACCCAGTGCTTTATACTTGCGAATCACGCAGGAGGTTGCTGGCGTTGAGAGGATGCCCCCCTGACCCACCTTGACCCGTCCTACGCCGTTGGCCGCAGCCATCTTGAGGATAATTTGGATGGCCTGACGATTAAAGTAACGGCCATCCCCCCCTAGAACTAAGGTGCTGCCTGGAAGCTGGTCGAGACTATCGAAGATAGACTGAATAAAATTTTCTAAATAGTGGGGCTTCTGAAAAACCGAAACCTGTTTGCGAAGCCCAGACGTACCAGGCTTTTGATCTGAGAACGGATTGGTCGCCACCGTTTGAATAGACATGGGTTTCGCTGCTGCCGATGGAAAGAATGGGTGCAATGGCACCGTACCTATAGTATCGGGTTAGCGACCGTCACAAGGTAGGTTTCTTTACCTGACGGGCAATCGCCAAGGCAATCCCTCCACCTCATCTAAACCCTGATACAGGTCGTCAGATCTTGGAGGTTCATTACTAAGAAATTTGCTGGTTTGCTGTGGCGATGGATGAATTCGCTAGGATCAAGGCAGCACTATATCCTGCGGTGATATAGGGTGAAGATTATGTCAGTTTCTACACCCTCAGAACCGATCGAGCAGTCTGGCCCAGCCGACTTGAACATGCCCTCTCCTGCAAAACGGCGACTTCCCTGGGCTTTTTTGCTAGCTGGGCTACTGCTTACGGGTCTTGCGGTAGGGGTTGGTCGGCTACTTTGGCGCGCTGCTCCCGAACCAAAGCTGGCCGTGAGCGGTCGCCTGGAAGGATACGAAACGGATGTAGGAACCAAGGTATCGGGTCGGATTGAGCGCATGACTGTGCGGGAGGGCGATCGCGTCACCCAAGGCCAAGTCATTGCCCAGCTCGATGATGCAGAACTCAAGGCCGAACTCGCCGCAGCTGGGGCTCAGGTTGCCACTGCCCAGCAACAGGTCAAACAGGCACAGCTCCAGCTGGCAGTGGTGGATAGCCAAATTGCGGAACTTGAACTCACGCGATCGCAATCTACCGCTGAAGCCAGTGGGCGTATTCAGGCAGCCGCCGCCACTGTCGCCACCGCCCAGGCCCAGCTCGCCCAGGCCCAAGCCCAGCTGAAGCAGGTTGAAGCCGAACTGCGCCTCGCCCAGGCCGATCGCGATCGCTTTGCCCAGCTCTTAGCGGATGGGGCCGTTTCGCAACAGCGCTTTGAACAAGCCCGCACTCAATTTGAGACAGTCCAAGAAACCTTAGCGGCACGAAAATCCGGCCTGGTTGCTGCCCAGCAGCAGGTCGATGCGGCCCAGGGCAGCCTGACCCAGGCTAGCAGCAGTACCCTCAACCCTGAAATTCGCACCGCCCAGATTCAGCGACTACAGACCCAGCGGGTTCAAGCTACCGCCCAGCTCGAAGCCGCCCAGTCTGAAGTGACGCGCGCCCAAGCCAATCGTCAAGCCCTTGCGGCCCGACTCAGCAATCTCAAAATTGTGAGTCCCATCGACGGCATTGTCCTGACCCGCACCAGCGAGCCCGGTGAAGTCATTGCCGCTGGCACGCCCGTCTTGACCGTGATTGACTTAGGCCAGATCTATCTGCGGGGCTATCTGCCCGAAGGGGACATTGGCAAGGTGCGTGTCGGACAGAAGGCCCAAGTGTTTCTAGATTCAGCCCCGCAGAAGGCTTTGGCTGCAACGGTCTCTGCGATTGATGCCGAAGCCTCATTTACCCCAGAAAATATCTACTTTCAGGATGATCGCGTCACCCAGGTCTTTGGCCTGAAGCTCAGCCTTACGCGTCCCCAAGGCTTTGCCAAACCTGGCATGCCCGCCGACGGCGAAATAATCCTCGACAACCCGGTTCCTTAACCCAGAGGCCCATGTCTTGCAGGTTCGCTACCCTATAAAGCAAACCCATAACGAACCCATTACTTGACACCGCTCACCATGCCCCTGACCGCACAGCCAGATCCCTCAACCCCAGATTCCCCAACCCCAGAATCCCCGCTTCCTCCGGGGCAGATGGGACTGCCGTTCGTGGGTGAAACCCTTCAGTTTTTTCGCGATCGCAACTTTGGCAGTAAGCGTCACGCCCAGTACGGGGATGTTTTCAAAACCCAGCTGTTGGGTCAGCCCACCATCTTTGTCAAAGGGTCAGCCGCCAATCAGTTTATCTTGACCCACGAAAACGAATACTTTCAGGTGCAGTGGCCCCCCAGTACCGCCGCACTCCTGGGAGATTCCCTCGCGACCCAAATGGGAGACATGCATCAGAGCCGCCGCAAGCTCTTGGCTCAGGCATTCATGCCACGGGCATTGTCTGGCTATATTGCCGCAATGGAGCAGATCACGGAAACCTATACCCAGGACTGGGCGCAGCAGCAAACCCTGACCTGGTACCCGTCTTTACGGCGCTATACCCTGGATGTTGCCTGTAAGCTGCTGGTGGGTCTGGATCAGGGGGCCGATACCGCTCTAGGCCATTGGTTTGAAGAATGGTGTCAGGGGCTGTTCACCTTACCGATTAACCTTCCCTGGACTCGATTTGGCAAAGCCCTGCGCTGTCGCGATCGCCTCCTCACCGAAATTGCCCAGATTATTCGTACCCGCCAGACCGCAGCCGACCCAGGTCAAGATGCCCTCGGGTTACTGATCCAGGCCGAAGATGAAACGGGGCAAAAGCTCACGGTGGATGAACTCAAGGATCAGATTTTGCTGCTGCTGTTTGCGGGCCATGAAACCCTTACATCTCACCTGGCTACCTTCTGCCTCCAGACTGCCCTGCACCCTGAGGTCACGGAACGGCTCCGGGCAGAGCAAGCTGCATTTGCTGATCGGCCTTTAACCCTGGAAACCTTTAAGCAAATGCCCTACCTAGAGCAGGTTTTCAAAGAGGTATTACGCATTACCCCGCCCGTCGGTGGCGTCTTTCGCAAAATTTTGCAGCCCTGTATCTGGGACGGCTATCAGCTTCCCGCTGGCTGGTCAGTCCTCTGTCAAATCGGCACCAGCCACTCGGATCCCGCGACGTTCCCTGACCCCGATCGCTTTGACCCCGATCGCTTTGACCCCGATCGCTTTGACCCCCACCAGGCTGAGAAGCAAGCAAAGTTTAGCTATATCCCCTTTGGCGGCGGCATTCGGGAATGTTTGGGGAAAGAATTTGCCCGCTTGGAGGCGAAGCTCTTTGCCTGTCATTTGCTGCGGCAGTATCGCTGGAACCTTCTGCCCGACCAAGATCTAGAACTGGTGGTGATTCCAACCCCCATGCCCCGCGATGGCTTACGGGTTCACTTTTCTCGGCTGGCTCCATGCTAGTGCTAGCCCATCGCGGCTATCATGCCAAGGCTCCTGAAAATACCCTGGCTGCCTTTGCAGCGGCCATCGACCTGGGGGTTGATGGCATTGAAACAGATGTCCGCTTAAGTGCGGATGGGGTCGCGATTTTATACCACGATCGGCTGGCACCCAACGGTAAGGCGATCGCGACCTTAACGCACCGTGAACTGAGTCAGATAGTGGGCTATGCCGTTCCGAGTTTAGCCGAAGCCTTGACCCTTACACCGCCGCAATCCAGTTGGCTGTGGAATATAGAACTCAAAGTCCCAGAAGCATGGCCCCGCACCCGTGCAGCGCTCCAACCATACCCAGCCCAGACCTTTCTGGTGACGTCCTTCTGGCACCCTATCCTGCATACGATTGCCTCAGAGCAAACCTACCGCGTGGGTTATCTGATGGCCCACTGTCCGCTCCAGCCCCACTTACAGCAGTTCTCCAGTTTGATGGCTCCGATGTCTTCACCCGATATCGTCTGGAACATGGAACGCCTGGATACAGCAACCTTGGAGCTGGCGCAGCATCTAGGATTTCGCAATTGGGTCTATGGTTCGGTGACTGCAGCAGACCATGCCCAGCTGCTTAATCTACCGCTCACAGGCATCATCACTGACCATCCCCACTATCTGTTAACCCAGACAGTGAAACCCGGCAATCTAGACCGTTGATACTGTGGCACTGGTAACTGTGGCACTGGTATCAGAACCTGTATAGATTTACAGCCAGGATGCAGGCAAAAAAAACGAACCTGGGTATATTGAGTGAAATTCAGCCTGCCTGCTCAATTGCCATCGCAGGTGAACGAACACCCAACGCTGAACCCCAGGGCAATGACCTGACGACTTTCCACTTCAGGTTTTGTTCTTCATTTTCCGTTCCTGTTGCAAGACAGCCAGCGCTTTGACATGTTATGGATGGAGCGATTAAGTTGGGGTGGGTAGAAAAATGCAGCGATTGTCAGGGTCTCAGCCAAAGATCTCTTGTGAACGGGAGCTTTTCCAAGGCAAAATCTTTAGTGCTGGACTCAAAACAGGTTGCAACAATACGTTTAGAACTCAGCTCCCCTGATTCTCGGAAACTTGAGGGGTGGGTTGATCAAGTCTTTGGTGAGTCGCAAGTCCTATGGTCTTCTTAGATAAACAAGCAGCGTCTGGCACTGACCGGGTGGCAAAGCCCTGGTGGAATCGACCGCTCATCGGCGATCGCAGTTTATGGGAGCGGGTCACTGGACGCTTCCATAAAGATGACATCCCGGCAGAAGTTCAGACACTGCACCAAGAAGCCCTGAACAAGGCATTGCGCACCATCAATCGGGCGATCGCCATCGACAACGAGAAGTTTGGCAACCCTGAATTTTTGGCCTATGTGCGTATCAAGCATGCATTAGCTAAGGGTTCCCCAGGTTATGCCAACTTAGAACAGTACGTCAACTTACTTCAGGTGGGCTTGCAAACTCAACAGTGTTTTTTGAGCCTAGAGCAAATTGAGATCAAACACCAGGGTCGGAAGTTCCGAGATTTTTTTGATTTTGTCGAGGCATCCCTGGCCAAGCTGACCAACCCCACAGCCTTCAAAGTTCATCTTGAACCTAAATTTGCTGAAGTTTATCCACAAATGCAGAGCGAAGAAGGTCGCAGTGCCCTGCGCACCTACGTCAGCCAGCTTGAGACACTGGCTGAACATCGCCTTGGCTTAAAGCTCCTCGCGGCCTTCAAAGCCAACCAAATGACCGACTACTCGAGTCTACGCCAGGTATCTGAGATTATTCGGAACCTGCGCCGCCAAGATTTATTGGATTTCAAAGGGCTAACCGTACAGGTTATTTCCCAGTACGCCCCGTTTGAAAGCTTAGGCAAAGTCATTGGCGTGCCAGCCGCAGCCAATAAGCCAGAAACCTACGCTCGGATGCTGCAATATATTGCCCTAATGGCCAAACATGAGGTCGCCTTCCCCAAGTTTCAAGAAATGGCCGCGCTGCTCCAGGAATGGCAGCAGTATTCCGCAGCCGTTCAGTCTATTCGGGCCCAGTACCAAAAGCAAAATTATCGGCAGGTGAAGGCCTTCCTGCAAAAAGTGCCGGGTCAAGACCTCTATGAGAAGTACCAGGACTACTTCAGCTAGAGTCCAGTGCAATCGTCAGACCCATGCACGTCTCACACCCACCCAGGGATTCCAGCAAAACAGCCTGAGGGCGTAACTTTTCCTTAAAAACCCGATAGCGTCTCGGCAAACTCGGTAGATTGAGGAAGGGCAAACTCTCAAGTGCTCTGACAATCCTGAATCCAGAGGCTGGAACATGATCGATCACGATGTTGTGATTGTTGGGGGTGGGCTGGCAGGCTGCCGCGCCACTCTAGAAATGAAGCGACTTGCGCCCCAACTCAACATTGGGCTCATTGCTAAAACCCATCCGATTCGGTCTCACTCAGTCGCTGCCCAAGGGGGGATCGCGGCGACGCTCAAAAATGTCGATGATCAAGATAGCTGGGAAGCCCATGCCTTTGATACGGTCAAAGGCTCCGACTACCTGGCGGATCAGGATGCCGTTGCCATTTTGGCCAAAGAAGCCCCCGAGGTCGTCATTGATCTCGAGCACATGGGGGTTTTATTCTCACGACTTCCCGATGGCCGGATTGCCCAGCGGGCCTTTGGCGGCCACAGTCACAACCGAACCTGCTATGCAGCAGATAAAACGGGTCACGCGATTCTCCACGAGCTGTACTGCAACATCCAGCGTTATGGGGTGCAGATCTATGATGAGTGGTACGTTATGCGTCTCATCCTTGAAGACAACCGAGCCAAGGGAGTCGTGATGTATCACCTGCTGGATGGTCAGCTGGCAGTGGTGCGGGCTAAGGCCGTTTTATTTGCGACAGGGGGCTACGGTCGGGTCTTC
>CAZXWR010000218.1:0-7141 GCA_964644325.1 uncultured bacterium
GCTCCCTCTCCCACTTTGGGAGAGGGCTGGGGTGAGGGCGAAACAATCTTGCAATGACCGACCTGATTTAATTCACGATCCTAAGCAAGATTTTGCTGCTTTTATCCCCTTCGTTAAGTTAGGTCATCAATCAAGCAGGGGTTCTCAATCTTTAGCTAGCATAGAAACGGGATTGAGAAGATGTCCTGTGCGTGATGATGGGTTAAAGAGACTAGGTGTGGTGTTTTTAATCCGTCCCAAATTGGGTTCGCAAAACTGGCTGGGTGTTCTACCGCTTTGTCCCATTGCTGACAGTCGAAGGAGAGCGATGCAAGACTGTCAGACAGCTTTCGACCCTGTGCAGGAACAGCAGTACAGCGTGGCGTAGAGTTTTTATCGCTTCCTCTACCCTGTAACCACCAAGGAGAGATTAAACTCTCTGTCAGAGCGGTCTGAGGTGGGTATCACGACTGACCTTGCTTCTTAAGCCCTTCATGACTGATTAAAAAACAACCATAATAGAACGCTCTGTTGAGCGCTATCTATAACTTTTTGGGGAGCTGTCACTGTGCAGCTCCTTTGCTTATTGCTTAGAAGCCAGCCCGCAAACCATGAGAGTCTTTAGGTCGGGTACTTCTAACCTCATACCTCTACATCATTGACCGCAACGTCCGCTAGCATGCTTGGGGTGAGGGCACTTCAATGCTGTGCCGGATAACTCTGCTTTAATAATGTAGATTGATGTAGGTTTGTTGTACCCACTTGATCCTGGAGACGCATTATGGCTGCACGTCCGATTATTCTTGGCATTGTTGGAGATAGTGCCTCTGGCAAAACAACGTTGACCCGGGGCATTGCCAAGATTTTGGGCGAAGATACAGTCACGGTCATCTGTACGGATGACTATCATCGTTACGACCGTCAGCAACGCGCTGAGAAAGGTATTTCAGCCCTGCACCCTGACTGTAACTACCTGGATATCATTCAGCAGCATTTGAGCTTATTGCGAACCGGTCAGGCTATTTTGAAGCCCATCTACAATCACTCCACGGGCATGTTTGACCCACCTGAATATATCCAGCCGAAAAAATTTGTCATTGTGGAAGGATTGTTGGGGTACTCCACCCGTGCGGCTCGCGACAGCTACGATGTCAAAGCTTACCTCGCACCCCCTGAAACCCTCAGAACAGCCTGGAAAATCAAGCGCGATACGGGTAAGCGCGGTTATTCTAAAGAGCAGGTCTTGGAGCAGTTAGCCAAGCGAGAAGAAGACTCTGAAGCCTTTATCCGCCCTCAGCGTCAGTGGGCGGATATGGTGGTAACTTTTTTCCCCCCGGATAATAACCCGAATGAAAGTGACTTACTTTTGAATGTGCAGCTGGTTTTACGGCCTACGATTCCGCACCCCGATCTGAGCCAAATTCTGAATCCAGAAGGGAACCATCTGGGACAAGCAATTCGGTTGGGTTTAGACCGAGACATGGGTAAGCCGGTCGATGTTCTAGATATCGACGGCCATGCCACCAAAGAGCAGGTCATGGAGCTAGAACGCATTTTATGTGGAGAAGTGCCCTATCTGGGGCAGTTCTGTAGTCTCGAAGGCAATGAGGATATTGGCAAAATTATCGGCACAACGGGTGAAATACTCCAGAGTTATCCCCTGGCTCTGACCCAGCTCATGATTACCTACCACATGCTGAAGGCGGCGAAGGTGCAGTTAATCTAGCAGTTAATCTAAATGACCGAACGCCATGGTCGGGGATGGTGTTATCAATGCAGCAGCTACCTGAATGCTCCGTCATGTTGGGGTGTCGTCAGCGGCGACTTCTGCTCCCAAGCATCTCCACACTAAGGGTGGTTGGGGAAGAAAAGAAAAGGACGAGGCAGCAATGCCTCGCCCTTGTGACTCTAGTTCCTTGAAAAGTCGCTTTATTCTTCTTCAGAACCAAGGCTAAACTTTTCCGCTACAGAATCATCAATGAGCGCATAGTCGTCATTGGGATCAACGCCGTAGGCTGGGTTGACCGCACCCCGCTGTTCTCCATTGCCGCCTAAGAGACCTTCAATTTGACCGGACACCGTCTCAGGGTCTTCAAGCGTATAAGACCGAGCCGTATGGTCATCAATCACATCTTCATCGGTGCGATAGAGACCGCCTTCGTAGGAGCTATCGTAATCGTTGAGTCCACCCCCGGTAATTTCGTCATAGACATTGAATCCAGTGCCCGCTGGAATTAGGCGACCGATAATGACGTTTTCCTTCAGACCGCGCAGCCAGTCCGACTTCCCTTCAATGGCAGCTTCTGTGAGTACCCGAGTGGTTTCTTGGAAACTGGCCGCAGAAATGAAGCTATCGGTGTTGAGCGAAGCTTTGGTGATCCCCAACAGAACTGGTGTATATTCGGCGGGTGCGCCACCTGTGATGGACATGGCTTCATTAACCTGCTCGGTTTGATACAAATCAATGAGTTCTCCGGGTAGCAAGGTGGTATCACCTCCGTCATCAATCCGCACCTTTGAGGTCATTTGTCGAACGACAACCTCAATGTGTTTGTCGGCAATATCAATGCCCTGAGATTGATACACAGACTGAACCCCTTTCACCAGGAAGGTTTGCACCTTCTGGAGACTAATCAGAGCAGCTTCATAGAGTCCCTTCGATTCACGATGCAGCCGGAAATAAATTTCCAGGATGTCGTGGGGGTTAACGGGGCCATCGGTAATGGCTTCACCCGCTTCAATGGTCTGACCATCGGAGACAATAGGCGCTTGTCCAGGTCCTAAGGGATAGTCCGTGACCGTGCCATCTCCTTCCAGGACTTTGACATCAAAAGAGTCATCGTCGTTGTAGATAAGCTGAACCGTGCCAGGCCGCTGGGCCAGAACGCACATCTCCTTGGGTTTACGGGCTTCTAGGAGTTCTTCAATCCGGGGCAGACCTTGAATGATGTCTCCGGTTTTGGCGCGCTCAAATACCAGCAACGCTAAATTATCCCCCCGCTGAACGAGGTCGCCATCATCAATTTGCAGAACTGCTCCTGGGGAAACCAGGTAAGGTCGGGCCGTGCGTAAACGCAAGTGATCTGCTTCGACGGAGAGCACTTGGCTCGACTCTGGCACCACGATACCCGGCGCAATCTCATCGCCAGCCCGCAGCAGGTCGTTAGCCTGGACGGTTGGCGTTGCGTTTTGGGTGTTGAGCTGTGTGATGTCGTGCTCGGTTACCACTAGAACCCGGCGAATGGTTTCGCCATCTTTTCGAATCCCCTGAACTTCACCGCCCTGCTTAGACTTGATTTCAGTGCGAGCCACAATGGCACCGGGATCAATTTGCTGACCGTCTTCGACCAGCAGCCTAGTATGGGTGCTGCCTTGGGTCTGATCCGCTGCCACGTCGCGCCGCAGTACCAGTGATTCTAAAATCACGATTTGCAACCGAGAAACTTCAGGATCACTTTCGTCGGCTACGACTTCGATGTCGGCGGCGATTTGAGGCGCGTCCGTATCAATTTCCAGGACCAGCTGCGTGCGCAACAGGTCTAACCCTTCCACCGACTTGACGCGCTCACCATCTTTGAAGGGGAGACGCTGGACAGCGCGCAACTGGATGGCGCGGCCTTCCTCATTGATCGACTCTTGGGAAGGAATCGAAGGAACGTCGGGCACCACAAACTCAATGATGGGCCGCAGCAGCAGGGCATAGCCTTCTGGGGTTTCTACTGATTCTAAGAAGCGGAGTTCTTGGATGGTTAACCCCGGTATGACTTCTTCACCTGGATTGCCAAGGGTTTCATGCTTGGCCAAAACGGCTTCTGGATCATCCACGAGATGCAAGTCGCCAGGCTTGATGACAATCTCCCGGAGAATGTCGTTTTTCTGGGTCACTTCCACGACGCCGCTGCTCTGGCAGAAGATGTCTTTCACAACTTCTGTGCCCGCCTCAACGTACTGCCCATCTTCAACGAGCAACAGAGAAATGTCCTTGTTCACTTCGTGGGCTTCTTCAGGAACCCAGAGCAGGGTGCCCCCTTTCATGACCTCATAGCCCTGTTTGGCTTTGCCCCGCTTGGCGACTTCTACGCCAGAGTACTTGATGATGCCGCCAGAGGTTGTGCGATAGCTATCATCCACCAGTTCCGCGACCACTTGATTATTCGCAACTTTGGTGCCCGGCGTGGTCTTGAGCAAGAACTGCTGCTTGTTGTTGGCTTCAATGACGTATTGCTCTCGACCTTGATGACTTTCAAGGTGCACCGTCGCTTTATCCAGCATGACAGAGGCTGTGATAATTTCCACTTCCCGACTGCCTTTGGCATCGGGGTGTTCTGGTAGCCGTACAACGCCCCCATGTTCGGTGACGAGCTTAGTGACAGCCAATACGTCGTTCGCTTCAATGCGATCGCCATTTTTAACCACAGGTTCTGCACCTGGGGGTAGGTTGTACACCTCTCCAGACAGCACCCAGATCAAGCCGCCGCGTGGCGCGATCCGGGTTGTGTTACCCTGGCGATCGCGCTTTTCTTCGGGCACCAGATTAGAGAATCTGACTTCCCCGGCTAGGTCAGTGGCCACATCCTTGGTGGCCTTTTCGGTGCTCTTGCGGTTTTGGCCCGTGTTGACAACTTCTGCCAGCATCTGGCTTTGCTTCACGGTCTGGCCGTCGGCGAAAAAGAGAGTTGAGCCTTGGGTAATCTCAAAGGTCTCTTTTTTGCTGCTGCCCCCTTCAAGGGTGAGGCGAGTGCTGGTTTCAGCGGTATAGGCATCTTCCCCATGCCGAGTGCGGAAGGGCCGCATTCTGACCTGCTTGGGATACTTCACCTTGCCATCAAAGGGAGCCCGGATCTGGCGCGCCATTTCTGCCGTAAACACCCCCCCCGTGTGGAATGTCCGCATGGTGAGCTGAGTTCCCGGCTCACCAATGGACTGGGCTGCAATAATGCCCACTGCTTCTCCAGTATCCACAATATGGGCGTGGGCTAGGCTCCAGCCATAGCAGCACTGGCAAACGGAACGCGCTGCTTCACAGGTCAACGGCGATCGCACGACCACTTCATCAATGCCCGCCGCGACAATCTCATGGGTCAACTCCTCCGAAATCGGTTCATTCTTGGCCAGAATCACCGCTCCGGTTTCAGGGTGGACAATGTCATCCAGAACCACCCGACCCAATAATCTATCCTTGAGGGGAATCAACACCTTATCCCCATCCATCATGCTCCGTACCGCAATGCCGCGTTGCGTGCCGCAGTCAGCCTCACGGATGATCACATCCTGGGAAACATCCACCAGCCGCCGGGTTAAGTACCCCGAATCAGCCGTGCGCAGCGCCGTATCAACCAGGCCCTTACGGGCCCCATAGGAAGAAATAATATATTCCGTAACCGTTAGCCCTTCCCGAAAGTTTGTTTTAATGGGCAGGTCAATAATTTCCCCCTGCGGATCGGCCATCAGCCCCCGCATACCCACCAGCTGACGCACCTGGGACAAGTTCCCTCGAGCACCCGAGAAGGCCATCATATAGACAGAGTTCAGCGGGTCATTGGATCGGAAGTTACGCACCACCTCATCCTTCAGCTCCTCACTGGTGCCGTTCCAAGTATCAATAACCTTTTGGAACCGTTCAACCTCAGTAATTTCACCCCGCGTATAGCGATCTTCCGTAACGCGGATTTCCTCCTCTGCTGTCTCAAGCAAATTGCGCTTACTCGGAGGCACCTGTAAATCATCGACGCTGATCGAGACCCCAGCCTTTGTGGCATACCGAAATCCCAGATCCTTCAAGTTGTCGGCCATTTCAGCCGTGCGGGCAGTGCCGTAATGGGTAAAAGACCAACCAATCAGCCTTTTCAGTCGCCCTTTGTTGACAACCTGGTTACAGAACACTGGCGGTGTCTCTGGGTATAAGCTTTTCGTCATATCATCCTGAGCCATTGTCTGTCTCCCAATTAGCTAGCCAAAGAAAGTTGAATGGTTTTGTTGTAAATGATGCGCCCCGGAGTGGTGCGAACATACTGTGAGATCAACTCGCCGGACGCATCCTTTCTGATCCGACGCGATGGATAAATTTCGGTAACGCTGCCGTCACTGCCCGTTTCCACCTGGGGGGCCACATCGCCATCGTCATCCTCCACAGGGCCGTCATACCGTAGCCAGATATAGGAATGAATCCCAACTTCCCCCTGTTCGTAAGCCACAATTGCGTCATCCATGTTGGCAAAGTAGCCATTGGCTCCCTTTTGACCGCCAGGGTTGTGGGCAGTGAGATAGTAGCAGCCCAAAACCATGTCCTGACTGGGCGTAATAATGGGACGCCCAGTCGCTGGAGAAAGAATATTATTGGAAGCCAACATGAGCAGGCGCGCTTCAGACTGTGCCTCAATGGACAGCGGCACATGCACGGCCATTTGGTCGCCATCAAAGTCAGCGTTAAACGCAGGACAAACCAGCGGGTGCAGCTGAATGGCACGTCCTTCCACTAGCAGAGGTTCAAACGCTTGAATGCCGAGTCGGTGCAGGGTGGGGGCGCGGTTGAGCATCACGGGGTGGCCTTTGATGACCTCTTCCAAAACATCCCAAATAATGGGGTCGTTCCGCTGAATCAGGCGCTTGGCAGCCTTGATGTTATTGACCAGCCCTTGGCGAATCAAGCGATGAATCACAAAGGGTTGAAACAGCTCAATGGCCATCTCCCGGGGTAGACCACACTGGTGAATCTTGAGTTTCGGCCCTACCACAATCACGGACCGACCAGAATAATCAACCCGTTTACCGAGTAGGTTCTGGCGGAAACGCCCCTGTTTCCCTTCGATGATGTCCGAGAGAGACTTGAGGGGACGGTTGTTTGCCCCCACTACCGTTCGGCCACGGCGTCCATTGTCAATGAGGGCATCTACCGCTTCTTGCAGCATCCGCTTTTCATTGCGGACGATGATTTCCGGGGCCAGAATTTCCTGGAGTCGCGCTAAGCGGTTATTCCGGTTGATCACCCGCCGATACAAATCGTTGAGGTCAGAGGTAGCGAAACGGCCCCCGTCTAGCTGCACCATGGGCCGCAGATCGGGTGGAATGACCGGAATTACCTCCAGTACCATCCAGTCTGTTTGGGATCCGGTGCCCACAAAGTTATCAATGACCCGCAGGCGTTTAATCAGCTTGGCCCGCT
>CAZXWR010000219.1:0-7107 GCA_964644325.1 uncultured bacterium
CAGAATTAATTCCGACACAGCGGCAGGTGATCCGTCAGGGAGAGCGGGCGATCGCGCAGCTGCTGAAGTCGTATGAGCGATTTTTGTACAAGCGGATTAGTCTGCACTGTCCACGGGTTGACAGTGATGCGGCCTTTTCGGCGGCGCTGGTTGGGTTTAGGAAAGCGATCGAAAGCTTTGACTTCAGCAGCCCCTTTCTTTCCTGGCTCAAAATCAAATCATCAAGTGCCCTGATGGATGAGGCACGGCGACGGGCCATTGGAACCCAGCGAGAATTTGAGCTGCACCTGCAACTGAGCAATGAGATCGGCATTGCAGAAGCCCTTGAGCTTGAGCAACTAACGCCCAAGATCCGAGCGGCGCTTGAAAAGCTGAGTGAACTGGAGCGCCTATGCCTGCTGCTGCATTCTGAGGGCATGAGCTGGATTGAAGTTGGGGAAGTGCTTGGTAAATCGCCAGACGCTGCACGGATGAAGAAGAACCGGGCGATCAAAAAGATTCGGATTGAACTTGGACTCGAACAGGCTAAGCCCACAGCAAAGGCTATCGCTATTCCTGAACCTGTCAAACAGGACTCCAAACCTGTTGGTTTTTGGATGCGGTTTTTTGCATTTTGCGCTGGGAAGACAAAATCTGTTCGGTCTGTTGGTTCTAGTTCCGATAGTAAAGTGACCGTTCAAATCAATCAGGTTAAACAGGAGCAAACCCATGACTGCAATGAATTTCGCCTATCACCAGTCACGACTGAGCCGCTGGGCCAAGGCACAGAAGCCCATCCACTGGGTTTCCTACGCCGTAGCTGGCGGCATGTTTGCCCTTCGCGCCATGACGGGGGGCTTATTCATCATGCCACTCTATTTTGGAGCCGCCTATGGGCTTCAGACGCTCAACAAACATCAGCGCCATACCCCGAAACAGGTGCGGATGGTAGCACTGGTGGCGATCGCGACGGCGTTTGCGTGGGCGTGCATGACGAGTTTTGCGCCAGCCCATGCGCTGTTCTTCAACACAATGTTCGACTATTTGACCGAGGCAATTGGAGCCTTTGGGGTACCGGGTTTGGAGAACGTGCCGAACTGGATTACGCAGGGCTTTAAGATCCTGGCGTTTATTGCAGTGGCCATCATTATTGTGAAGTTGCTGCGGACAAGACAGGGGGATGAAGAGGAGACAGGCAAAGGGTTTGCCCAGATCATCAAATTTGTCATCATCTTGGCATTGGGGGATGTGCTGCTGAGTTTGATTGGGATTTAGCACCATGCCTATCACCAATCAACCAATATCGACCCACCGCACGCTGGGTGAAGCGGCCACGATGTTTGGGATTTTCACTCAGACGATGGTGCCGGGATTAGCCCTTGGCATGATCGCCTGGGTGAGTGGGCTAGCCCTATTCGATGGTCAACACCAGAAAGCAGCACCCTTCGGCTTTGCGGTGGTTTGCGGCTACTGGATCTATGTGGGGAACGACAAGCAAAAAGCGTGGCGGAATTTGTCTCGTCACGTCCCGTCACCCAGTCCTTATATCGGCTCCTCAGAGAACGTTTCAATCCTTGAGCAGTATGAAGTTACTGAACAATCTACTGCCGTTACCGCAACGGTACAAACCCGGCGAGTACGACCCAGCGAACCAGCTGGTCTTGCAGCACGGGAAGCTCCAGCTTGAGTGGCCAGACCTGCTCAATATCAAAGCGACAATTGACTACGACGTATTTAGCAATTGTGTTGGGGCACTGTATCTAAGTCGAAATGCGAACTTGGCACCGACGATGGTTTTTGGCTGGGAACTCGAAGGGGTGCATGTTTATGATCTTTCTCGTTCCCTACCGACCTTCTTTGATGGCTGGATCAGTGGCCTGAAGTCTGGATTTCCAAAGCACATCAGTTGGAAGATCCATGTGGGTTATCGCCAGTCGAGCAAACGCCGCACGGCAGAACTGAGTGATCTCCTCTACGAGTGCGACAACGAGGCGATCGCTCAGTTGCTGTGTGACGAGATAGCGCGGATGCAGGAGCTGACGCGGTTGGGTAAGCGGTGCGATCGCTTTATCCACCTGTACTGCTACTACTGGGGTGCGCGGGATAAGACGCAGGGGGATGCTGAAGATGCGATCGAGTCCGGGATACGTGAGGTGTTTACCTTTTTCTCGGACTTCAAGGGCTGGTTTTCGGGACAGCAGGCGAAAAAAGATGCAGAGCGCATCGAGCAGATTTTTAGCCATAGCTACTACCAAGGTCATCAAGCGATTCAAAATGCTTTGAGCGGCACCTGGGGGATAACGGCGAGACCCATGACCCATGATGAGCTGTGGGCGAACCTCAGAGCGCGATTCAGCGGAGATGAGCCGGGGGAATCCCCCTATAAAATCACCTGCAAGATCGATCGCAGCGGTGTTCACCTATCCGAGCAAATTAGTCCGCGTCATATCGCGAACGACTTGGTGAAGGATGGCGCGATTGAACTAGCGGATCAGGGTGTATCGATCCGACGCTGGAACGAAGAAACCCAAGCCTACGAGACTGACCACATTGCAGTCCTAGAAGCGCGGGAGAAATTTAGCGGCTGGGCGCATGAGTACCATCAGGCGAAAGGACTGTGGGATTTATTCGCCCATGAGGATGTTAAGGGGGTTGAGTATTTCATTGACATCTCACCAGGCAGCGTCAAGGTGCAGCAGGAAAATGCTCAGGACATGCACCGCCAGTCGGTAAAACGAGCAGAACTGGCGGCAAAACAGGGGGAATTTTCAGCATCAGCAGACAATGCGCTCAAAGAATCCAAGTCGATTATGGCTGAATTCTACAGCGGCGATCGCCCGTTGCGGATTTCGTTTGTGGCGCTGGTACACCGACCCTCCATTAATGAGCTGGATTTGGCGGTACGGGAATTCCAGAGTTACTTCAAGTTTTGTCCCTTGGAGCGCGAGAACAAGATAGCGGGACGCATTTGGTTGCAGACCTTGCCCTGCAAGCAAGAGATGTTGCTCCAGGTGCAGATCCGCATCTTGGACATGGGCTATCCGATGCCGCCCCTCGATATTGATTTTCGGCATACCTACAACACCAAGCAGGCTTTTGGGATGCTGCCCTTTGCGCGGACATTGCCCAATGATGCCAGTGGACTGGAGCTGATTGCTCAGGATAAACAGCCCATCAATATAGACCTGTTTAGCCACCGCCGTCAGCCGCACTGGTGCAATGTGGCCAAACAACGCACAGGTAAATCATTCGTGGCTAACCAAATCTCAGACCGGGCGATCGCGATGGGTCAGCCCGTCACCTTCATTGATATGCCGCCCGATGGGGATGATGCGAGTTCGTTAGAAGATCGGTGTCACTTGCAGAATGGCTCCCACGTCAACTGCAACCGGGAATCGTTCAACGTTTTGGGGATACCGAGGGCACTGCTGCTAGAGAGTTCTAGCCTTAGTGCAACGCAACGAGCAGAACGCTTTAAGGTGCTACAGGGATTCTGGCTAACGCTGCTGATGATTTTGGGTGGCCCCACCCAGGAAGAAAAACAGCTTGTGCAGGTCACCCGTGACCTATTAGGACTCGCGATTGACCTGTACCTAACTGACCCGGATATCCAGCAGCGGTACTATGCCGCAGCAGTGGACGGGTTTGGCTCAGAAGCATGGCAGCAGACGCCAACACTCCACGACTTCGTGAAGTTCACCAAGCGCTACAAGCTACAGCACCATCTCCAGCGGATTCAGGGGGCAGTCGATGAAGCACTGGATCTAATTGACCTGCGGCTATCGCGAAAAGCGGATCCCACGACAGTGATAGGGGCGGCGATCGCCCGACCCTCAACGGTCAACATTGAATCGACATTGTTGACGGTTTTCTCGCTGAGCGGGCTGGAGCCAGGGAGTGAAGAGGCGCTGGCCTATACCTCTGGAGCGTATGCGAGCGCGATTCAAAAGTCGCTGTCCCACCCAATCAGCCACGTCATCATCGAAGAGGCCCAAAAAGCCGCCGAAGAACCGGGAGTGGTGCAGATGATGAGTGACATTGTGACGCGCTACGGGAAAGCGGGTGTGCGACTGGGATTGATTACCAATAGCTTTGACAAGGTTGCTCAATCCCAGGCGGGGCGAGACCTGCTCGACAATATTACGACCAAATTTGTTGGCCCAATCACTGAATCATCGCTGGGTGGACTGAGCCAGACGCTCAACATTCCGATGGACATGATTGAGCGCTGCGCGTCTCCTTCGTTCTATACCGACCCGAGGAAGGGCAAGAGTAACTGGCTCCTGGTAGATAACGGACGGCATACCTATTGCTCGTTTTATCCAGGATGGGTGTCAGCCGCATTGTCAGCGAGTAATTCCAACGAAAGGGCAGCACGTAGGGGGTTTATGGAGGTGATAGCTGACCGACCGATGGCGATCGCGGCCTTCACACTGTATTACCGCCATTGCTGTGAGAGAGACCTGGTCGTTCAAGCGTTAAGTGAAACACAAATTAGGGAGTACGAAAAGCGATGTCTCGTGGATTAAGTGGATTGATTAAGCTGGTGATTTTTGGTGTGGGTGCTATGCCGACGCTGGTGGGGTTATTGGCAGCGGGCATCATGCTGGGAAAACCGAAACCCTGTGATGCCGTGCCTTGTCAGCCCGTGCCCTATGGTGCGGAAGTGTTGCTGTTGCCGATTGGGACAGCAGTGCCCTTTGTGTGCGGCTATCTCCTGATGCTGGTTCCGAGTGGCACCAAGCGTCAAAAGCGGCCAGCGGGTGAACTGAGTTTGTTGGGGGCGGATGAGCCGACCCTGTTGCGGGAGGTGGAGACGAATGCGTGAGCTACGGGCGCTACCGCTTGTTCTTCTGATTTCAGCCTCGGCTGGATCAATTGCAGTTGGGACAATCAGACCCGCGATCGCCACGACCTATAAGCCCAGTAATGTGTACACGGTACAGCCAGGGACGTTTACAGCCCCCCCGCCTGTGGTTTATGGGCAGGGGGCGAATGCATTGGGGGGCGGCACGATGAGCAGCATCCTCTCCGATAGCTTGCCTGTACTGAAAGACTTGGTGGGTGGAGGTGGCCTCAGTGGGGCGCTGCCTGGATTGATCAACTTGGGCCTGGATAAGTTACCGGGTGACTTACAGCAATATGGTTCACTGCTGGGGCCAGCATTGGGTGGGTTGTTATCGGGTGGCAATGTCAACTTGGGTAGCTTGCTATCCGGTGGGATGCCCGTATTGATCGACAAACTGGGCCTGAGTGGGCCAACGGGACAGCTCCTGGGTCAGCTTACGCCTGTCTTGGGCCAGCTGATGAGCGGGAATTTCAGTTTTGGGAGTTTACTCGATACGGGTCTTAATGTGCTGGGTGGCTTTCTGGGAAACAATCCGGTCTTTGGCACCGTAAGCGGCGTTCTAGGGGGATTGTTTGGGGGTGGCTCAAAGGGGACAGGGGTTGACCTGTCTGGGCCACTGTCCGGGGTTTATACCAATCCGATTAATGCGGCCATTAACGGCCAGATATTTTCGGGAGGGGTAGCAGGCTCCAACACAGTCTTGTCCCAGAGTGGTTCAATCCTGTGTCTCTATAACGCTTCTTGTGTGCAGTCGAACCCCACTGAGTACAAGTCGTTGTACGGCACCGCAGCAGGGGCGATGGGTTTCTCTAGCCCGAACGAGGTGCGGGGGCGAATTGCGGAGCTATCGCGCAAAGGGGTGCGTCCTGATGCGTTCTCCTCAAAATTCAATAGTGAGCAAAATGCTTACTACGAGGGTAATAAGAGTGACCAAGAGATATCGCGAGCATCGACCGAGCAATATCTGAGCAAAGCGGGCCAGGAAGCCCAGAAGAAAGCCATTGTCTCAGCCCAGGAAACGGCTAAAACCCTGACAGCGCTTAGTGATCAATGTGATAAGACCGCTAAGTCTTCACAAGACCTAATTCGCTGCACGATGAAGATTAATACGGCTGTTCCGGCCTTTCAAGCGGCTCAGTTTGAGCTACAGACGAATGCTCAAATTGATAACCAGTTCATGAAGAATTCACTGGGCAATATCAGCAGTGCCACGGATGGCCTGAACCGCGCTCAGGATGTAGACCGCTCAGCATATTCAGCCCGACTCTTCCAGGACGTGACGATATCGCTGCCGATTTCAGGACGGAAGTAATGATCAACTACCTCAAACAACTATCGCTGGCGCAAAGGTTAGCGGTAATCGGCATAAGTGCCTTAATCATTGGCCTCAACGTCATCATTGACTTTCAACAGCAACCCCAGCAGCCAGCGGAGCAGAGCAATGTTGCACCAACACCCTAGATATATCGTCAAGCGTCGTGTTCAGCTTCGTCGTCCCCAAGCCCCGATTCCACTCAAGGCTGTTTGGACAGAGCACCGCAGATTCTTCTCAGCCATGAACCGGGCGAAGGGCTATAAAAAGGCGATCGCCATTGCATTTCTGGCATTGACGGTGTTCAACATCGTGTATGCCTTTTCAGAGCCAGCCCATGCGTTTTTGTTCAACGACCTGACGGCAATGGGCCGCAAAGCGGGCGATGGCATTATGTCCAGTAGCTTTGGACTGATCACGGATTTGTACGGCGGTCAGTATGGCGTGTTGCCTTGGC
Source organism: uncultured bacterium (assembly GCA_964644325.1). Taxonomy (GTDB): domain Bacteria; phylum Cyanobacteriota; class Cyanobacteriia; order Thermosynechococcales; family Thermosynechococcaceae; genus CAZXWR01. The sequence continues at coordinate 6,598 of CAZXWR010000219.1, forward strand.
TCTCAAAGACCTGTCTGTATTTTGCGACCCCGGTGGCAGCGGCGGGGATTGTCCAGTATCTGTCTGAGGAAGTGCCAGATAACCCGATAAAACGGCCAGTGATTCTGGGGACTATTTTCCTGGTTATTGCGCTGAGTGGCGGCGGCTATATCTTTGGCCAACTCTATTTGTTCCTCTTCAACATACTGGAAGGCTTCTTTCAGAAAATGGACGACTACCTGCGGATCTATGACGCGATCGCCCAAGGGAAAGCGTTCTTGGCCTCGAACGCGATGATATCGGGTTCAGTGGCAGAATGCAGCAAGTTTGTAGGTCAGGAACAGCAGCGCTGTATCTCTGAGGCTTCGACTCAGGCACTGAATGTACTCAAGGATTACCAGGAAACCTTTAACTTTCCTCAGTGGGTAAAAGAGAGGGTAGATATTTTTAAAGAAGTTGTTTACAACATCGCAGATATCAATACATCGCTCAACGAAAAAGCAGCAAATGTATTCTTTATGTTTGCTGCTC
>CAZXWR010000220.1:0-7040 GCA_964644325.1 uncultured bacterium
CCACACGATCATATCGTAGAAGGCTACCCTATTCGCAGTCGTTTCTGTGACAGATGGAACAGTGAACGCAATTAAGCTGCAGGAAGTTAAAACGCGCTAGAAGGCAAGCCAGTCGTTACCGTCTCGCAAGGTCTACAAAATTTAACAGATTCAACGGCTTTTGCAGGGGTTGCCTTTGGGTCAATCACGCAGAAAACTCCATGGGCTGAGTCAGCTCAGGTAGATCCTAACTGACCTCTGGGATTTGTTCGTCCCAAAGTTGAGTGGTCTGCCGCAGGCTACGGTAATCACCCTGCCCCAAAATCAGGTGATCCAGTAGCGGGATGCCCAGAAGCTGCGCGCCGGATAAGAGTTGCTGCGTCAAGGCAATATCTTCAGGGCTCGGATCGAGCTGACCGGATGGATGGTTGTGGGCCACGATGACGCGGGTTGCACCCTGACGAATGACTTCTCGAAAAATTTCGCGGGGGTGAGCGATGGTTTCGGTGGCGCTGCCAATGCTAATGATTTGAGTGCTGAGTAACCGATGTTTGACGTCGAGCAATAAAACGGCAAAGCGCTCCTGGGACTGCCACATGAGCTGTCCGGACAAAACGGCAGCAGCGGTCTCGGGATGTTCAATGGTGGTCGGGGCCTCAGGCAAGGCACAAAAGGTACGCTTACCCAATTCAATGGCGGCCAAAATGGCGGTGGCTTTAGCAGGGCCAATGCCGGGAATCGCCATGAGTTCGGCAGCATGAATGTTGCGCAGGACGGCAAGGGGAGATCGCTGGTGCTGACCAAGCTGCTGTAGCAAATACTGTCCTAAGCCAATAGCCGACAGCTTTCCCGCGCCTTGACCTGTACCCAGCAAGATGGCAATTAGTTCGGCATCGGTTAGATTCTGCGCCCCTTGCTGCATGAGGCGTTCTCGGGGACGATCGCTGGTGGGGAGGTCGGCAACGCGGGGGGTGTAGGTCATCGGACTGTAACGACGCTATGCCTGATTATCTTCCCCAAGCCTTGGCCTGGAGCGATCGCCACATTACGAAATGTTACATACCTGGATTGACTATATGTTGGAGCAGGATTTCTACGGGGAGCGCACTCTTGTGAACCTAGTTCCGGCTCCGGCACGTGAGCAGCCAGTCGCGGACGGCTTGGGCAATGCTGCCTTCGGTGCTGTTGCGTGGGGCCAAGGGTACGGTTTCGCCAGCGGGATAAGGCCCCAGGATGGAGTACAGCGAGACAACGCGCCAGTCTCCGGGTTGGGGCTGTGTGAGAAAAAGCCAGTGATATTCCTGCACATGGGTGAGACGATCGCGTTCATGGGTGCGAATTAGGGTCGTAAAAAATACCTGTTGCACTGAAGCATCCGTTGATTGTGAGGGGAGTGCGGCGATCCGAGAGCGGGGCAAGGGTTGAAATTCAGGACGGGCCGCGAGCATCACGTAGCTTTTGGCAATTCCGGCACGAATCCGCACACGATTGGCATAGCTCGGTAAATCGGGCAGGAGTTCAGCGACCAGTTCTTCCAAGGTCGTGGGGCAAGTTTCGGTTTGGACACTAGGGAGTTGATCGGCCCGCGCCTTCTGGGCGATCGCAAAAAATATGGTAGTCGGCAGACTCGCAAAATCCAAAATCATGCAACACAGAATTAGACTCAGCAGACTGATCACTCTCACAGCACTTCCTCCCAGCTAACTGCTGACAGCCATATACAGCTTTTGCTATACGCGGAATCAGGCCATTTCGCCAAAAGCTTTTTTGTCAACAGAACAGGCATAATTTTTATATGGAAGAACATGAACTGGAAACTCTATTCCGAGACTTGGAATCTGATCGGGTAGAGCGCAAAGCATCCGACGCTGATCGCAACAAAATTCGTCAGGCTATTTGCGCTTTTGCCAATGACTTACCCCAGTATGGCCAGCCAGGGGTCATTTTTATCGGCGTTAATGATGACGGTTCTTGCACGAACTTAAGCATCACGGACGAACTTTTGTTACGGCTGACGGATATGCGATCGGATGGCAACATTTTGCCCTTCCCCGTTTTGACTGTAAATAAAAGAGTCATTGCCGGTTGTACAGTTGTTGCACTAATAGTTGAGCCCTCTGATACGCCTCCGGTTCGATTCAATGGTCGAACCTGGATTCGTGTGGGGCCTCGCCGAGCTTCTGCAACCGCTGAGGAAGAACGTCGGTTAAATGAAAAGCGTCGTGCAGGCGACCTTACCTTTGACCTGCGGCCTTTACCTTCAGCAAGGCTAGTGGATCTGAATCTGGAATTGTTTCAACAATCTTATCTCCCCTTTGTGCTGGCTCCAGAAGTCATTGAAGAAAACCAGCGATCGCCCCTTCAGCAGCTAGCATCAGTCCGATTTACAACCCCTGAACCAGAATCATGTCCTACTGTCATTGGAATTCTGGTAGTAGGCCGGAATCCACAGCAGTTCATCCCAGGACATTATGTCCAGTTTCTTCGGATTGACGGCACAGAATTGGGAGACCCAATCAAAGACCAGAAGGAAATCAACGGAACACTCCTGGATATCTTACGAATACTCGACGAGACCTTGCAGATCAATATTGCCGTTGCTTTAGATATTACGAGTGAAACCCTTGAAGTTCCACAGCCAGACTACCCCATCGCAGCCCTACAGCAACTTGCCAGAAATGCGATTATGCATCGCTCCTATGAAAACACCCATGCTCCTGTGAGGGTGTACTGGTTCAATGACCGCATCGAAATTCAAAATCCAGGGGGGTTATTTGGCCAAGTCAGCCCAGAGAATTTTGGCAATGGCGCAACAGATTACCGCAATCCTCAATTGGCCGGAGTTATGAAAGATCTCGGATATGTACAGCGTTTTGGATATGGCATTCCCACGGCCAAGAGAGCACTCAAAAATAACGGTAATCCGCCACCTGAATTTTTGTTAGAGGACACTTACACATCCGTCATTGTCAGGAGGCGACCATGAGTCCGCCAATTATTGCTTTCTTTAATAACAAAGGAGGGGTTGGTAAAACGTCTTTGGTTTATCATCTGGCCTGGATGTACCGCGAGTTGGGGCTACAGGTTCTGGCCGCTGATTTCGACCCTCAGGCCAATTTAACTTCTGCATTTTTAGATGAGGATCGCTTGGAGGAGATTTGGGTTGCTGCCGAGCAACCCAATACTGTTTTCCGTTGCTTTCAACCCTTAATTCGTGGCATTGGCGATATTGCAGTGCCCATGCTAGAGCCTATTGATGAAGGCTTATCTTTATTAAATGGAGACTTGCAGCTTTCTTCTTTTGAAGATGATCTATCTACAGAATGGCCGGGATGTCTGGATCGCAAAGAGCGTTCGTTTCGAGTGATTTCGGCATTTTGGCGACTGCTACAGCTATCTGCCGTAGCTCAATCCGCAGACATTATTCTGATTGACTTAGGCCCCAATTTAGGTGCAATCAATCGTTCTGCACTGATTGCTGCTGATTATGTTGTTGTTCCCTTATCTCCTGATTTGTTTTCGCTTCAGGGTCTTAAAAACCTTGGCCCCACTTTGCTACGTTGGCGTAAGGAATGGAATGAGCGATTGGCAAAGAATCCAGCTCCCGATTTACAGCTCCCTTCAGGGCAAATGCAGCCTATTGGCTATATTGTCCTACAACATGCCGTTCGCTTAGATCGTCCCGTCAAAGCCTTTCAGCGATGGATTGAGCGCATTCCAGTGACTTACCACCAAGAGGTTCTACAAGACAACGACTCCCACAATATCAGTGTCAAAGAAGATCCCAGTTGTTTAGCACTCCTGAAAAATTACCAAAGCCTTATGCCTATGGCCCAAGAAGCCCATAAACCTATCTTTGCTCTGAAACCTGCTGATGGGGCAATTGGAGCGCATGTTGCTGCTGTACATAACGTCTATGTAGATTTCAAACAGCTTGCAAAAAAAATTGCTCAACCCGCAGCTCTACAACTCCAATAATCCATAATTTTTTGTCGTTCCATATTCAAAAAAATTAACGTTTAGTAGGATCCCACGGTATCCAGTTTAGAATACATCGATTGTTAGGTTGTACCGTCATTGTGGCACCCAGCCGCTGATAAAAGCTGAGTCCGCGTGTATTGCGGGCATCAGCAGTCCAGGCTAAGTGGGTGCAGTCCTGTGCTTGGGCAATTTGGGCTAAGCGTGCCATGAGAGCAGCACCCGCACCTTGACTGCGACAACTGGCTTCCACAAACAGATCATCGAGCCAAATACTGGGCTGGCCGACAAAGGATGAGTAGCGGAAGCCATAGAGGGCAAATCCAATGGCTTGCGATCGCTGCTCTGCTAGCAAAACATAGGCATAGGGTACAGCACGAAACAAGGCGTGGTGCAATTTTGCCTCAGAGACGGTTAGCGTCCCTGCATAGGCTCCAATTGCCCGATCGAACGCTGCCTTTTGGTGCAGCAGGCTGAAAATCAGCGAGCTGTCCTCAGGATTTGCAGCCCTGACCTGGATGTCGCGGTCGTCATGCACATTCATCGAACCTGGGAAATAGCTGCACTACAGACTTAGCTCGTGGCAGATATTGGCAAAGGCCTGGGCTGGATTGGCAGCAGATGTAATAGGCCGACCAATCACCAGATAGTTGGCCCCCGCCGCAATAGCCGCCCCAGGGGTAAGCGATCGCCGTTGGTCACCGGTCGCTATCCCAGCAGGCCGCACCCCTGGACAGACCAGCAAAAAGTCGTCGCCGCAGACCTGACGCAGCTGGGTCGCCTCCTGGGGGGAGCAAACGGCTCCAGCCAAGCCGCAGTCTTGGGCCAACAGGGCCATTTGCAAAGCATATTCGGGTAGCTCTAGGGGAATTTTCAGGTCAAAGGCCACATCCCGGGCCGAAAGGCTGGTCAGCACAGTGACCGCAATAATGTGCGGCGGTTTCACCCCCGCTTCTGCGGCCCCAGCTTGGGCCGCCACCTGGGCCGCTTGCAGCGCAGCGCGGCCATTTTGAGCATGAACCGTGAGTAAATCGACCCCATAGCGGGCGGCGGCCCGACAGGCTCCAGCGACGGTGTTGGGAATATCGTGCAGTTTGAGATCCAGAAAAATCCGCTTTTGGCGGGCTTTCAGCTCCGCCAAGATAGATGGCCCACTGCTGACAAAGAGTTCCAGGCCCACTTTCCAAAACTGGACGGCGCTGAGCTGATCGACTAGGGCGATCGCCTCTGCTTCTGATGGCACATCCAGGGGCACAATCACGTGCGCAGCAGCAGTTTGTCCTGCGACAGATAATTGAGAAGGGTTAGACGTACTCACAGTATTTTTAGTGAATGAACCATACAACCCGAGTATGACAGGGTTATGGATCTTCGAAGAGACGGACATCAGCACGGCCATTTTTCAGCCCACTGTAGCGGGAGGTTTGCTCACATAACCTGTGGCAGAGGAACAGTACCTGATTACTTCGTAAAACTAAAGCGGCCCTTAACCTCCTCCCCGTCAATGTTGCTCAGGACCAAGACCTGATACTCACCTGTTGCATTTGATTCCAATAAGCTTGCATAGTGTTGACCTTCGGCATCGTAAACCAAGGGTAAACTTTGCGTAGAGCCATCGGGGAGTTGAATCTCTGCGATCACCTGAGCTGTGGGAATAGGGTCGTGGTTGTCGCCTGTTTGCAGAAAGAAATCCAAGTGGGTGCCACCAGCTTCTGGCAATGCCACAAATTCTAGGTGATAGGGGCCAGATTCCACCACTTGTCCACCTGCTTGCGGTTTGGCATCATGGCCGTTTCCAGGGGCAGTTAAACTTTCAGCCTCAGAGACAGAGGATGCTTTGGTTGCTGGTGTGGAAGAGTCACTCACGGGGGATTGACGGTTTTCGCAGCCGATTGCCAGGAGACCAAGGGTGCTGACAAGAATGAAAGAGCATTTAATCGGATTCATCGGTTTCTTGCGGGAATAGTGGGGATATAGGTGATGTGGGGAGTGAAAGCTTGCAATGATCTGGTTCCCTAAAGGTGAAGGATAAATGGGGGACTTGCCCTGAGTCGTGGCTTACCATTTTGCTGTCGTTGGCATGGGTGGCTTTTCCTGAATATCCATCGAGACAGATGTGAGGGGTTGCTGGGGGACGAGGTAGCGATGAAAGCGAGCGTATAGGGCAGGGATGACTAATAGCGTCAACGCGGTGGAGGTGAACAACCCACCTAGAACGACGACGGCTAGGGGCTGCAAAATTTCTTGTCCGGCTCCGTTGCCCAGCACTAAAGGCACCATGCCCAGCGCCGAGGTGAGGGCAGTCATCAGAATTGCAACCAGCCGTTCCATTGAACCTGTGGTGATTACCTGCTGGTAGGGTAGACCCTGGGCGAATTTTTGGTTGTAGTTATCGACCAGCAAGAGGCCATTGCGGACGGCAACACCGAAGAGCGTAATAAAGCCGACCAGCGAGGCGACCGAGACCACACCGCCGCTGAGGGCAATGGAGAAAATGCCGCCGACTAAAGCCAAAGGGAGATTAATGAGAATCATGAAGGTGGCCGGCAGCGATTTCACCGAGAGGTACATCAGGATGGCGATCGCAACCAACGCCAGCCCTCCAAACACCAGCAAATTCCGGCTGGCCCGCTGCTCCGACTCAAACTGCCCGCCGTATTGAATGAAATACCCCGCAGGCATTTGCACGGACTGCTCTAAGGTGGTCTGGATATCTTGAATAACAGAACCTAGATCGCGGCCTTCTACGTTAGCGGAAACCACAATCAGCCGCGAGACATTTTCACGATTGATGGTGTTCGGCCCAGTGCCGTACTCTAGCTTTGCCACCTGCGCGAGGGGAACTTTCGGGCCTGCGGGGGTATCGACCAGCAGGCTGTTGAGGGTGTCTAAATTATTACGAGCCGCTTCCGGGAGCCACACCAGTAGATCAAAGAGCTGTTGCTGCTGCAGAACTTGAGACACGACCCGGCCATTGAGGGCAGTGTCCACCACCTCAGACAATTGGCCGACGGACAAACCATAGCGAGCTGCTGCATCCCGGTCAAAGCGAATCTGGAGCTGACGAATCGGAACTTGAGGTT
>CAZXWR010000221.1:0-7005 GCA_964644325.1 uncultured bacterium
TTGATAGATTGCACCTGAAACCCTAATTTCTTCGTCAACCCCTGAACGGTTACCATTCGGCAGACATCGATTTTTCGTTCTCCACGCTTAACGGCATCTATGGCTTTGCAACGCAGGTCGTAGGTATAGGGAGCTGGCATAGCGATTTTTGAAACATTTTATATTCCCACTATAAGTCCTAACCTATCTTCGTAGTGCTATACCGCATCACCCTCAACAACACCCACTTTTATGTGGATCTGGTGTTTTATCACCGCATCCTCAAATGCTTTGTGCTGATCGACCTCAAAACCAGAGCTGTCAACCACCAAGATATCGGCCAGATGAACCTGTACCTCAACTACTTTCGCGCCGAAGAAAACGTTGCAGACGATAACGAACCCATTGGCATTGTGTTGGCACGGGATAAGGATGAAATCTTGGTGGAATATGCCACTGGCTCTATCTCCAATCAGCTTTTCGTTTCCCGCTATCAGCTCTATTTACCCGACAAAAAGGTTCTACAGCAAGAACTCCGAAGTATTTTACAGGGCGAAGAAATATCCTGAATTCAACGCACATTCCTGTAAAAGTCAAAAGCCCACAGGAATCCTCGGATCAGCGTGGCTTCTGGGAAAGCATGAAATTTACCACCGAAGACCAAATCGAGGCATACAACCTACAGTTGCTCGACACCCTCGGCTATCGCTACACCCACGGAACCGCGATCGCCCCAGACAATGTCACGGCTGAAGACACCCGCTTCCGGGCTAAAGACAGCGGCAGCAGCTACCTCAGCCCGCAAAAACGCCAAAGCTACAGCGAAGTCCTGCTCAAAGACCGCCTTACCGCCGCGATCGCCCGCATCAACCGCGTCTACTTCGAGAAACAGGGCGGCTTGATTGTCGATTACCTTGGCATCGCCCACGAACTCAAAGCCGCCCTCAACTTCTACTCCCAAAGCGGCGGTAAAGGTGACTTGACCCTAGACTAGGAGGTGGCAATCGGCCTCATGCTTACCAAACTGGAAGTCGTCGAAGGCATCATGGCCGGATTCAACTACCAGCCCTCGCGGTGGAACTGCTCAAAAAGCTATTGCGCGACGAAATCAAAGCCCAACGCCGCACCAATGTCGTCCAGAGCCGCAAGCTCGCCGAAATGCTGGAAGATGCCCTCAAGCGCTACCAAAGCCAAGTCATTAGCGTGATGGACGTATTGAAAGAGCTGATCGCGATCGGCAAGGATATTGAAGCAGCAAAGAAACGGGGGGAGGAACTGGGGTTAGAACCCTACGAATACGCTTTCTACCAGGCTCTCGCCCAAAACGACAGTGCCCAGGATGTCATGGGCCAAGACCAGCTACGCGCCCTGGCGATCGCGCTGGTGCAGCGAGTCCGCAACAATGCCACTATCGACTGGAACCTGAAAGAAAACGTCCGCGCCCGGATGAAAGTGATGGTGAAACGCCTCTTACGACAATATGGCTACCCGCCCGACATGCAGGCCCTCGCCATTGAGCTCGTGCTAGAGCAAGCCAAAGTTTTCACAGAATTTGAAGTGGCGGCACTCCCACAGCCTTAGCCCCCAACAGGTACAGCAGTCTTAATCCGGTATTGGACACCCCGATGCCTGGATTGGGCAGACCCTCAGCCAAACATAAAAAGTTTTTGGGCCGCACATCCAAGGCGATCGCCCGCCCCGGTTCCCCCGTCCGGCACAATGGAGACAGCCCTCTTGTGCCGGACAGCCATGACCAACCGTCTTGCCACCTCCCCCAGCCTCTACCTGCGGAAGCATGCCGAGAACCCCATCGACTGGTGGCCCTGGATCCCAGAAGCACTCGAAACTGCCCAGCGCGACAATAAGCCGATCTTCTTATCCGTCGGCTACTCCAGCTGTCACTGGTGCACCGTCATGGAAGGGGAAGCCTTCTCAGACCTGGCGATCGCCGCCTACATGAACGAGAACTTTTTGCCGATCAAAGTTGACCGTGAAGAGCGCCCCGACCTAGACAGCATCTACATGGGAGCGCTCCAGGCCATGACAGGCCAAGGGGGCTGGCCGATGAATATGTTTTTAGCCCCCGACGATTTAGTGCCCTTTTACGGCGGCACCTACTTCCCCGTCGAACCGCGCTATGGCCGCACGGGATTTTTGCAAGTCTTGCAGGGCGTCCGCCAGTTCTACGACGCCCAAAAAGATCAGCTCGCCAGCCAAAAAGACAAGCTCATGGACTATTTGCGCCGCAGTACCGAACTAGAAGCCGAAGCGAACCTCTCCCCCGAACTCTTGGTGCGCGGTATTGAAGTGAGCAACGCGATCCTGAGCCGCAAAGCCCCCGGCCCCAGCTTCCCCATGATGCCCTATGCCCTACTCGCCCTCCAGGGCGATCGCTTTACGACATCCGCCGACCCCTCCCCCGCCCAACAGCGCGGCCTAGACTTAGCCCTGGGTGGCATTTATGACCATGTTGCGGGTGGGTTTCATCGCTACACCGTAGACCCCACCTGGACCGTGCCCCACTTTGAAAAAATGCTCTACGACAATGGTCAAATTGTCGAATTTCTCGCTAACCTGTGGAGCGCTGGCCACCCAGAACCTGCCTTCCAACGGGCGATCGCCGGAACCGTTGACTGGCTCACCCGTGAAATGACAGCGCCAGAGGGCTTTTTCTATGCCGCCCAGGACGCCGACAACTTTGTCCAAAAGACCGATCCAGAACCCGAGGAGGGTCGCTTTTACACCTGGTCTAATGCCGACCTAGAAATGCTCCTAGAAGCCGAAGCCCTCAGCGCCCTCAAAACCGCCTTTGATATCCAGCCCCAGGGCAACTTTGAACAGGGGCTCATTGTGCTCCAGCGACTGACCCCTGGCCCCTTGTCCCCAGTCGTCGAGCAAGCCCTGACCCAGCTCTTTCAGGCCCGCTACGGCGACCTGCCTGCCGATCTACCCACCTTCCCGCCCGCCCGCGACAATACCGAGGCAAAAACCATCCACTGGCCCGGTCGCATCCCCCCCGTCACCGACCCCAAAATGATTGTGTCCTGGAACGGCCTGATGATTTCAGGGCTGGCGCGGGCCGCGACCGTCTTTCAGCAGCCCAACTATCTGGCGATCGCAACCAAAGCCGCCCGGTTTATCCTGAATATTCAGTGGCGGGAGGGCCGCCTGCAACGGCTCAACTACGAAGGCTTGGCAGCCGTACCCGCCCAATCGGAAGACTACGCCCTGCTCATTAAAGCCCTGCTCGACCTGCACCAGGCCAGTCTGGCCCTAAACGACGCGACAGCAGCCGATACCTGGCTGACTGAGGCCCAGCGGATCCAGCAGGAATTTGACCAGCACCTTTGGGATCCAGTCAATGGCGGCTACCTCACTGCCACCCAGGACGGTATCCAAGATCTCATCATTCAAGAACGCAGCTGGATGGATAATGCCACCCCCGCCGCCAACGGCATTGCGATCGCCAATCTGGTGCGGCTGGCCCTACTCACTCCCCATTTACCCTGGCTCGATCAAGCCGAACAGGCCCTCAAAGCCTTTGGGTCAGCCTTGGCCCAGTCCCCCTCCGGCTGCCCGAGCCTCATCGCAGCCCTTGACCTCTACTTCCATGCCACCCTCATCCGCACCCAGCCCGAAACCCTAAAACAGCTCGCAGCGACCCACTATTGGCCCACCATTCTTTGGTCACAAGCATTAGACTTACCCGCCACAGCCGTCGGCCTAGTCTGCGAAGGCCTCACCTGTCTGCCGCCCCTAGAGACCCTGGAACAGCTGCAAGACCAGGCGATCGCTAGTCAGCGTCGCCATCTGTCTCAGACCGAGAATGGCTAAAGTCTGCAGGCGGTGTTGGGTCAGAAGCGCTAGGGGCGATCGCCTCCGGCTCTGTTTCCGCCACCGGGTCACCCGGCATCACCACATGGGGAAGATAGGCCCCCTGTAACCCCCGTTGAATGCGGGTTGAGGAATAGGGCGACAAGACAAACAGCGGGTACTGCTTATCTGCCCCCTCACTAAAGATGTGCTGGTAGCGCAGCGGCATTTCCCAGTGATAGCCCCGGCTCAGGGCAACCTGGGTTTCTCGCCAGCGGCGCAGCAGGTCGTACAGCCCCTCGCCAAAGCGATGAATAAACACAAACACCTCAACTCCCGATTTAATTTGCCATTCCGGGTCACACATGAGAATGGCCAGATCCGCAGGCAGGGGAATGAGCTCGTAGGGGGCCTCTTGGGGGTTAGGGGCATTCAGCAGCCGCTGCCGCACCTGCACCACAGGCAGCGGGATAGTAATAATGCTGTCTCCAGAGCGCCGGATGCTGGGAATCTTTTCAAAGTAAGGACGATGGTGCCGGAGCAGCTCAACCGCACGATGATGGTGGCAAAACGTTGCCAGCAGCGCCTCATAGTGGTCTTGCTCAACGGACATGGGCAACGAAAGTAAGCTACTGTCTCAGTAGTACCCGATTTTGCTGCAAAACTTTCGCCTGCATGACATTTGCTGCCAAGCTAGATGCCACCATTCAGCGGCACAATAGCCTGCTCTGCCTGGGCCTAGACCCCAACCTAGAAATGCTGCCCGCGCGCTTTCAAGATCAGCCGAGTTCTATCGCGGCCCTTTCTCGCTGGCTGGCTTGGGTGGTCGCTGAAACCCAACATTGGGTCTGTGCCTATAAACCCACCCTGGGATTCTATCTCGCCCTCGGTGCCGAGGGCATTACGCTGCTCCAGCAAGTTTTGCGGCAAATCCCGGCGGATATTCCCGTCATCCTTGACCTCAAGCACAGTGACTTGAATACAGCCTCCGTGCTGGCTGAAACCCTCTTTGAGCAGTGGCAGGTGGATGCCGTAACGGTTAATCCCTATGTGGGGCAAGAAGGTGTTTCCCCCTTTTTGCTCTACGCCGATCGCGCCGTTTTTGTGGTCACCCACACCTCGAACCCATCGGCAGCAGCCATTCAGGCCTATCCCACCCCCGACATGCCCCTCTACCTCCAGGTCGTGAAGGAATCCCAGTCTTGGGGCAGTGCCGAACAGATTTGCCTGGAAGTGGGCACCCCCGACCCGATAATTCTGCAACAGGTGCGCGCCCTAGCTCCAGAACGAACCATCCTATCCCGGAGTATTTGGGCCGATGGCGTCGATTTACCCGCCGTGTTTGCCGCCGGACTCAATGCCATGGGCAGCGGGTTAATCTTACCGGTGCCGCAAAACTGGCTCACCGAGCCTGACCTCAGCCAGCGCGTGCAGCAGCTCCGGGATAAAGTCAATCAGTTCCGACAGTCCCTCACCCCCACGGCCTCTCACTGCGAGGTCTGGACACCCGATGTCGCCCCCCTCGCCCATAACCCGCACCAGGATTTAATCGTGCAGCTCTTTGATGTCGGCTGTATTCTCTTTGGCAGCTATGTCCAGGCTTCCGGGGCCACGTTTCCTTACTACATTGATTTACGTCGCATTATTTCCAACCCCCAGCTGTTTCATCAGGTCCTAGAGGCCTATGCCAAGGTGATTGCCCCCCTCGCCTTTGACCGGATTGCGGGCATTCCCTACGGTTCGTTGCCCACAGCCACGGGCCTCTCTCTCAAGCTGAACCGCCCGATGATCTACCCCCGCAAGGAAGTCAAGGCCCACGGCACGCGCCGACTGGTAGAAGGGCACTACGAGCCCGGGGAAACGGTGGTGGTCGTAGATGACATCTTGATTACGGGCAAAAGCATCCGGGAAGGGATCGCCAAGCTGGAAACCACGGGCCTCCAGGTCGTCGATGTGGTAGTACTGATCGACCATGAGGGGGGCGTCAAAGAAAAGCTGGCGACCGCTGGCTATCGCCCCTGGTCGGTCTTTACCTTGTCCGAAATTGCTCAGACCCTACACACCACGGGCCGAATTTCCGCCGCTGAGTACGAGGCGATCGCCCAGATGCATGCCGCCCCAGAAAATCCCTAGAAGACCCCTAGCATTCATCCGCAAGCGCTTGGATTGGGGGAACCCGATCCCGCACAATAGAACCCATCCCCCTTGTGAGCGATTGTGCCTGCTATGCCAGATCCAGATGCCGTCAGTCGTGCCGTTGCCCAGCTCTACGATACCTATCCCTTCCCCCCAGAACCCATGTCCGACCAGCCACCCCCGGGCTATAACTGGCGCTGGAGCTGGACAGCCGCCCATAGTTTTTGCACCGGACAGGCCCCAGATCCGCGACCGATTCGCATCTTAGATGCCGGCTGCGGCTCAGGGGTCGGCACTGAATATCTGCTTCATCTAAATCCCCAGGCTACGGTCACGGGTATTGACCTGAGTGCAGGCACCTTAGCCGTTGCCCAGGAACGCTGCCAGCGATCTGGCGTGGCCGATCGCGTCACATTTCAGCAGCTGAGTTTGTTTGATGTTGCACAGCTTCCCGGTGAATTTGACCTGATCAACTGCGTGGGGGTTTTACACCACACCGCCGACCCCATCAGCGGACTGCAAGCGCTGGCCCAGAAACTCGCCCCCGGCGGCCTGATGCATATTTTTGTCTACGGCGAACTGGGCCGCTGGGAAATTCGTCTGATGCAGGAAGCCATTGCCCTGCTCCAGGGCGATCGCCGTGGGGACTATACCGATGGCGTGGCCGTCGGTCGCCAGCTGTTTGCGGCCCTACCCGACCAAAACCGCCTTAAACAGCGAGAGCAAGCACGCTGGTCTCTCGAGAACCAAAAAGACGAATGCTTCGCCGATATGTATGTCCATCCCCAAGAAATTGACTACAGCATCCCTACGCTCCAGAACTTTATTAACGCCTCTGGCCTCACCTTTCTTGGCTTTTCTAACCCTAAAATCTGGCAGCTCGAGCGGCTCATCGACCAAAACCCAGACCTGATCGCCCGGGCCACGCACCTCAGCGAGTGGGAGCGCTACCGCTTAATCGAACTCCTGGATCCAGAATCTATTTCCCACTACGAGTTTTTTCTAGGGCGATCGCCGTTACCCCACTCAGACTGGTCTCAAGAGAGTGACCTGCTGTCTGCCTATCCGGCCCTGCAC
>CAZXWR010000222.1:0-6987 GCA_964644325.1 uncultured bacterium
TCTAGCATCGTTTAGTGGGACTTTCTTGAGCAAAACTTAGTTGCACATCGCGTAATATAGTTTTGATTCATTGCGGCTCTCCTATGAGGCTAACTGAGCGATCGGTCACGCGCTCCAGTTGACTGACATTGTGGCTGGTCCAAATGCAGGATCGAGAGGAATCTTCCTGTTGCCACAGCCCAACCAAGGCTTCAATTTGTTGGGCTGTCGCCTCATCCATCGAAGCGGTAGGTTCATCTAGAAGCAGAACTTGGGAGGCAAGCTGCAGCGCCCGTAGGCAGGCCACAATTTGCGCTTCCCCACCGGATAAGCCTTCGACCGGACAAAGTAGAAAATCAGCATCACGCTTGAGGGGGGCTAGATATTGGAGAATTAGCTCGCGGCTGTAGGTTTTCTGCCGATGAATGGCGAGTCGATACACCTGCTGCAGGTTAAATTCAACCGTCCCTTCAATTAGGGCCGGTCGCTGATGTAGATAGATAACTTGGGCGCGATACTGGGGCATTGAAAGTGTCGAGAGAGACTGCCTCTGAAAGATGATTTGACCCACTTGAATTGCATCTAATCCGGCAATGGCACGGAGCAGAAGGCTTTTACCCACTCCCGATGGACCCACAATGGCAAGGCGATCGCCCGAAAAAAGCTCAAAGTTCAGGTCTCGCCAGATCCAACGGCGTTCAATCTTTCGACCAATTTGCAAGGCGGATAAAAGCGGAATAGGCATAGCTGAATGGATTGGAACAGCCACAAGAATAGGCGTGGGCGAGTGTAGTTCTGTTGCTATTGATCTGTCTTAAGGTTATTTATAAACCGCGCTGGCTCTCAACATCTGACTGTAAACAGACTGTGGATGAGCCAATAGTGACAATCGATCGCCATACTCTAGCACTTTACCCGCTTTCAAAATCAAGATCTGATCGGCCCGCTGCAGGGTTTGCAGCCGATGAGCAATAATAATCCCCGTGCGTCCCTGGAGTAGGCGATCTGTTGCCCGCTCAGCCCAACGTTCGGTGTCAGGGTCCAGTCGAGAAGACGCTTCATCTAGAATCACTAGCCCTGGATTTTTAAGGAATACCCGCGCAAAAGCTAACATCTGAGCTTGCCCCGCCGAGAGACCTTCACTATTGGCTCCTAAAGGCGTATCTAAGCCTGCTGGTAGCGACTGTAGCCAGTCTAGTAGTCCCAATTTTTTTAGAGCCGCAATAATGTCAGTATCTAAGATCTGAGCATCAAAGAAAGTGAGATTATCACGAATGCTGGCCTGAAAAAGCTGCACCTCCTGCGTCACCAAGCCTACCCGCTGACGCAGTTCGACTGCAGAGAGATCTGATATTGAATCATTGCCAAGGCGGATGTCACCAAGCTGATGGGTATACAGCCGAAGCAAGAGAGCGGCCATCGTTGATTTACCGCTGCCCGTCTGCCCCATGAGTCCCAGCACTCGACCCGCAGGCAAGTGAAAGGAGATATTCTGCAGGGTCCAGGAAGACGGGTGTTCTAAGCGATAGCGAAACCCAACTTGAGTAAAGGAAACCGCTAGTGCGCCCTGCGGTACAGTACCTGTTTTCTCGGGTGGGGTAGGCGTTTGGCGTAGGGCTTGGATGCGGTGGATACTGGCTTCAGCCTGCTGTAGGGTTTCCAGTTCTTCTCGGATGTGCTCGATGGGTTCGTTGAGTAAGTTGGTGTAGTGAAAGATTAGGTAGGCGGTACCGATGGAGATGCGGTTTTGACTCCAGAGATAGGCTGATAGGGCGAGGGCGATCGCGTTCCCGATGGTAAACATCCCCACTGAGCTAGCCCAGAGCACGGTGCTGGTGAATCGAGCTTTCTGATACAGCGGTAGCCAGCGCCGCAGGATGCGATAAAAGCGATCCATCACATAGCCGACGGCTCCGTTGGCGCGAATATCTTCTCGGCCCACGATGGTTTCTCCCAAGAAGCCAAACAGCTCAGCACTGATCTGGCGATAGTTGGCCCAGGGCATAACGGCAAACCGATGGAGGCTCAGTAAGATCGTGAGGGCGCTAAGGGTAAACAGGGTGAGGCTGATTCCGGCAAGACAATTTTTAAACCAAAGCACTACTAAAATGCCGCTCAGCAGCAACGCATTACCTAAAAGATGAATCACTAATTGAGAGAAAAATCGAGAGAGGGTGTTTACGTCTCCGTCGATGCGTTCTAAGAGTTCGCCGGGGGTGTGGGCTTTGTGAAAGGCGAGGTCTAGGCGCAGACAGTGGTTAGCGAGATCAATACGAAGGGCGTTTGTTGCCTGCCAAGCAACGGTTTCGCTCAGGTAGGTGGTGATTACGGAGAGGGCTTGGGTGAGAAGCGCGATCGCAATAAATACTACTGCAGCCCCGACCAATTTTTGCTGGGTACCGCCCGATACTGCGGTGTCAATGAAGTAGCCAATAATTTGGGGATTAATAATCTGCAGGGCAATACTGCCTAGCAGGGTAATGCCAAGCCAAATCATGCGCCCCTGCTGTGGCTTGAGATAAGTTGCTAGAAGGTGTCCATACTGTTTCAGTGGGATTGGCATGGATTCAGCTCACTGACGGTAGCAATTAGATATCTTTGTACAAAAGGCTGGGGGCGGATGATTGAGAGCTGTTGGGGAGTTTACTGTAAAGTTGGATGGCGTTTGATACCCAGACGGATTTTTTTGATGCCTAAGCGGAATTTCTGAGCGTGTTTGACTCCACCTGTAAATTCCTCGCAGAGAGCTTTTCTAGCGATTTTGCTTCCTGGCTACTCGGCGAACCCATTGCGCTCACCCAGCTAAGTCCTTCGGAACTGTCACTGGAACCGATTCGCGCCGATGCCCTCATTCTGCTGACATCTGAAGAGTACATTTTGCACCTTGAGTTTCAGACTGAGCCGGATCCGAATATGCCTTATAGAATGGCGGATTATCGTCTCCGGGTTTATCGTCGCTTTCCCAAAAAGCAAATGAAGCAAGTGGTGATCTATCTAACGCCCTCCAGTTCAGATCTGGTCTACCAGACTGCATTTGAGATTCCAGGAACGCATCACGAATTTGAGGTTATCCGCCTCTGGGAACAGCCGACTCAGCCGTTCTTAGAATCTACAGGGTTACTTCCCCTTGCGGTCCTCACCAATACCCCTGACAAGGCCCAAACATTGCGGCAGGTCGCTGAGCGGATTGAGACTGTTCCAGAACTGAGAGTCCAGAGTAATGTGGCGGCCTCAGCGGGGATTCTAGCTGGGTTAACATTAGAGAGGGATGTCATCAATCAGGTTCTGCGGAGAGAAATCATGCAGCAGTCTGTAATTTACCAAGAGTGGAAAGAGGAATTTCTGCGAGAAGGACGTGAAGAGGGTCGCCAGGAAGGGGAACAGTCGCTCATCCTCCGTCTACTCAACCGACGTGTTGGTGATGTTTCTTCAGAGGCTAGATCGCAGGTCCAAGCCCTATCCCTCGAACAGCTTGAAGCCCTTGGTGAGGCGTTGCTTGACTTCTCTAAACCTGCGGATTTGGTCTGTTGGCTACAGGATAACCAAGCTGGGTAAGCAGTGCCTTCAGCTCGAAATCCTTGGTGAGGCGTTCTTGTCCGCCTTGAAGCTTGAGCTTTTCCCAGGCACTGTATAATCCCTGCATGTTTGACTCCACCTGTAAGTTCCTCGCTGAGAGCTTTTCTAGCGATTTTGCTTCCTGGCTCCTCGGTGAACCCATTGCGCTCACTCAACTGAGTCCCTCAGAACTATCACTGGAACCGATCCGCGCTGATGCCCTCATTCTACTGGCATCTGAAGGTTACATTTTGCACCTTGAGTTTCAGACAGAACCCGACTCGAACATGGCCTACAGGATGGCGGATTACCGTCTCCGAGTTTACCGTCGCTTTCCTCAAAAGCAGATGAAGCAAGTAGTCATCTACTTAACGCCCTCCAACTCAGATTTGGTCTACCAGACGGCTTTTGAGATTCCAGGAATACGTCATGAATTTGAAGTGGTTCGTTTGTGGGAGCAGCCAACTCAGCCTTTTCTGGAATCAGCGGGGTTACTACCCCTTGCGGTTCTCACCAATACACCTGACAAGGCCCAAACGCTGCGGCAGGTCGCTGAGCGCATTAATGCCGTTCCCGAAATAAGGACTCAGAGCAATGTAGCAGCCTCGACGGGGATTCTGGCTGGGCTAACATTGGGGAGGGACGTCATTAATCAAGTTCTGCGGAGGGAAATCATGCAACAGTCTGTAATTTACCAAGAATGGAAAGAGGAATTTCTTCGAGAAGGACGCGAAGAAGGCCGTCAGGAAGGCCGTCAGGAAGGTGAACAGTCGCTCATCCTCCGTCTTCTCAACCGACGGATTGGTGACGTTTCTCCAGAGTTGAGGTCGCAGGTCCAAGCCCTATCCCTCGAACAGCTTGAAGCGCTGGGTGAGGCGTTGCTGGACTTCTCGGAACCAACAGATTTAGTGAATTGGTTGCGAGATAACCAAGCTGGGTAGGCATTGCTGAACTTAGATGAATTGAAGTTGGCTCAAAATCATGTTTTGAAGGACAGCCTATGCGGTAGTCTTTGAGCATAGTTGGTGAATATAATCTGCTTTAACGCAATGTTGCTAATTGATGGCGATAACGTTCAAGAATTGCAGCTCCCCCCAAGGGGCCACGAATCGTAGATAGCCGAGCATCAATGAAGTAGACTCGTCCCGCTTGAGAGACACTCATCTTTTGCAGTACAGGAATTTGTTGCCACTCTCGCTGTAGCGTTTCCCATCCCTTTGGATCGGCTTGGTCCGTTTCATTCCAGGCAACTACCATAATGATGTCAGGGTTAAGCTGCGGTAATACCTCAACCGATAGGGGGATGTAGTTATTAGAGTTCTGCTTCGCTGGGCGCACCAACTCAAATCCTAATGCCTCCAGTAATCTAGAAAACTCACTAGCCTCATAGGTGGTAATCTCACTCTTCAAATTACCAGAACTAATTAGCAAAACCCGAGGATGTTTTTTGGAGACTGGGGCTAGCTCTTTACGAGCCGCTAACACTTTAGATTCATAATTAGCTTCTATCTTCTGCAGACGAGCCTCTCGACCGAGGGCTTTAGCAATATATCGAATATTGTATTGCCAGCCTCCCTTTTCATCATCGACCAGAACCGTTGGCGCAATTTGAGAAAATAATTTGTACTGTCCTTGTGTATTTTGCCATGCCTCACCCAAGATTAAATCTGGCTTGAGGCGAGTCAGGATTTCTAGCGACGGGCTATGGCGATCTCCTAAATTAACAGGCTGAGTTGTAATGTAGCGTCCAAGATAGGGAATTTGCCGATCAGGATGCTCATATTTTGCTCGCCGGAGTTGCTCCCCCTTTAAATCTGCGGCGCTATATCCAACTGGCTCAATACCCAATGCGAGTATCATGTCGAGAATGTAGGGACTGAGAGCCGCAACCCTACGGGGCTGCTCACAAACCTCTGTCTGTCCGGCGTCGTGATTAACTAAACGACAATCCGCAGAGCGAGGTGTTGGTGAGAGCGAAGGAGAAGAAACACGACGACTACAGCTTCCAGCTAGGACAACCACTAGCCCGAAGAGTAGTACGAGCCTGAATATACGAGGCGTTTTCATCAACAGCTACTTACCATTTAATTTTGTAGGATAGGCTGAAGCTGATGCCTGAGCCTGCGTAGTTGCCTGGGTCAAAAAACGGAGCCGTTGCTTGGGCCTCTACTGGAAAGTAAAAAGTATTAAAGAGATTGTGAATACCTAGAACTAGCTCCCCCTTCCAAACATCAATTGTGCTTAGTAAATCTACGACCAAGTAGTCTTTGATAGGTGCGCCGTCACTACCGTTGTTGAACCCTCGACTACGATTGCCAGAGTAAAGGAGCTGGAGACGATTTTTCCATCCTGGGGTGGTCTGATTTTCTACATAGGCAGTAATTTTAAGGGGAGCGATGGTAAAACTATCAAATGCTAGAAAAGTACCGTCGTTGTCTTCGTCAAATTCTCCCTCTTGCCAGGAAATGGTTCCCCCTAGATTCCATTTTGAAGTTGGTTGCCAGTCTAACGTTCCTTCTACACCATAGACTCGGCGGGGAGCACGCACATTTCTAAGGCGACCATCAGGATTAAAGAGGAGATCAAAGCCTGATTCAGATGTACTTAAGAAGCCAGAGATTGAAGCCTGAATGTTATTCCAATTGCCTCTGAAACCTAGCTCATAATTGTTGACCCGGATGGGTGAATTAAGATCAATCGTATTCTCGAAGCTATCAATAGCAGCCGGAGGGCGTCTTAAGACCCGTCCTAAGTCTGGAAATGAAAACCCCTGACCAAAACTAGCAAATGTGCTTAGGTTCTCGGTGATATCGTAAACCGTTCCTAAGTTAAACACAAATCCAGAGGCATTGATGCTGCCTCCTTCTATATTTCGTGGCGGATCAGCACTAAACAGACTAATTGCCTGATAGTCACCGACGCTGGCATTGAGATTGACGTAGCGAGTTCCTCCCGTAATGACCCATCGATCGGTGGGTTTCCATTGCAGTTGAGCAAAGATACCTAAGTCATTAAAGTTATAGCGGGGAATGAAGGGAGCCTCGCCAGTTCTACGGAACACTAAACCACCGCTGTTGTCAAATTCAACAGGATCAAAAAAGACAGAGTCCTGCTGAATTTGTTCGTTGCTGTAATCTAGCCCCCACAGAAGGCTTAGCGTTTTCTTTGCGTTAAATGGGGTATCTACCTGAAGCCGGGTTCCAATCTGGCGCGTCCTTCCTTTTTGAAATGAGATCGTTGTTCCCCCAAAAAGTCGGTTATCGAAGGGAAACTCGCCATCGTTTGCATAAGTGCGGTAGTAGAGCTGCCCTTGGAGAGTGCTGCCCAACAGATTATTGTTGCTGTAGCTCAAGGTTAAGTTTGTGGTCCGAAAAAATGCACCGTCTCTAGCCCCGATAAGCAATTTCTCAAAAAGTGCTGATAGCCCACGAGCTATAGCTTGGACTTTAGGCA
>CAZXWR010000223.1:0-6977 GCA_964644325.1 uncultured bacterium
TGGCCTCCAGTTTATTGAGGGTAAAGCCTGGGCCTTTTTGAGTCCCGTGTCACTCTCCCCAGTGCAGCTGGTTGCTGGGATGTGGCAGGTGCCCAATCCTTGGTATGTCCTGGGGGAAGCGAAGCTCTTACCCCTAGAGACCATGGATGCGGTCTTCATGCGCAAGGATCCTCCAGTCTCTACGGCTTATCTTTACGCCACCTATCTCCTAGACTACATCGACTCGAGCCAGACGCTGGTGGTCAATCAACCTCAGGGACTACGGGCCGCCAATGAAAAAATGTTTGCGCTCCAGTTCACCGAGGCAATTCCAGAAACAATTGTGTCCCTGGACAAAACAACCATTCGGTCGTTTGTGGAGGCCAAGGGACTAGCCGTCCTCAAACCGTTGGGGGGCAAGGCTGGAGAAGGAATTTTACTCTTGCAAGCAGGCGATCGCAATTTAAATTCCCTGGTAGAAATCAGCACCCAGCAGGGTCAACTCCCGGTCATGGTGCAGGTCTACTTACCGGAAGCGACCGCAGGCGATAAGCGCATCATTTTGCTAGATGGAGAACCCATTGGAGCCGTTAATCGAGTGCCGATGGGTAAAGAATTTCGGGGCAATATGGCGACCGGGGGCCGAGTAGAGGCCGCGACCCTCACCCCCCGTGAACAGGACATTTGCAGCCAGTTGGCCCCCACCCTAAAGCAGCATGGACTCATGTTTGTGGGCATTGACTGTATTGGGGGCTATCTCACCGAAGTCAACGTCACTAGTCCCACAGGGATTCGCGAGATTGATCGCCTGGATGGTGTTAGACTAGGTGACCGCGTCATGGAATGGCTGTCAAAAACAATGCAGGGGTATCAGCATATCTAATGGATAAGCCCATGATTTTGGTGACTGGGGGAGCGGGGTATATTGGCTCCCATACCGTTTTGGCCCTGAAAGCCGCTGGCTATCGGGTCATGGTGCTGGACAACCTGGTCTACGGTCATCGGGATCTGGCCGAGGCGGTCTTGGATGTTGAACTCATCTACGGCGACATTAGCGATCGCGCCCTGTTAGATCAGCTCTTTGCCGACTATCCCATTCAGGCCGTGCTGCACTTTGCGGCCTATGCCTACGTGGGGGAATCTGTCACCAACCCAGCCAAATACTACCGCAACAACGTGGTGGGCACCCTGACCTTGCTGGAGGCCATGGTGCAGGCTGAGGTGTTTAACTTTGTGTTTTCTTCCACCTGCGCCACCTACGGGAACCCGACCCAAATTCCCATTCCCGAAGACCATCCCCAAGAGCCGATCAATCCCTACGGGATGAGTAAGCTGATGGTGGAGCAAATCCTGGAAGACTTTAACCGCGCCTATGGGCTGCGTTCCGTGCGCTTTCGCTACTTCAATGCCGCTGGGGCCGACCCAGAGGGGCGACTGGGGGAAGACCACAACCCCGAAACGCACCTGATCCCCCTGGTGCTGCTCACAGCACTCGGTCAACGCGAGAGCATTACCGTCTTTGGTACTGACTACAAAACGCCCGATGGCACCTGCATTCGGGACTATATCCACGTCACAGACTTGGCCGATGCCCATGTCTTGGGTCTAGAGTACCTCCTAGAAGATGGCGAGACTGCCGTGTTTAATTTGGGCAACGGCGATGGGTTCTCGGTGAAAGAAGTAATCCAGGCCGCCAAAGCCGTGACCCAGCTGCCGATCACGGTCGAAGAAGGCTACCGTCGCGCCGGGGATCCAGCCATTTTGATTGGCAGCGCCACGAAGGCTCGCAAAATTCTGCAATGGGAACCCAAATACCCCGACATTGACGTCATTTTGGCCCATGCCTGGCAATGGCACCAAAAACGCCACTCGGTCTAATCGATCTGATTGATCTGAGCCTGACTTGAGGAAGGGGAATCGCCTAAGGGGTAGCCTGCTCCAGAGCATAGTCGCGAAACCGATCCATATCAGCCTGGAGGGTCGATTCCACAATCCGGCCTAGAAATAAGTTATCCATGACCGCCAAGATGCCGGGTACTTTATAGGCTACGGTCAGTTTGACGATGCTTCCCTCTGACTTGCGGTCGTAGAAACGGATCGCACCCCGATTGGGTAAGCCATCGACTGACTCCCACTGAATAATTTGCTGGGGCACTTCTTTCAAAATTTTAGAGAGCCAGGTAAATTCAAAATTACCGCTCGCCAACTTCCACCGCGATAGCTCAGGCTGCTCTGGCAGCACCGTCACCGATTCAATCCACTTCATCCACCGCGGCATCTGTTCTAAGTCCGACCAGAGAGACCAGGCAAAGGTTACGGGGAGCGGTAGCTCTACTTGGGCACTGTGTTCAAGCCAGTCAGACATGGTTTGTCCTAAGGGGATTCAGGGGTTTTAGTTAGCCGCCACTGGCGTTGCCGCTTGGGTCAGGTGCTGAGCGCTCTTGAGGATGGCCGCGGCCGCCCGCCGACCTGACAAGGTGGCGCCTTCCATACTGTCGATGTAGTCCTGCTGGGTGTAGCTCCCAGCCAAAAAGAAATTGGCGACAGGCGTCGCCTGCTGCGGACGGTAGGGATCCATACCGGGGGCTTCCCGATAGAGAGACTGGGCCAGCTTCACCACACTATACCAGGTCATTTCCAGCTCCCGAGCCGAGGGGAACAGCTCACAGACCTGCTGGAGCACATGCTGGGCGATCGCCTCGTTGCTCTGCTTAATAAAGGGGTCACCGGGGGTGAGCACCAGCTGCAACAGCGACCCTTCCCCCGCGCAGTAGTAGTCGGCTGGGCTCGATAGGGCCAAGTCAGAAAAGCAGGAAAAATCAGCATCTGCTGTGTACAGCAGGTTATCAATTCCCGCAGCGGTTTGCAGCTGGCGCCGCTTTTCAGGATCGTTGAGTTCTGTTACCCAACCATTAAACCGCAGCTGCACCGTGGCAACCGGAACCGCATCCAGGCGATAAATATTGTCAAATTCGGGCCAGCTGCGCCAGTCTTGCGGCAGTAGCCGCTGAATGCCGGGTACATCACAGGCCGCGACATAGGCATCAGCGGTAATGACCTCATCGGTTTCCCCTTGGGCAACGCGGATCCCGGTTACACGGGTAGTGTCCCCCTCCCCGGCAAATAAAATTTCTCGGGTCTGACGACGGGTATGAATTTTGGCCCCGTGGGCCTCGAGATAATTCACAATGGGCCGATGCAAGTACTCAGCCGGGGAACCCTTCAGGAGATTCAGCTTAGAGGCTTCGGTTTTAGCCGCAAACATCTGAAATACCGTCAGCATACAGCGGGCCGAAATATTTTCGGTACTGATGAACCCTAAGGCATAGGCAATTGGATCCCAGAGTCGCTTCAAGCTGCCGTTGGAGCCCCCATGCCGACGGAACCAATCCGCAAAGCTAACGCTGTCTAAGGCCCGAATGGTCTTCATGGCCCCTTCATAATCCAAGATGCCGCGCACCAGGGGGCTTGTACCCAGGGCGATCGCATTTTGAAGCTTATCTTTCCAGGAGAGTTGTGAGGTGGTAAAGAACGCCTTCAGACCATTCACGGGTGCCCCAATCGGAAAATGGAAATCCAGTTTTCCCAGACGTCCACCACGGTTGATAAACGTGTGGGTGTGGTCTTTCGGCAGCAGGTTCTCAAACGCACCAACCTTATGCATCAGGGAAAATAGGTTCGCATAGTTGAAAAAGAAAACATGCAGGCCCATCTCAATGTGGTTACCATCGGGATCAACCCAGCTGCTCACTTTCCCACCGACAAAAGGCCGCGCTTCGAACAGCTCCACTTCATGACCGGCATCCACCAAGTCAATGGCTGTCGCCATCCCCGCCAACCCTGCTCCAACAATTGCAACCCGCATTGCGCTTCCCATTCATGATATTTGTTTACATATTGTAATAGCTTGACGCCCCTGAAGTGGGCTTAAATCCAGGAAACATTCTTCAGGCATTTATAGAAACGCTCCCATCACGATGTCATTAGGCGATACCGATTCAGCCCCGCCATCATCCAATCCCAACAATGCACCTCCGAGCACCTATCATTTTGAGACTGCAATCATTGGGTCAAACCCCATACTCAAACTACCTCCCGCGTAGGTTGCCCCATGAGCGTGGGTACTATAGAGACAGTCTCATTGATTGGGGTAACAATTTGTGGCTGACCGGGCGAATGATGAAATTTTGCAACTTGCCAGTCAGGGAAACCTGCAAGCGCTGTCTGTTTATTTAAATCGCCACCTGATTCCGAGTGGCGCGCATGTCAAAGTTAAGCTGAAAGACAGCTCACTTCACGTTTTGATTGTGTTTATGCGCGAAGCTGTAGCCCAAGAGCTACTCAATTCTGTGCAAAAAATACTAACGCAGTTAAAACCAGCAAACATCCAGCGCGTTAAGGTCTACAAGCAAGTTTTGGGTAACAGTAAGGCGAGTTTGGCGCATCAGTTTATACTGACTATCACGAGTGCCGCCCCTCAGCAGGCCGCGATTAGCAATACCCGGCCGACCCAGCAAACCAGCCCCCACCCCGCAGCATCCACCGCCGCAGTTTCTCAAGCCCTATCCTTCCAGCCGTCCCAACCACCGATCCCAGCTCAGTCATACCCATCACCCGCCACTACAAACAGCCCCAAAGCCGAAAAATCCAGGTATTCAGTCGCCGACTTCCTGGCTCAAGCGACCAATATTCAAGACTTGCAAGTGCTGCACCAGCACCCATTTTTCACCGGGAACTGTCCCCAGTGTCACCATGAATTCGAACAGACCGACACCCCACCCTTATTTTGGGACTGCCCGAATTGTGGCTGGCGCGATGATCTCAGCGCTAGCGTCCCAACCCACAAAATTCACAAGCACAGTACCCAAACATCACTCACTGAAAGTAAGCGCCTGGGAGACTACCTGGTAGAAGCTGGGCTTTTAACCGCAGCTCAAATTGAAGTGGCCCTAGCCGACCAAATGACCAGCAACCTCAAGTTTGGAGAAGTGCTAGTCAGGCGCGGCTGGATCAAGGAGGAAACTATCGAGTACCTCATGGCTAAAGTGATCGTGCCGGAACGTGCGAGCGCTGCCCAGAACTCGGCATCCTATTTAGAATCTAGCCGCAACCTACTCAAAGCCCTGCTAAAAAATCCCCCTCCACTTGGAGAGGCCACACCGAAGCTAGAAGCAGTCCCGTTCAGAAATAACCAGGGGCAGCCTGAACCACAAAAAACGAAGCCGCAGCCAGAGCCTGAAGTCGCCCAGGCCCCAGCTGTGCCCAAATTTTCTGGCAATATCCGCCCAGCTCACGAGCGAGAAACGCTTATTTTACCGGACAATATTGACCTAGACGACTACCTGAGCCAAGCATAGTGCTAACTCAGGCAGCGCTTGCCTAGGAAGCCAAAGCCACTTCAAGCATCGGCTGAAGTTCGCCTTGCTGATACAGTTCAATCAGAACGTCCGACCCCCCAACAAATTCTCCGTTGACGTAAACTTGGGGAATAGTGGGCCAGTTTGAGTATTCTTTGATGCCTTGGCGAATTTCGGCGTCGGACAGTACATCAACCGTCTCAAAAGGCACCCCGAGAGAGTTCAGAATTTGTACAGCATTGTTCGAAAAACCACACTGGGGCATCAGCTTAGACCCCTTCATAAAGACCAATATCTTGTTTTTCTGCACTAATTCATCAATCCGGGCTTTAAGTTCGGGCGTCATGGTTATTTTCCTTACGGTCTTGACAGTTTGGAAGGTCGGTCAATGGTTCATGAAGAAAGGCACAAGGACAAGCTTGTTGCAGGGATGCGCCACCACACTAACTGCTGGCGATCGCCCCGCTACTGAGTTGAGCCCATTTTTCAGGGGTGTAGGTTTTCAGGGCAAAGGCATGGATGGCTTCGGTAGCCATAGCCTCATTGACGGTGTCGTAAACCAAACGATGCTGCTGCACCAAAGACTTCCCGACAAAATCGGGAGACACCACCGTGACTTGATAGTGGTCACCCCCCCCGGTCAAGTCTTCTACCTGTACCTCAGCCTCCTGTAACTGAGACTGAATCATTTGCTTGAGCTTATCCGGCGTAATCATCAAGCACCCTCGTATGACTGCAATTCGTTTCTGCGATTTGCTCTCAAGTTTAGCTTTAAACAATTATGGAGTGTTTTTAGTCGGGCAATAAGGTCACCAAGCATACTGATCCAGAACACTGGACGATCGGTATATTTGGCCTCAAATAGAGCCCCAATAACCGAATTTGGCGCAGCAGGCTTGCCAACCTCATGAGTTCTCAAATGTTGCCAGCTGCTTATCTTATTTGTTTTCGCCCGTTGTGGGTTGAGTCCGAGGATAGGGCACTTCCACAAATCCCAGCTCAAAGAGCTGCTGATAAGACTTTTGCCCCAGTTCGCGGGATGGATTTTGGCTGCGAACAATCTCAATGAGAAGAGGAATGGCCTTATCGGGCTGGTTTTGAGCTCGATAGACTAAGGCCAGTTGATAGGTCGCCTGATCGCGGATTTGAGCCGTCTCTAGTGCCTGATTCCGGAGACTTGCCGACGCTCGACTATCAACGCCCAGGAAAGACGCTGACAGAGCCTGGTAAAAATTCGAAAGCTGATTGGTCAGCTGTCGCGCCTCTTGCAACTTGGAGGAAGCCAAGGTGTAGTTCTGGGCCGAAACAGCCTGATCGGACTCATTCAACAAACGTTTCGCGGCTGCAATGTTGAATAGCCCATTACTAACTCCTGTCGGGCTGAGGGGCTGCACGTTACTCGGAACCCCTGGTTGAGCAGCGCCGGCACCATCTAGATCGACGGTTTGGGCTTGAGCCCTAATCGTTGTCAAGGCCGCCACACAAGCAACGGCCACAGCCACCGCACTCTTAATGATCACTACAGACTGCCCTCGTACTCTGATCGTTTCACATGACACCATGAATGTTCGCCGTTGAAAAAGGTGAACGCATTAAAACTTCGGACATCTTACCACTTGCAGTTTCATTGACCGCAATTCT
>CAZXWR010000224.1:0-6953 GCA_964644325.1 uncultured bacterium
CACAGCGTCACAATGGCAAACCGCGAGACGCTGACTTTGGCATCGTGCATGGTTTCCTCCTGTGAGGGGGTGGAATAGAGGTCAGCGTTGAGCCGCGAGCCAACTCCCAAGCAGATAGTTCCCCCTAGGCAGACAGTTCCACGGTTTGATCGGGTACCGTCGAGGGTTCGGACAGGCTACTGCTGTTCACAACCAAAACAGAACAAGGCGCGTGATGCACCACAAAGTTACTGACACTCCCCAATAGCAGCTCGCTCAGCCCTGCATGGCCCCGCCGCCCTAGCATGATTAGATCGGCATGCGTCTCTTGGGCCACATCACAGATGGTGCGACCGGGTGGGCCTTGCCGCTGGAGCAGCTCTGCTGTAACGCCCGCAGCTAAAGCTTCCGTGCGGTACTGTTCGAGCTGGGCCAGACTCTGCGCTTCAAAGGCTTTCCATTCCTCTTGATACAGCTCTAAGGTTGTGGAGCTGAGGGCCGGATAATATTCCGGTACTGGAATCACGGGCATTGTTGGACTGTGGGGATCTTCCGCAGACAATACATGCAGGAGCTGGAGCTGGGCCTGAGTCGCCTGCGCTAGCTGAACCGCCTGCTGAAATACGGCGTGACTCAAGGGTGAGTGATCCAGAGCGACCAAAATCTTGCGCAACATAGAACCTCCTTGGCAGTAACGTGGGCCTTGGGTTGAGACGGCTGCCTTAACCCTGTCCTTCCTGCACTCCACAACCCTCAGCCAAACTCCAGAATGAGCTGGGTATCACAATCAAGCCATATTCAGGAATAGAGAAAGCACGTTTGACACAGAAGTAGCGGTATGACTGATCGACAGTTTTATGGGCTGAGTTGTTTGTGCCTCCAATTCAATTATAAAAAGAAGCGTCATGCTCACTTGCCCTGAAAGCAGCAACCCTTTGTATAAAAAAATATTTCGACACAGAACGACAATGATTGAACGACAATCACCGAGGTTGATTGATGCCAGCCCTAGAGCACTGAGTGCTGTTGCCCTAGACGACTGAACCTGTACTAGGATGAGGAGAGTCTCAACACCTGGCATGGAGCGGGTTTGTCCGCCTGCCCACTCATGGAACCGTCAAGATCCATCATTGCGCTGACGCGCATCCTGCCCCAGCAAGCAGAGGGTACTCCCGCTGATGACACGCTGGCCCTGAATGCCGAAGAGCGTCAGCGATCGCGCTATCGGTGCTGTACCCATGCCGGTCAAGATATCCTGCTTTGTTTACCCCGGGGCACAAGGCTGGTGGCTGGCCAGCGTCTGACGACTGAAGCACAGGATTGGACAGTCCTGATTCAGGCCAAGGCTGAACCCCTGTATCGGGTTGAGGCAGAAACACCGCTCCAGCTCATGAAAGCGGCCTATCACCTGGGTAATCGTCATGTGTCCTTGGAATTAACGGCTGACTGCCTCTGGCTCACACCCGATCCGGTGCTCAAAGAGATGCTGACCCAGCTGCACTGCCGCGTCACTGAGGCGATCGCCCCGTTCCATCCTGAAGTTGGAGCCTATCATACGGCCCACTCCCATCCCTGAGGTCAAATCATGACGCTTGCCTGGTCTTCTCTGCTGCGGCTATTACAGCTGGCCAGTTCCACCTTACCCGTTGGCGCCTACAGCTATTCCGAAGGGCTGGAACTGCTGGTGGAGGATCAAACCATTACCGATGCGCTGGGTCTAGAAAGCTGGATGCGTCAAGAATTGCGCCGGGGCTTTTTACGGGTGGATGCTGCCTTGATGCTGCGGGCCTACCGTGCAGTCGGGGAACAGGCCCCGGATGCGCTGCTCTACTGGAATCAGTGGGCCACCGCCAGCCGCGACACCGAAGAACTGCGCCGCCAAAGTTGGCAAATGGGGCGATCGCTGCTCCGGCTCTTCTTGGATCTCAAGACTCCTGAGCCAGAGATCCACGACCCAGTAATATGGCCCTACCGCACCTTGCTTGACCAAGAGTGCAACTTTGCGATCGCCTTTGGTCTGGTGGCGGCGCAATGGCAGATCGCCGCGGCGGATGCAGTTCTGGGCTACCTCCAAAGCTGGTCTACCAACTTTATTGCAGCTGGGATTAAGCTGATTCCGCTGGGGCAAACCGCAGGGCAACAAATTTTGCTGAACCTGAGCCAGGATTTAGGGCAGGCCACCGCTGAAATCCAGACCCTAGAAGATGATCAGCTAGAAGCCTGTGGCTGGGGTCTGTCCCTGGCTTCTATGGCCCATGAAACCCAGTACAGCCGACTGTTCCGCAGCTAGGCTCCCTCTCTAGGGTCAAAATAACCCCTTTTCACTTTTATGCTCTAGTTTTGCACTGTTATGCTTCAGGATGACTTATGACGACGGTAAACGGTAATGGCCCCTTACGAGTCGGGGTTGCTGGGCCTGTGGGCTCTGGCAAAACGGCCTTGGTGGATGCCCTCTGCAAGGCCCTCCGCCACACCCATGAAATCGCGGCAGTCACCAACGACATCTACACCCAGGAAGATGCTCAGTTTTTGGTGCGTAGCGAGGCGCTACCGGGCGATCGCATTGTGGGGGTCGAAACGGGGGGCTGTCCCCACACCGCCATCCGCGAAGATGCCTCGATTAATGTGGCTGCCATTGAAGGGCTAGAGCACCGCTTCCCCAACCTAGACCTTGTGTTTGTGGAAAGTGGCGGTGATAACCTAGCGGCTACCTTCAGTCCCGAACTGGTCGATCTGACCCTCTACGTGATTGATGTGGCAGGGGGCGATAAAATTCCCCGCAAGGGCGGCCCCGGCATTACCAAGTCAGATTTACTCGTGATCAACAAGATTGACTTAGCACCTTATGTGGGTGCCAGCCTAGAGGTGATGACCCAAGACTCTCAAAAAATGCGGCCCACCAAGCCGTTTGTCTTCACTAACCTCAAAACCCAAACCGGGTTAGATCAGGTGATCCGGTTCATTCTGGATCACATTCCCGCCTAAGGATTGAGGATTTAATAACGTACACCCTTTATCCCTCTCCCCCAACCCCTCTCCCAGCGGGAGAGAGGAGTCAGTCCCCCTTCTCCCAAAGGTAGAAGGGGCTAGGGGATGAGGGAGTCACTTTGAGAACCTTTCAAAAAATTTTAGAGGTTATTAAATTCACGATCCCAAGCAACCTTCTAGAGAGCCTCCAGCCTAGACTGCCCCAGAAAGGTCGCCCCAGAAATTACTATTGAACCCGCATCATCAGGCAGGATAAATCCGCAGGCGACGATTGGGTTCTTCGCCAAAGCTCTGGGAATTTAGGCGGTAGTGCTCAATGAGTTCATGCTGCATTTTCCGCACCTGGGCCGAGCGGGGCAGTAGTTCTACGGGCTGGCCCTTGGGCAGGACAATCTGCTCAACGGCCAAACGGGCCTCTTCTAATGCCTCCATCTCATCATGGCTGCGGTTAGAGCTGAACATCTTGAAGTCGAGCGCACCTGGGGCCTCTGGCTCGTCCATATTCAGCAGCCGTCGCAGTCCCCGCGCAATTTGGGGCAGAGAATTAGACTTGATGGCGTAAATGGGCACCTGCTTCACCCGTGCCACCTGCTTCAGTTTCGAGTGACTTTTTAAGTGCGATCGCAGGGCAAAAATGACATCGGCATGGTCAATATCCTTGGTGAGTAAGATCGGTAGATTCAGGGTGTGAATCACCTGCTCTAGCTGAGCGCGACTCACGGCATAGGGATAGAGATGCAGCGGCAGATCTTCCCCATTGGGCCCCAGCCGCCGCTCCATGACCTGACCGATGGAATCCTGCTGATGGTAAGACTCATCCAGGAGGGTTTGAAACTCTTTGATGTCGTTGCGAGTGACAGGAGCCGACAGGCGAGACAGGGGCACGGGCTGAATCCGGCCTGCCCCTGCCCAGCCGGACTTAGCTAGGGTCATGGCATCTGCTTCGGGTAAGGGCAATGAGGGTGGCGGTTCATGGGTAATGTTGATCTGCCCAGTCTCGCTCAGGGTTCGCACCTGTGGATTGGGCACCCGGCCCCGTAACAGAGAATCGACCGTAATCGCGACATCTTCATGGATCACCCAGCGCGATCGCTGGGTCATTTCCACCGCGATCTCAAAGGTGGGGGGTGCTTTCCGCTCCAGGATACTTTTTTGCGTCCCCCGACGACGGGCTTCATCGTCCCCCAACGTCACCGACTGGATGCCCCCCACCAAATCCGACAGAGTCGGGTTTTTGATCAGGTTTTCGAGCTGATTGCCGTGGGCCGTGCCAATCAGCTGTACGCCGCGCTCAGCAATGGTGCGGGCGGCCAGAGCCTCTAGCTCCGTCCCAATTTCATCAATCACGATCACTTCCGGCATGTGGTTCTCCACCGCCTCGATCATCACCTGATGCTGCAGTTCAGGGCGGGCCACCTGCATGCGCCGCGATCGCCCAATGGCTGGATGGGGAATATCGCCATCTCCAGCAATTTCATTGGAGGTGTCAATGATCACCACCCGTTTTTGCAGCTCATCCGCTAGTACGCGGGCAATTTCCCGTAGCGCAGTCGTTTTACCGACCCCTGGTCGGCCCAGGAGCAAAATGGAGCGCCCACTTTCCACCAGATCCCGAATCATGGTGCTAGTGCCCAGCACGGCGCGGCCGACCCGACAGGTCAGACCAATAATCTCCCCCTGACGATTGCGCATCGCGCTAATTCGATGCAGGGTGCGTTCAATGCCCGCCCGATTATCGCCGCTGAAGTGACCCACACGGCTAATGCTTTCATCTAAGTCCTGACGGCTAATCACCTCAGTCGTCAATAGTTCTGCGCCATCCGGGAAACGCGCCTCGGGTTCCCGGCCTAAATCCATCACCACTTCAATCAGCACGGCTTTCTGAGAATGGCTGGCAAGGCGCTGCTGCAACGAGTCCGGCAGAATGCTCAAGAGCTGATCCAAATTATCCGTGATCAGCTGGGGATCGCCAGAGGTTTTTTCAACCATAGGGGTGGGGGGTCAGCATGTCTCTTTTTTACACGTTAGCGCTGATCCGGGGATTCAGGGTAACGCTGCCGCAGAATTCAGGGCAAATTCCTGCGGTTTGAGGGATTCTGTCAGCGTGCGAATCAGGGTCAATCCTTGGTCAAGCAAGTGCTGATAGTCCTCGATGTGGTAAGTGGTGTTGGGCTGATTTTCAAGGGCTGTTTGTACCGGGGTGATCAACCCCCGTGCATAGCTGCCGTAGGCAATCCCCGCCAGATACCGCGGCGCTTCCCCCCTGTTTTTCGGGCAGATATCCTGGACTGAGGGCCGCATTAATCCCAGGCCCTTGGCCTTCGCCACGGTATGGCCATTGGTTCCCCCAGCGAGCTGTACAAAACCCGGCAGGGGCGATCGCAAAACCGTTTCCCCCAGTTTCAGGGTGGCGCGAGTCGCACCGTCCCCAATATCCCCACTCATAGGCCGACCATCGGTCTGCCAAATCAGAGGACAGGGGAGCGGCGCCATTTGGTGGTACAGCCCCGTCAGGTAAGAGACGATATCGGGGTGACTCGGACAGCTAATGGCCAGGAGGCTCAGGTAGGGTAGATCTGGGGCTAACCTGGCCCACAGTGCTGCAAATTCCGCTTCATGGCCCACCTGCGTATGCAGTTCCAGCGCCTGGATCTGCCCAGCTTGGATGAGGGGGCGCACTTGCTCAATCGCTGCGGGATGGGCCAGGGTCTCGATATTGTGGTGGGGACAAATGGGCACACAGCGGCCACAGCCATAGCAACGCTCAACCATGACCCCCTGCGCCTGGGGTAACCCACCGTCAAAGGCAATGGCTTGGGCCGGACAAATGGCAATACAGGGCTGGGGACAGTCGGGGGGGCAACGCGCTGGGTCAATCACCGCCTTGCGAAAATGGGGGTCAGCGCCATCATTGAGGCTCACCATCAGCCAGGGCTGTGGTATAGTACCCGATCTGGAGCGTGTCCACCGCTGGGCCGCCTGCATCCCCTCCAGCACTGCTTGTACAACGGCGCGGTCTGCGGCAGCATCAATGCAGTCAGCCCCCGCGAGGGTATAGAGCACCGCGAGGGTGCGAATGGCGGGCAAATGTTGAAAGCTGGCGCCGCAAATCAGCTTAAACCAGTGCCCCTGTTGTAAGGACGATAAGGGAGAAACACTGTCTGACAACTGTATCGTCAAATCCAACTTAACTAAGCCGCCGCCAGTACATCCCGCAGGGGCTTCCAGGTAAAGCTGCGATCGCCTCCCAGCTCAATCACCACCTTCAAGCGTGGTTCTGCTTGGGTTAAATCACAGAGATAGGCGAGCTCTTGCTGAGACAGGTGATGACCATCGTAGATCCATAGGACCAGCCCCTTGGCATTCGGGGGTAAATTTTCGAGTTGATAAGTCGCCACGGGCGGCAGAAAGTAGGTTTGGATGGGCTTTTTCCCCAGATGGGCGGGCCGGACACCGTGGGAACTGGTGAGGTAAGCTGCTAGATCTCCCAGGCCCGGGGCCGACAGAAACTGGGTCACATAGCCCATCGTCCGCAGCCGCCGCTTATAGCGCCCTTCAAAGCCACCTTCTAGGGGGGCATAAACGCCAACGGCTCCAGCCGCTTCCACTGTCCGAATAAACTTTTTGCCCGTTGTAATCAGCGCCATGACGTTTGTTTGACCTACAGCAATATTGTCGAGGGAGAAAACCAAACCCAGTCCTACTTTAACGGAGCAATGCACCATCTGGGTGCCCGGTTTCTATGGCAAACCCACCCCAGAAACCATAGCCGCGATCCGGGAGAATTCCTGGTCAGGATATGCGCCGGGACGCAATGGCCCGATTGCGGGAGTTAGCGACAGCCTAACCTCTCAAATTGTAACTTTTCATCATGTTTCAGTACGGACTGCGAATGCCCGTCCGTTCCTTTGCCATGATCAGCATAGAGCTATAGCCCAGTAACGGACTCAGGAGGGCTAAATCATGGGTATTGCGACCATTAATCC
>CAZXWR010000225.1:0-6934 GCA_964644325.1 uncultured bacterium
ATTGGGTTGAGCCATGAAACTTTGTCGCCGGGTCACCCCGCAAGACCATAAACCATCTAGCAAAGCTAATATACCCAGCTCAATATACCCAAGTTAAGCCCGTCCGCTCCAGACAGACCGAAAACGCGGCATCAACTTAGCCTTTCTCCTTTTTGATCTGAAATCATGCAGCACGACAGAACGAAAGACGCCGCCCCAAATTCTCTCTAATTTCCGTTCCTCAATGGGCACCCTGCAACAAAAGCCCTAAACCCCCTAGTCAAATTCTACAAGCGCTGCTATTGTGTGGGCGCTAGCACCACCAATGCCCCTGAACTGTATGGTTACTGTCCCCATCGCTGGCGCACATCTCCAAAACGGCAAATATCTGATCCACCAAGTCCTAAATCGTGGGTTGCTTGACATCACACTTCACGCAACCCACTGTGGGCTCAATCAGCCTGTCCTCGTGAAAACAATCAATGTGCTGGCTCAGGAGGGACATCATCTCGCTGCACTGATTGATCAGTTCTTGGCCAAAGCGCAAGAACTAGC
This sequence comes from uncultured bacterium, assembly GCA_964644325.1. Lineage (GTDB taxonomy): Bacteria > Cyanobacteriota > Cyanobacteriia > Thermosynechococcales > Thermosynechococcaceae > CAZXWR01. The sequence continues at coordinate 535 of CAZXWR010000225.1, forward strand.
GCGATTTTGCCATCCCCATCTGGTTCGAGTGAGCGACTGTTTTTTGGAATCAGGCTTGCCCTACATGGTGATGGACTATGTGCCTGGCCCAACCCTGGCAGAGGCAACAGCAGTCACCCCGCTCTCTGAAGCGACAGCACGCACCTACATCCAACAGGTGGGTCATGCCCTTGAGTTTATTCATGCCTTAGGGTTGCAGCATGGGAACATCAGCCCCCATAGCATCGTCCTGCATCCCCAAACCCAAACAGCGGTTCTCACTGACTTTGGTGGCTCTGTTCACCTAAGTGGCCCTGCTGCGACCCATGCCCATCCCAGTGGCTATCTCCCGCCGGAGCAAACGCTGCCCCACACGGCTACCAGCGCGGCCAGCGATATCTATGCTTTAGCCGCTACCCTCTACGCCGTGACCACGGGAACGCAGCTCCTATCTAGCTGGGAGCGCCGGACGCAGACCCTGCCCTCACCTCGCCAGCTCAATCCAGCCCTGAGTCAGGCTCTAGAAACCGCTATTTTAAGCGGGATGGCCCAAGAACCATCGCTCCGGCCTGCCACCATTCAAGACTGGCTCTCCCGCCTCACGGATGCAGGCAGTGATCACCACACGACCGGAGAAGCCAATCCGAATCCCACAGATGTTCCCCCCGCAGCCCTCACGTCGATGCAAAGCAACCCGTCAACTCAATCTGCTAACCAGCCCGCATCCCTAGAGCGGTATCCGCAGCAAACGTCGTCGAGACGAGTCGAGCATCCCCAACGCCAGCTTAACCGTCCCCCAGCTTTTCCCTTGCAGGCCCTATTCTGGAGTGCTGCGATCGCGGGCTGTGGAGGCGTTGGGGCTGGCCTCTTCCTCAAAACGCAAGTGCTGGCGCCCGTCACCTTAAAGGGTCAGCTCAACGGTACTCAGCCTACCAAGACCATACAAGAATCCTTCCCGCCCAATTTTTCCTATCAGCGAAACGCCGACGTCACAGTGCCCGTTCCTGACCCTGAACCCGCTTCAGAGGAATGGGACGCATCCCCCGATCTGAATGCTGGCACTGATGAAATTGCCCCCTTGCCCATTGAGCCAGTGTATGAATCGGCTTATGAACCAGAGGTTGAGGACTATGAGTCGGATTATGAGTCCACCTTTGAGTCCGACCCTAGCTTTCAGGATACGGCGCGTAGACCAGAGCCAGTTGCCCAGCCAGCTCCCCCATGGAGCCAGCCAGATCGCAGTGGCGATCCAACCAGGGAGGCCACCTTTGAGCGAGAAACGCTGAACGAGGCGAACAATTCAACCTTGCCCTATGCTGCGGATGCCTACAGTTTCCCCGAGTCTGCGGTTCCGTCTCGCCCGAGGTAGAAACACCCTGTAAGGTAAGCCGAATAATCACACGCTGCACTTCAAGGGGGGAGCAGCATCAGCGGGTCTTTGCTGGGGCTCATTCGCTGACCCTGGCCTTGATTTCTTCAGGAATGTCAAACGAGCAGTCCCCGCTGCCAACGGCCTAATTTACCCTGAACTCTGAGCACAGAGGATAGCTGGCGAGTTATAATTTTTGCGAAGCATACCCATTCAGGTGCAGGAATCGCTATGAGTAACCCTATTGTCCATGCATTCTATCTGGGGCGCGCGACGGCAGAAGTCTTGACGGAAACCGCAGAGCATCTCATGACCGATGCGTTGAGCAGCGTGGGCAAATTTGATGCCGAACAGCGAGAACGTCTGAGGCAATTCACCCAGCAAGTGGCTGAGCGAGCAGAATACCAGGCCGCCCAAACTCCATCCACTGCCGGTGCTGGTGTGGCGACCAATGTTGGAGAAAGCGACTTCCAAGAAACCATAGATGAACTGAGAGCCGAAATTGCCCAGCTCCGCTCCACCCTTCAGGTCTACCGTCAGCAATCTGGATCCTAGATTTATCTTTCCCGGACGCACTGTCCCCATCCCCTTGCATTGACCGCTAGCTATTTAGGAACTCAGGTGTCTGCCCCTTCTGTCGGTGTGAGTCTCGCCCAAACCAATCGCCGTGCTTACCGCTGGAGTCGAGATCGCTATTCTCCCCAGCGGCGATTTGTTGATATTTGGTCGTTTGTACTTCAGTTCCTTGCATCGCGCTGGGCTATGAAGAGATCCTGGACGTACCGTGGCGGCATGACCGAGGAAAGTCAGACTCTCCGCCGTCAACAGCAGGCGCGCTGGATCCGCGACACGTTTTTAGAGCTAGGGCCGACGTTTATCAAGCTGGGGCAGCTGTTTTCAACCCGTGCCGACTTATTCCCGGTGGAGTATGTTGAAGAGCTATCACAGCTCCAGGATCGCGTACCTGCTTTCAGGTATGAGCTTGTCGAGCAGATTATTCAGAAAGACTTTGGGAAATCCATCCCTGAACTATTCAACAGTTTTGACCCAATCCCGCTGGCAGCGGCCAGTTTAGGTCAGGTTCACAAAGCGCAGCTCCACTCCGGAGAGGAAATTGTCGTCAAAGTTCAGCGCCCCGGACTCAAGCGGCTCTTTGATATTGATTTGCGCATCCTCAAAGGAATTGCCCGTTACTTTCAGCGCCATCCGGAATGGGGGCCCGGTCGCGACTGGATGGGAATCTATGAAGAATGCTGCCGGATTCTCTACGAGGAAATTGACTACCTCAATGAGGGCCGCAATGCCGATACGTTTCGCCGTAATTTTCGTGAGCATCATTGGGTACATGTGCCGCGAGTCTTTTGGCGTTATTCATCCCGGCGAGTGCTATCCCTGGAGTATGCACCCGGCATTAAAATTAGCAACTATGAGGCCCTAGAGGCAGCCGGAATCGATCGTAAAAAAGTGGCTCAGCTGGGAGCGCAGGCTTACCTGCATCAGCTTTTAGACGATGGCTTTTTCCACGCCGACCCTCACCCCGGCAATATTTCGGTGAATACAGATGGGTCTTTGATTTTTTACGACTTTGGCATGATGGGCCAAGTTGTCCCCCTCAACCGCGAACGGCTCATGCGCACCTTCCTGGGTATTGCCCAGAAAGATGCCAACCAGGTTATGGCTTCTCTAATCGAGCTGGGTGCCTTGGCTGAGGTGCCTGACATGGGGCCAGTGCGGCGCTCTATCCAGTACATGCTGGATAACTTCATGGACAAGCCCTTTGAAAATCAATCCATTGCGCAGATTAGTGACGATCTGTACGATGTTGCCTATAACCAGCCCTTTCGTTTCCCAGCAACCTTCACCTTTGTGATGCGTGCGTTTTCTACCCTAGAAGGGGTTGGCAAGGGTTTAGATCCAGAGTTTAATTTTATGGAGGTTGCAAGACCCTTTGCAGCGGAGCTTATGACCAATGGCACGACATCTGGCCGCGATGAGAATGGCGGTCTCCTCGGGGAGCTGGGACGGCAAGCAGCTCAAGTCAGTAACACTGCACTCGGTTTGCCAAGGCGCCTTGAAGATACTCTAGAGAAGCTAGAGCAAGGCGATGTGCGGCTGCGGGTGCGGTCAATTGAAACGGATCGTGTCCTCCGCCGACTCAGCAATATTAATATGGGCACAAATTACGTGCTCTTAGTGGGTACCTTTACAGTATCGGCCACAATATTGCTGGTCAATCAGTATGTGTGGCTGGCGGCGATCGCCGCTTTTCTAGCTGTTCTGGTAGGTGCTGCCTTTATTCGCCTGCTCATTCGGCTAGACCGCTTTGAACGAATGCTTTAGATGCTGCGACAATAAAAAGAATGAAACGAACGTTTGCTGGATTAAGCGATCAGGGGTTGGTGCGATCTGCCAATCAAGATGCTTATTTTATTGATAATCCTAACGGGCGATTTTTTATTGTCGCGGATGGTATGGGGGGCCATGCGGGGGGTGAAGAAGCCAGTCGGATCGCAACTGAAACAATTTGTGAGTTCTTAGACAGCTGTTGGGGGGGGGAACTGGAACCTCCAGAATTGCTTGAGAAGGCTTTTATACTGGCCAATGAGAATATTTTAAAAAACCAGCAGTCTCACCCGGCGCGTGCGGATATGGGTACGACGGCGGTGGTGGTCATTTTCCCAGAGGACGGTCAACCCTGGTGTGCCCATGTGGGCGACTCCCGACTTTACCGTTTTGGAACGTCTGGTCTAGAACAGATCACTGAGGATCATACCTGGGTGGCCCAAGCGGTTCGCGCTGGAATTTTAACCCCGGATCAGTCGCGTCTGCATCCCTGGCGTCATGTTTTGGCGCAATGTTTGGGCCGTGAGGAGCTCAATCAGATTGATGTTCAACCCTTCACCATTCAGTCTGGAGATGCTCTATTGCTGTGTAGTGATGGCTTGACGGAGGAAGTGGCAGATACGGTGATTGCGCAGCAGCTTCATCTGGCTGAGTCCTGTGAAGAGGCAGTAGATGCGCTCGTTGAGGAAGCGAAGAATAATGGCGGGCAGGACAATATCACGGTTGTCACCATTGCCATTGATGTTATGCCTTCACTCCTCATTGAGCAGGACGATGCCACGTCGCCGGAGCTGACACTGAACGAAATTTCTGAATAGTCAAGCGAAGGGATAGTTAACCGAAGGGCGCTTTGCTCTGGATCCTTGCAGGCGTAAACCCTTTAGATGTCCTGGCTGAGCCAAGCGATCGCCTCACGAATCCAGGCTTCTGTGTCCGTTGTTTTAGAGAGCGCCGTGTTTTGGCCGATGGCGGTCAGGGCCGCTACGACTTCCCGGTTGCTGTAGCCAAGGGCCAGGAGCGTCATCTCGACTTCTTCTTGAACTGCGGCGGCTGGCCCCGGCAGGGGGGCAGTGGTAAGGCCCGCATTATCCCGCCATTCTGCGAGCTTTGTGCGTAGCTCTAGGGCAATGCGTTCGGCAGTTTTGTTTCCAACGCCGGGGGTCTTTGCGAGAAGTTTGGTGTTGCTGCCCACAATGGCCTGCACGAGGTCAGAGAGGTTAAAGGTGTCGAGCAGTGCCAGACCGAGCTGGGGGCCGATACCGCTGACGCTAATCAGCTGCCGGAATAGATCCCGTTCAGCGGCGCTTAAAAAACCAAACAAAATCCACTGGTCTTCCCGGACTTGGAGATGGGTAAAGACCTGAACTTCCCCCCCTGCTCCGGTAAACGCAGCAGCTGCACGGGAGGGAATTTGCAGGTCGTAGCCAATCTGGTTGACCTCTAGGGTAAGCAAACTACGCGGTGCCGTACTTTTCTGGATGCCGACAACCGTGCCTTTAAGGTATCCAATCATGAATGGTGCGTGACGCCTGCCTCAAAACCATGAGTATTGCGAGAGTACAGTATAGACCGTAGCATTTGCAGCGTCAGCACAGGGCGATCGCCTTTTTACTTGCATCATGAGGTTGCAGTCTCTAATCGATCCTACGGCAAGTAAATTCTAGAAGTGATTGGCCCCTCCTGTGCACGGCTCAACTCCACCAGCAGCACATCTGGGCTGCGAACTGAATCTTACTCAATTTTAGGAAGCTAGTGTTGAAGGCTTTTACGGGCTACTGTCCTTTTCTAGGGATTGTCCCACTTTAAGTGGTTATCGACCAGCACTTCACAGGCGGCCAGTAACATAAGCTCAGAGCTTGCGTGTACCGACCGTCCTGTGCAAGCGCTTTATGGGGAGACGAGCAACCAATGTACAATGAGGATTACGCCAACAACTTTACGGATTGGCCCTTACCGCTTTTACTTTTACAGCCATGAGCCAAATGAGCCACCGCACATACATATTGATCGCGATGCTTCATCGGCTAAGTTTTGGCTAGAGCCAGTCAGCCTAGCTATCAACATTGGTTTTAGCGCTAAAGAACTTCGGAAATTGCAATCGATGGTTCAGAAAAATCAGAAAAATTTATTGGAGGCTTGGCATGAGTATTTTGGCGATTCGAGCGGATGAGAGAGTTAAGAATGTCTACTTTACTGAGGAAACCATTAGCGTTGATTTAATGGATGGACGGATTATTACTGTACCTTTAGTGTGGTACCCAAGATTACTTAACGCCACACCCGATCAACGTTCAAATTGGGAAGTTTGCGGTGGTGGCTATGGAATCCATTGGAGCGATATTGATGAGGATCTTAGTACAGAAGGGATGTTGCGCGGTTCACCTGCTCCATCTCCGATAGCCTTAAATTAATTATGGAGTTGGAAAATTTCCATTTTTTTGAATTATCTGCTCTATCTGAAGTTCCAATCTATCGAACTCAGCTGTATTTATTTTTATTTTCCTTAAAACTTCTTCGACATACATATTATATACATTAGGATGAAGATCACTGCTTAACACAAAAATATAAAGGTCTTGTTTGTACGTTCAACTGATACTTTGATGCGTTGATCATGCGGAAATAAAGACTTAGGATCACTTGAGTGGGAACAGGATATAGCGGTTGTCAGTTGGGTGAAGTACAGTAACAGCGAAAGGTGAACCAGTC
>CAZXWR010000226.1:0-6917 GCA_964644325.1 uncultured bacterium
GGGTAATGAAGAAAACGGTTCGATTCTGAAACATACTGGCTAGGTTATCGCTGACCTGACGTTCGGCCAGGTAGTCTAGGGCACTCGTGGCTTCGTCAAGAATTAACAAACGCGGATTTTGCAGCACAGTCCGGGCGATCGCAATTCGCTGGCGTTGCCCCCCTGAGAGCGCAGCACCCCGTTCACCGACACGGGTGTTATAGCCCTGGGCCAGCTGCATGATGAATTCGTGGGCATAGGCAACTTTGGCCGCTGCCACAATTTCTTCAGCAGAGGCATCGGGGCGCGTGAGGGCAATATTTTCCTGCACCGTGCCATCAAACAGCAAACTGTCTTGCAGGACCATCCCAATCTGGGAGCGCAACGAATTCAGCTCTACCTTACTCACATCATAGTCATCAATCAGGATTTGGCCGCTTCGGGGCTCATAGAGCCGCATCAGCAGCTTCATCAAGGTACTTTTGCCCGAGCCACTCTGCCCCACCACTCCGACAAAGGTACCGGGGGCAATATCCAGGTGGATATGCTGGAGCTGCAGCGGGCCACCTTCCTTAAAGCTAAAGCTGACGTCTTCGTAACGGACGGCCCCAACAATGGGTGGGAGCGGAATATTCGCCCGATCCTCTGGCCCTACTTCTTGGGGATAGTCCAGAATATCTGCTAGGCGCTCAAGGGATAGGGCGGTTTCCTGAAAATTCTGCCACAGCTGAATCATGCGCAGGAGGGGACTGGTGGTATAGCCCGCAATGATCCGAAAGGCGATCAGCTCGCCTAAGGTCAAGGTGCCCTGCAACACTAAGTAAGCCCCGACCCAAAGCAATAGAAGGCTCGAGAGCTTATTCAAGAAATTACTCATGGCCCCAGCCGTGGTTGAGGTCACCACAGCATTAAACCCAGCGCTGACATAGCGGGCGTAGCGCTCCTGCCACTGCCAGCGGGACTTTAGCTCAATATTTTGGGCTTTAACCGTTTGAATGCCAGAGACAACTTCCACTAGATAGGACTGAGTGTGAGCATTCCGTTCCGCTTTGAGCCGGATTTGTTTGCGAATAATCGGAGAAACCAGCAGGGTCAGCAGGGCAAACAGGGGCACCGTGGCGAGGGCCACTAGGGTCAGCAGCCAGCTGTAGATCACCATGATGACGATATAGACGACGGAAAAAACGGCGTCTAACACTACGGTTAGGGCCGTGCCCGTCAGAAACTGCCGAATATTCTCTAGCTCATTCACCCGGGTTCCCAGTTCGCCCACTGGCCGTTTTTCAAAGTAGCGGAGGGGCAGCCGCAGCAGGTGATCGATCACTTCTGCACCCAGGGACATATCGATACGGTTGGTGGTATCGACAAACAGGTAGGTGCGAAAAGCACTGAGCAGAGCTTCAAAAATGGCGACGCCAATCAGCAAAATACCCAGGACGTTGAGGGTGCTCACCCCATTCTGAACCAGTACTTTGTCAATAATGAGCTGGGTAATGAGGGGGTTTGCCAAGGTAAACAGCTGCACCACAAAGGAGGCAATCAGAACCTCAATCAGGACTTTACGATGCCGTTTGACGGCAGGCCAAAACCAGCCCAGCCCAAATCGCTTTTGGGGGGTTTCTGCCGTGCACTCCAGCAGCAGAACGGGAATACTTTCAGGCTGATCAGCTAGCAAGATGGACGTTCGCTTGCGCACGATACCGTGATCGGGAATGCCCAGAACGGTTTCGGTGCTGCCCACCTGATACAGAATATTGAGCTGACCCTCCCGCAAAATTAAGGCTGGCGTTGGCAGCTGGTTGAAAATGGCTTGGGGTGCTTCGACCAGTTGGGCACGCAGACCCATGGTTTCGGCGATCGCCCCAAAAATGGGCAGGGATAGATGGTCGCTGCGTTCAGTCTGGGTGATCAAGATGCGGCGCAGGGTATCCCGCCGGAAGGGCAGATTAAAGTAATCCGCCAGCATGGCAAAGCAGGCCAATGGGCCATCAATTTCGCCCCGACCCGCAATGAAGGGGTACTTAGTGGGTTTATTCGCGATGCTAAGGCTGGCGGTGACAGGGGTCTCAGGTGCTTCGGGGATCTCGGCCCAGGTCGCTTCCAAGATGGTGAGCGCGTTGTTCTGGGGTGTTGAGGATGTGCCAGCCTGAGCGGGGGTGGGGAAGCTAATCAATCGCACTGGCGCTGACGATTTGCTGACGCGCTGATTGTCTTGATTGACAAGCAGTTGACCATTCTCAGCGGCGATCGCACTGCTGCTGATAAACCAGTTGCGGTCAGCTGCCAGACTCGCGAGCTTGGTGCGGGGTGACACGGTTTGCACTTGAGCCGTTGGCCAGACCTCCTGGGTTAGGGCTTTCAGATCGCGACTGCCATCCGCCTGAGCGATGAGCTGCTGCCCCAAAATTTCGAAGACTTCCAGGATACTGGGCTGGGCTTGATACTGCTGCGCAAAGGTGGGTTCTTTTTCAATCAGTCTCAGAAAACTAGCCGCAGGCAATGTCAGACAAATAGTCTCGGTGGAGGCGATCGCCGTTTCACTGGGCCGATTGCGAAGGATCCCTAGCCAGCCAACTCCTGCACCTGGTTCAAGACGCTGCAGCGTGACAGGGGCATTTGTCCGGGGATCATAACCGATGAGGCGCACTTGGCCCTCATAAATGAGGCTCAGGTGAGTGGGCTGAGTTTGGGGCGTTAAAATGGCGCGGCCCATAGGATAGCGAAGGGGCTGTAGCTCTTGGGCAAGCTGCTCAAGTACCTTAGAACTGAGCGTATGGAAGCCAGGGAGACTTTGCAAAAAGTCGCTAGCGGCAATGGCAGGAGGCGTATTCATGGGCCAGTTCTGACTGGGATGGGTGCAGAAATCAACCGGGTGGCCTGGAGCTGTTCATTTAACCAACCCTGATAGCGTTTCTCTAATAGCTGCTGCCGCACCTCCTCCGTCAGTTGAGCTGGCAAGTGATGTTCAAGTCTCACAATTAAGTTCAGTTCGCCAATACGTTTGGGCGGCATGAGTTGACCAGGCTTACAGTTTCTGAGGATGCGGGCCAAAGCAGGGTGCAGGTTCGCTGCGGCAACAGGCCCCACAGTCCCGCCAGTTTTAGCTTCCCCTCCCTGGGAAAATTCAGTTGCAAGTTCGGCAAAGGATTGCTCACCTTCTTGAACTCGAAAGTACAGCTCCTGAATCAGCTCTGCACTCGAGTGCCGAATCAGGGAATAAATATATCGATCGTACTGAGACTTCTGTTCTAAAAAGTCGCTTTCTAAAAGCGCCTCCCAGCTCTGGCTCTTAAACTTCTCAAGCTTCATCTGGCGAACTGCCTGTTGCTCTAGCTGGACTCTATTCATGCGGTAATGGCTGAGCCAGCGCTGCTCCTGGTCGGGGTCGGTAATTTGCTGCTGCTCGTAAAACCGTTGGCATGCAACCTCATGTTCCGTAGGCGTTAGGACGATTTCACTGATGGCACGGTCAACCACCAGCTCTCTGAGCAGGGCCGGCAACAGCTGAAACTGCGTGATACTTTCAAGCAGATTGATGGGTGCTGGTTCAGTATTTCCGATCTGAATGTGAACAGTCATGGGTGTATGCAAGAAGAAACCAAGACTAGGGGCAGAGTAAAAGTCTGTGACTGAAACAGTCACGGCTCACTTTCCGTGACCAGGGAACAACCTAGGTACGCCTTCAGTCCAAGGAGAAGGACGAACCTGGCGAGTGATAAGCCTGCAGATCATGGCCCCGCTTCTATCAATTGTATGTACTAACTGGGTGATTAATACATTGGACTTTGACTAGGCTAGTTTAGCTACCTTAAAGATTATGAAGCACTGAATCAAGTTTCAACAGAATGTTAACTCCCCCATAAACTACCCACTTGATGCCGTCAAGACATCATGAATCTGAAGTTTAAGCCGCAGAAAGCCAAAGGAAAACTGAAGTGGAAACTTTTTACATCCACGAGAGCAAGCTTTACAGCTTGTCAATAAAATCAGCCTGATGAATAAAATTCTCTTTGGATAGCTTATTTAATTTGTCAGTGATTTGAATCACACATTGCAGTGATATTGTCTTGTGGGAAGTGGCCCTGGGATGCAGGTACCAGAGAGGTTTTCATTGTGATACGCTGCAGGTAATCCGGGGGTTGGGTGAGGGATGCAAGGCGTAGTTTCCATGAATGATTCAGGCGATAAGAGTGCATGCATCTAGATGGATATTCTACGTTGTTACGTTCGGTTAAGGTGTGGCAGTGTCACGTAAAACGGCTACAGGAAACCCCCAGGGAGGTATGCAAGATTGAATTGTTGCTGACTCAGGCTAATTTCATCGTAACCGTCCCTGGAACTCATATTGAGCTTAGTGTTCAACGAGTTTAATAGGGTTTCAGCTTCTACTTTGAGCGGTCTTTAGACCTGAAATGGCTGAAACAACCAATCTTCGTCAGATGCCAGGGACAGTTACATTTCATCTTCATACACTATAGTTTTAGTAGCGTGTTTGCCCCTGTCCGAATGTTGAGATGACCTGCAGCAGCTTAGTTCGCTAAGTAACCAGGGTAGAATAATTGCATATCTATTATTCTTTACAAGAGTTTCATGGTGGCGCTTAAATTTAGCGACAGTGCTCTCTTAGCGATCATTGACTTAAAGCTCTGCACCTTCCCAACACATAATTAATATTTTTTAGTTCACATTTAGACAGTGGTTAAATAATAAAATGCAAAATTTTGATAACTTGATTAACATGCCTCCTCCTGAAGATGAGGAAGCCCTGCACGCCCTAAAAACGCTCTGGGCAACTTTGCCTGACATTCGTCTGAACCATATTCAGACTAAGGTATACATTGGGGCTTGGAAAGGCTACACGTACCAGAAAATATCCGAGAAAGAGGGCTACGATACTGACTACCTAAAGGATGTTGGGCATCGTCTCTGGAAGCAGCTGGCTGAGGAGATGAGAGAGCCCATCTCTAAGCATAATTTCCGTTCCGTTATCTCCCAGCGATCGCAAATGCTAGCGGATGCCGAGTCAGGACTGCAAACTGAGACTCAGCCGTTCGTCAAGCGCACGATGCACGTCTTGCCCAATTTGACTCGCAAGGTGGAAAAGCCGATTCGGGACTTGAGAGGACTAGTTGACTTGTCAACGTTTGTGGGACGCAAATCTGAGTTATCTCAGCTTAAGCAATGGATCGTTGAAGATAAGAATCGGCTTATTGGCATTTTTGGGTTAGGGGGCGTCGGTAAAACAGCTTTAGCCATGCGTTTGCTGACCGACATTGAGGATCAGTTTGACTACGTTATTAGTCGGTCACTGCGCAACGTTCCAGACTTTAAGTCTTTTGTGAACTCAATTAATGAAACCTTTGCTGCCAATACCGGTGAAGACATCTGCCCTGTCACGATTGAAGATCAAATTGCCCTATTGCTACAACATTTGACCCAAAATCGATGTTTACTCATCGTCGATGACTGGATGTCACTGTTGCAAACTGAAACAAGCGGGATTCCCTATCGGCAAGGGTATGAGCCTTATGGGTATCTGATTCGGCGGCTCAGTGAGATGAGTCACCAGAGCTGCATTGTGATGACCAGTCGAGAAATGCCGGGCGGTATGGCCTTCAAGGATACGCAATCTCGGCTGGTGAAGTCTCTCTATTTGCGAGGCTTTTCCATAGAGTCAGGCCTACATTTCTTAGATTCGATGGGGATCTCTGCCCCAGATGCAGAGTTGGAGCAGCTGGTTCGGCGCTATTCTGGCAACCCCTATGCCCTGCGAGTCGCCTCGACCTCCATTAACAATGTGTTTAAAGGTAGCGTGAGCCTGTTTTTAGGAGCTGACTTTTTCATCTACGGTGAGATAAAAGGGTTGATCGAGCAACAGTTTAATCGACTCTCGACTCTCGAGAAGAAAGTCATGGACAGCCTCAAGGCAATGAGTGCAGAACAGCTACAGTCAGACTGTTCACTCATCGACTTAATGAAAACGCTGCGTACAGAAACTGAACCCAGCGCTTTAATGGAGTCGGTAGAGGCACTGTTTTATCGCTCGTTTATTCAGTGGAACGGCCCTGATATTGTGCAGCCTCAGCTCCTGAAAGAGTATATGAACAGCACGATGCAAAAGCCCTTCGATAACCTAGCGTCTTAGCTCTTGTCTAGGGCAGTCGATCGCGCGAAGCTCATCTTTAGTTTGTGACTTTGTTTCAAAGACAAAGGTGATTGTTGTCGATTCCCAGGCTAATACTTGCGTTCTTTCGGCTCAAATTGGGTGAGGTTCACGGGCATATAGTCTATCCTGACCAATCCCTGCTCATGGCTAGCCAAGGTGTGCTTCAAGAAGTCGTCATCTTGGCGATCGGGGTAGTCTTCGCGAAAATGGGCGCCGCGACTTTCAGTTCTTTGAAGGGCGCCACTCATGATGATTTCGCCGACGGTGAGTAAATTCCATAGCTCTAAGGCTTCCGTAATTTCTGTGTTCCAGCAGGTGCCTTGATCATCAAGGCGCAGGGATTTAAAGCGATGACGGAGCTCATGCAGCTGCTCCAGCCCTTTTTTAATCAAGGGTTCGGTGCGGAAAACGCCACAATGTTCGGCCATGCAGTCTTGCAGCTGTTGGCGGATATGGTGAATGCGATAATTTCCTTCTTGGTCGAGCAGGGTCTGGATGTTGTGGCTGGCTGCTTTAAGATAGGTGGCCTCATCAATATCGGGTAGGATTTGATCTTGCACATACCGAGCAATCGTTGCGCCAGTGCGTCGTCCGTAGACCACACATTCTAGGAGAGAATTGCTGCCTAAGCGATTGGCACCGTGGACTGAAACGCAGGCACATTCTCCAGCTGCAAAAAAGTTACTCACTTGTTCGGTGGCGTTGCGGCGTACCTGACCTTCTGTGTTGACCGGAATACCGCCCATGGAGTAGTGAGCGGTGGGCCGCACTG
>CAZXWR010000227.1:0-6903 GCA_964644325.1 uncultured bacterium
TTGAAGGAAATGAATCCAGCGATATTTCCTCCATCCTTTACTAAAATGGACTACCAGATTTTCTATGCCAGCTTTGCTCTCACGGTTTATCGGTCAAGTAATTGACGTGAGCACGGGGCGTAGTTGACATTCAACACTCAACGCACCAAAAACTGCTCAGAAGCCCTGAGGTTGAGCCATCGGGGATGGACGTCAACCCAAATTGCTGAGTATCTGGGTTGGTCAGTGGCTACGGCCCGACAGTAGGAATTCATCGGTGGCAGCAGAACGGTCTATACGGGCTGTGGGATCGTCCTCGCCCAGGGCGCGTCGCAGCTTACCCCTGTGGTGATAGCAGCGTTGGAGCAACACCTCTCGACAGAAAAGTGCACCATCAACAGTCGTCAACTGGTAGAGCCTCTTGCCGATATCCACGGCATCAGCCTCAGCCGAGGCAACTTGAGGCGCTTACTCCAAAAAAATCGGTGGAAACGCACCCGCCACAGTCATCGTCGCCGCCAAGAGACCGTGTTACGAGCCCGAAAACAGCGTGATTTCAACCTCTCACACTAGGGCACATGAGATCGTCAAGCCAATCCTACATGACTTACTGCAGAACTACTTTTATTTAGGGCCACCTGCTTACGCATGCCATCGTGAGTGATTCTGAGCAAGGTCACACCATTTGCCAGGTCATCTCATGGCCTGCCCATAAAGGCACAAGCCCTGAATCCAGGAATGGCACTTCATCAGGAATTCGCCAGGTTGTTTTGGTCAAGGTAATGTGTTCCGTATTGCGCGGCAGTTTGTAAAAGTCTGGCCCGTAGAAACTCGCGAATGCTTCCAGCTTGTCAAGGGCATCAGCACTCTCAAACGCTTCTGCATAAAGCTCCAGGGCATGTAGCGCCGAAAAACAGCCTGCACAGCCACAGGCACTTTCTTTGCTATCGCGGGTATGGGGAGCACTATCGGTTCCCAGGAAAAACTTAGGATTGCCAGAGGTGGCCGCTTGCACAAGTGCCTGACGATGCGTCTCTCGTTTCAAGATTGGCAAGCAATAAAAATGAGGACGAATGCCGCCCTTAAACATCATGTTGCGGTTAAACAGTAAGTGTTGTGGGGTGATCGTTGCAGCAGTATTGTGCGCACCCAGAACAAACTGCACAGCATCAGCGGTGGTAATGTGCTCAAGCACCACACGCAGCTGAGGAAATCGCTGCTTGAGCGGGATCAGCCGTTCCTCGATAAACACTTTCTCGCGGTCGAACACATCTACTGATGGATCGGTCACTTCGCCGTGCAGCAATAGGGGCATATCGACCTGCTGCATGGCGTCAAAAACGCGATCGCACCTGCGAATATCGGTCACCCCGAACTCTGAATTCGTGGTTGCTCCAGCTGGGTAGTACTTGACCGCTTTGACAAACTGCGATGCCTGGGCTGCGATAATGTCCGCTGGGCTCGTGTTGTCAGTGAGGTAGAGGGTCATCAGAGGCTCAAACTGTTTGCCAACTGGGATGGCTGCCAGGATGCGATCGCGATAGGCTGTGGCATCCGCTAACGAACGGACAGGGGGCTTCAAATTGGGCATGACGATGGCCCGCGCAAACTGCCGCACGGTATGGGGTAAAACGGCTTTCAGCGCTGCACCGTCGCGTAGATGCAGATGCCAGTCATCGGGTCGGGTTAAGGTTAGCACTTGCATCTATAGCAATCCTCAGGGATTTAGGGATGTTCAGCAATTTTAAGGGGTCGCGATGCTGCTCCTTCGCAGCGGTGAGCCAGACCTCAGCCGCTGATTTGCTGGGGCGATCGCTCTAGGCTGGTTAGGGCCGTCACCAGCTGCTCCAGGTGTTCCGGTTGGTGTGTCGCCATGACCGAAATGCGAATACGGCTAGTGGGAACGGTGGGGGGGCGAATGGCAGGGGCCCAGATCCCTTGGCTCAAGAGGGCATTGCCCATCCTTAAAACTTGCTCTGAATCTGGAACCTGGAGACAGATAATGGGAGATTCCGAGGCCAAGAGCTGAAACGCATCTGAAGCCGCCACCCTTGCCTGAAGCTGGGTATTGAGGTAGGCGACATTTTGCCAGAGACGCTGTAGGCGATCGGGCTCGGTCTGAATCACCTGAATCGCGGCGAGGGCAGCGGCAGCAGCAGCAGGAGACAGCCCCGTGGTATATATCCAGCTCGCTGCACGGTTGCGCAGAAAATCAATGAGCGCCGCAGAGCCAGCGACATAGCCTCCTAAACTCCCCAGCGCTTTACTGAGCGTCCCCATCTGAACAATTGGGAGCCCACTACAGCGAAAATGCTCAACACAGCCTGCCCCCGTTTGCCCTAAAACGCCCGTGCCATGGGCTTCATCTAGCAGCACCATACAGTCAAACTGAGTGGCTAATTCCAAAATTTGCGGTAAGGGGCACAGGTCACCATCCATGCTAAAAACACTATCAGTTATGATCAAACACCGACGGTAGAGCGGACGTTCGTAGTCCAAAATGAGCTGGAGCCCTTCCATATCACCGTGGGCATATTCCAACACCCGCGCACCGCTGAGTCGCGCCCCGCTTTTGAGGCTGGAATGGTTATAGCTATCGCTCACAATCAAATCCTTGTGGCCCACCAAGGCGGCGACAGTGCCAATATTGGCGCTATAGCCCGAGCTAAAGACAACGGCTGCTTCCGTTTGCTTCCAATGGGCGATCGCCGTTTCTAGGTCTTGATGCACCGAGCGGTGACCACTCAGGAGCCGTGACCCGGTACTGCCAGTCCCCCAGCGCTCAATCGCGGCGATCGCGGCCTGCTGGAGCCTTGGATCGCCCGCGAGTCCCAGATAGTCGTTACTGGCAAAGTTCAGAACTGACTGACCGTTGAGTTCAACTACAGGCCCAGGGGCTGAGGAAATGATCTTCACCTGACGATGCCAGTGGGCACGGTGAATGGTTTGCAACGAGCGGTCTAACCATTGATAGGATGCCTGGAGCGACTCTGCTTGACCCATAACCCGACCCATCAACCTGCCAAAATCTGAACACCACTTGTTTAGTGGTGGCAGTCAACTTATCAGGGTAGTGCATTCAAGAGCAGAAAATCCTGCCAGCCAAATGACCGATCATTTATCTACAACACTCAGTCATAAACCTTAACTTAATTCAAAGCGTTGCTTCAGCGGGGCTTTCTAATGGTCGTGTAATCAGGAGGAGCCTATCATTCTGTACCTCAATCTGTTCTAGCTGGCGAAGAACCTGGGTCATCGCTTCACTCCACGCTAAAGTTTTGTCCTGACGAAGAATACAATCGAGCAGTTTTAGATTTGGCAAGTGGGTATATAACAGGCTGTTCTGATTTTTGAATTTTACCGTTTCCGAAATTGTGCGCTGCGCTGTCGCTATATGTTACGGGGTGCTGTGGCTGCGCTACTTGTGACGGCAACAATCTAACTTTTTTGTCGTTAGCCAAGCAGGCTGTGTCGTAACAGCTAACGGTCAAGTGGATGAAATTAGCAGCAATAAACAGGCCCAGTACAGCGCTGTACTGGGCCTGTTTTCTGGGAGTGAAGAGAGCTTGTAGAGCGGTCTCCCAGATGGTTGTGATGGTTCGGGGTGTAGCAAAGGCGTTTTGCCCATTCTTTGCATAGAGCCTGTGAGGCCTATTGAGCCGCTAGCCGAATGCCCCGATATACCATCCTGTGCAGAACCTCGTCTAAGCTTTGTGCCATCTGCGGGAGCGAAATTTGAATTTTAATCCCGTGATATTTGCCTTCTACTACTTTCTGGGGCTGAACTTGAGTGGTGTTGGCAACTTCGTAGGAAACGCCTCTGTATTTCAGGGTCATGGTTTTTACTCCTTGATTTGTAGATGTATGGATGTGTGAGTTGTTGATCTGATAATCCAACGTTTACCCAGACCGATCTGTGAAATAGGCACGGCGAACCCGTGATCTTGCTCACGGAGACGCACAAGTATCTGCTGCTCCAAAGCCCCTCAAAGCGGCGATCGCCCAGCCTTTGAACGTTGTGGTTAATGAAGTCGTTTTACAACTGCTGCATGCCACCCTGTCAGACCATCTGGGCGTCAGCCCACAGGACTTCAATGCCATCCGTCAAGAGTTCATTCAACAGAGTGCCTATCGTACCCAGAGCAATGAGTATGAACAAATCTTCATCGATGACATGAGAACCGGATCATCGGCAAAACTTACGTCTTCTCCGTCAGCAGAAAAAGCGCTTTCCTTGCCCAGGCTAAATCACCAGAGTTCCCTCCGACGGTTCCTCCCTGGGGGGTTATTGTGATGTGAGGTTTGGACTTAGCGAATGGCCTTTAACATCTGATTGACTTCATCGAGGTCAAATGCTTCTGGGTCAAATTCCCCACCCACCCATTCAAGAAGATCTTCATGTTCAGGGTGTTCTGAGTCTTGAATGGCTGTCATGAAGTCGGCATATCCCCATACACCGCCACAATCTTCTGGTGGGCAGGCGCGTTTCCCCTTAATGCAAATGGGATATCGCATTTTGGGGTCTTTGGGCAGTATCTTCTCGACTAAAATTTCATGCTCCCAGGAATCTCCAAAATCATAGACATATCGAAATTTATACTTTTCACCTGTGACCACCTGATTTAATTTCACAGAGCGCTCACTGCGAACGTCGAAGTCGAAATCTGGATCGGGTTGACCGTATTCTTCACCATTGATTTCAAAGGCATGCAGATGGCAATTAAACCAGCCCATCGCATCTTGAATAATGCGGTGGAGTTTTCCGAGGGTTGTATTTTCAAGAACCTGCACTCGTCGCCAAATGGGAGGGCGCGCTCCCCTCAACGAGATTTTGAGCTGATAGACTTTTTGTTCAGAGGGGGTCTTGCTGGGTGCCATAGCGACAGAATCCTTGTACTACAGAGAGCTGATTACGGTACTGCTTGGGACGATTCAGAATTTGTTTTTGGAGACAGTCAGTTCACGCTCCATTGCTATGTTCAGCTGTCCCTAAGGCGATCGCCTGACTCAAATTCGTTCTCTCCAGAGGTCGCCCCTCTGTAATCTTCTACAATCTCGACTTCATGGTTATTGTTTCGACTTAGGGAGCACACGTAGAGCCCCCATTCTGAGGCATTCCCTCATTGGGTTGCCTCAGCGATTAGGTTCAAAAGATCTGCTTCACTCAGCTGAGTCACACCGTGCTTTTCAGCCTTCTTCAACTTATTGCCGGGCTTTTTCCCAACCACGATGTAGCTGGTCTTAGAGCTGGGCATGGCGTTGATTTTGCCCCCTGCATCCTCAATCAGTTTTTTGACCTGATCGGAACTCAGGGTAGGCAAGGTTCCGGTAATGACAAAGGTTTTATCACTGAAGGGCAGGGTTGGCAATGCTGAAGGCGGCTGCTCTGGGGTTGGGGCAGACGGCGGAGCAGGCTCAGCCCGCTCTGGCGCGGCGGCGGTCGGACTAGGAGCAGCTTGGCCGGGTGCTGCACTCAATTCCTTGACCTGACCTTCGAGATAGCTCACGACATCCTTGGCCATCGCCATGGCCTTTTCCAGCTTACTTTTTTCTTTCTCTAGGCGCTGCACCTGAGACTGGAGTTGATCGACAACGGTACTGGCTGCGTTTAGCTCCTGCACCATTTGCCCATGCTCAGCCTGCAAGGTTTGCAGCTGTTGCAGGGTTTCCGGCGGGATGGCCACGATCGCCTCTGGCTCTGTCTGGGTTGAACGCTGCTGTTCTAGGGCCTCGATCTGCTGGAGCGCTGCGGCATGATCAGCGGCGAGGCGATCGCGGGCTTGGGTGAGATCGTCCAGTTGCACCTCAAGGGCCTGCTTTTGTTCGCTGAGGGTGGTCAGTTGCGCTTCTTGGGTTTCCAGTGTTTGGCTAGCATTCTGGAGCTGCTGCTCAACCTGCTGCTGTTGGGCCAAAGTTGCCTGGAGTTCCTGGGTGAGGTCTGCAATCTCGGCTTGCTGGGCTTGACGGATCGCGGTCTGTTCTTGGATCAGGCGATCGCGCTCGGCCTGTAGGGTTTGCAGGTTCGCCGTGAGGGACTGGAGCTGAGGTTCGGTTTGAGCAAGAGATTGCGCGAGACGATCACGTTCCTGGATCGCATCCGTCACTTGCGTTTCCAGGTCTGCTTGCTGGGCGATCGCCTCTGTGAGCTGGGCCTCTAGGGTGGTGACCGTTGCCTGAGACTGACTGAGACTCTCCTGAAGCTGTTCGAGCGACTGATCTTGCGCCAGCGTTTTTTGCTCAGCGGCCTGGAGCTGAAACTCTAGCGTCGTATTCTGCTGCTCCAGCGTTTGGAGCAGCGTATGCAGATTGTTCAGGGACTGATCGCCATCCTGCATGCTCTGCTGGAGCCGCTTTAATTCCTTGGCTTGCTGTTTGAGCTGCTGCTGAAGTTGCTGTCGTTCTGCGGTCAGGGTCTGGATCTGCTGCTCTTGGGCTACCACCTGGGTGGCCGTGGCGGTGAGGTGTTCAACCTCTGTCCGCAGTTGGGCAATCACCTGCTGTTCTTGGGTTTGCCGATCCTGAAGCTCGGCCTGCAGCTGGGTCACGGTTTCGCGCTGCTTTGCCGCCTGGAGCTTACTTTCTGCCAGTGATGCCTCCAGGATTTCAATCTGGAGCTGGGCCGTATCCTCCTGAACCGTGTACTGAGCCATGGACTCTTCAATGTGCTGCTTCTGCTGTTGCAGAGTCGTGACCTGCTCCTGCAACGCTTCCTTGGCCGCGATCGCCTCCTGGTGTTGAGCAGCAAGCTGAGCATGATCCTGTTCTAAACGGGCCAGGGTCGCAGTCAGGGTCTGCTGCCCCTGGGACTGTTGCTCCAGCTCCTGCTGAAGTTGCTGCTGTGCCTGGGTGAGGGTTTCGGTTTGGGCGGTGAGGGTTTGGCGGGCTGTCTCAGCCTCATGGAGTTTTGCCTCAAGGGCGGCGATC
>CAZXWR010000228.1:0-6895 GCA_964644325.1 uncultured bacterium
GACAAAATTGGCGAAAACATTGCTGAACGGAAAGCCCTATGTACACAATACAAAAGAGGGGTTTACACAAATTAATCTTTTATGGATCCATGCCAGATCAACTGATTCGCGCCACCGCAGCAGCAGATGGTATTCGGGCTGTTGGGGTAATTACAACTCGGCTGACGGAGGAAGCGCGGCAGCGACACCAGCTTTCCTATGTGTCCACTGCGGCCCTGGGACGGGCGATGGCGGCTGGGCTTTTGCTGGCTTCAGGAATGAAGCAGCCTCAGTCTCGGGTCAACATTCGGATCAAGGGGAATGGCCCGCTAACGGGCTTGCTCGTGGATGCTGGTCTGAATGGGACGGTGCGAGGCTATGTGCAAAACCCCAAGGTGGAACTGCCGCCGAATGCTGACGGCAAGTTGGATGTGGGGGGGGCGATTGGCCAGGATGGCTACCTTTACGTGGTGCGAGATGTTGGCTATGGCTATCCCTACTCCAGTACCGTGGAGCTGGTGTCCGGTGAAATTGGGGATGATGTCACCCATTACCTAGCCGTCTCAGAGCAAACGCCCTCGGCGCTGGCGTTGGGGGTCTTAGTAGATAGCAGTGGTGTGACCGCTGCGGGTGGGCTGTTGATTCAAGTGTTGCCCAAGGCGGCACGGGATGAGGCGCTGGTTGCGACCTTGGAAGCGCGGATCTCAAAGTTGACGGGATTTACCCCCCTGCTGATGGCGGGCAAAACCCTGCCGGATATTTTTACGGAATTGCTGGGAGATATGGGGGTCAATATCCTGCCCCAAACCCAAATGGTTCGCTTTGACTGCCCTTGTTCGCGCGATCGCGTCCTGGGGGCCTTGAAAATGCTTGGCGTGTCTGAGCTAGAGGACATGATCGTCAAGGATAAGGGTGCCGAGGCTATCTGTGACTTTTGCAATGAGGTGTACTGGATTAATGACAAGGGTCTAGAACAGCTCATTGCGGATTTACAGGCTGAGGCTAAGGTTTAGGAGATGCCTTTCGCCCCATCGCGACAGCTATAAATTGGGACTCAGGCTATGATCTGAAGCAAGTTCATCAGTCTGTAGAATCGTTCCCAGTGGGTCGGCGCGTTGAGAAGTTTGAGGGCTGAGTCGTTCTGCTCAGTTAAAGTTAGTGTTTTTCTCCCGTGCCGATGAGGGATTGTTTCTGCACCTGGGCGTTGGAACGTAGCAGGTTCTATGCAGGGTTTGCAGTATTCCATCCACAGACCCAGCCTTTTTATGCGGCAGCATCAGGCTGATTTACTGCCCGATTGGACGGTGCCCATTGCAGCGCTGCTGATTTTACTCCAGCCCTGCCCCGTTTCCCTGCGGCATAAAACCCCAGCCTCTGAATACCACAAGCAACAGCTGCGCGATCGCTTTTTTAAGCTCAGTCAGCCTCTCGTGGCCGCGCTGCTGGCGGAGGGGGCCGCGACGGCTATTTTTGATCCGATTACCGGGCAGCCTGATCAGTCTCGCCCTGGACAACTCAAGCTTGATGATGCTGCCGTGGTGCGTGCAGTTCTGGGCTATCCCCTCATTTCCCAGGGGGCCTGTCATCTGGTGGAGCATCCGATCTGGGGCTGCAATGTATTTCCGTCTGTACTGGTTTCGGCAGCGTCAACGGCAACCCTCTGTCAGGTTGCCCATGATTGTTGGGGTCAGTCCATTGAGATTGAAGCTTACCCTGCCATGACTGAGGCTGAAATTACCGCGATAAACGGCCAGCGACTCACTCGCAGACCCTAGAACTTGTCTTGTTGATAGGGGGCTGAAGGATGGCGTGCAACAAGCCCGCGATTGACGTTAAGGTCAAGCGGTAACCGATTCCTGTGATCTAAGGTGAAACTTAAACACCCGATTAATTTGCACAAGGGGCTGACGGGGCCAGTTGTATTGGGCCTCATGGCGTACTATGACAACTATGCAACTGCTCCCTGGCTGTATCTGGCGCTGCATGGGGGCTATGGTGTACTCTGGCTGCTCAAAGATCGGATCTTTCCGGATCGGCGCTGGGAGGAGGATGTTCCGACTCTGCTGGGTCTTGTCACGTTTTTGGCGCTGGGCGCTTATTGGGTGGCACCCTGGCTGCTGATTAGTCGTAGGGTTGAGCTGGCAGCTCCTATTCTGGCGATCGCCGTTTTTTTGAATCTGCTGGGGGTCTTTCTGCACTATGGGAGTGATGCCCAAAAGTATTACACCCTGCAATATCGTCCTGGCCTGATTACCGAGGGCTTTTTTGGCCGCTGTCGCAATCCAAATTATCTGGGTGAGGTGTTAATTTACAGCGGTTTTGCACTGCTGTCATGGCACTGGCTGCCGTTTGTCATTTTGCTCGGATTTGGGGTGGGCGTTTTTTGGCCGGGGATGCGCCAGAAAGATCAGTCTCTGGCCCGCTACCCTGATTTTGCAGCGTACAAGGCCCGTTCTGGATTACTGCTCCCGAATTTGCTGAGTCGCCCCATTGAACGGGCGATCGCGCCGGATGGCTCCTAGTGCTGGGGTGTGGATCGAGCGACAGCGGTGGCAGGTGCCTTACAGAATGGGGGGCATTTTGGTATTGAGCCGAGGTTGATAATAGGCCACGGCGGCATGTTCCGCCCGGTTCAGGAGCCAGGGCGGTAGCGCGACCCAGTCAATGCGGGCGGTGGTGCCACAGCAGGCCAGAATTTCGCTGATTTTGTGGTGCCCCTGTTGCCAACGGTGCTGGATATTTTGCGCTTGACCGATGTAGATCACGGTGCCAGTGTTATCCAGCACGCGATATATGCCGCTACAGGGCGGTAGCTGGTCGAGCTGGGTAATCGGCACCATTAAACCTCCAGGTCCGCCAGGGTAATGTCGAGGTCATCCGCTTCGGCATTGTGCTGTAACGTTTGCCAGGTTTCTTCAACGGTGGCAACGGCGCGACCCGCCATGCGGGCAACGCGGTGCAGAGATTGTTTCAGTTCCTGTTCTTCACGCGCGCAGTCTGCCAGAGTCCAATCCTGTTGCACCTGTGCATAAATGGCCAGCCATTCGGCCTTGTAGCGCAGATCGCGGCCTTGGGTTAAGTCCGGTCGCTGCTGCTTGAGGGCTTTTGTGTTGGCCACGCCGACTCGGCACCAGACCGCTGCCTTAAGCTCTGGGAGTTTCACGGGGCAGGATCCTCAGGCTTGGCCAGTTGTTTGTAGCGAATCACCGTTTTGACCAGCCGCAATATCTCTGACCGCTCCCAGTCTAGGAGCGACTCTCCAAGGGCGATCGCCTTGTTAACGGAGCGGGTGCCATAAATCTGGTTGACTTTGGCCTGCACCTCCGGGGCAACTCCAGATTGTTCCAGGATCGTCTTGACCAGAACCCGCTGTACCCGGTAGGTATCGTTCCATTGCTGGAGCGATCGCTGGCTGTTCTCCAGGTGGGCGACGGTTTTCAGCTTTTCCGAACAGGTATCGAGCAGGTTCGATAAAGCACTTGCAGACTTGACCCCCGCCTTTTGCATCAAGGTTTTCAGGATATTGCCCCGCTTTTGGGCCACCTGAATCACCTTGACATGCTCATCCCGATAGAGGGCCAGTACCAGCTCCGTTGCAGCATTGGTGGCATGTTTCACGTGGAAACTGGACGCATAGCCCAACCCGGACCGAATTTCCTGGAGAACCTCGTCGTAGTTGGTGACCCGGTGGCGGAGATGGTTGAGCAACTCCCGCCCGGAGGCCGAGGAAAAATCGAGCACGGTACCGTATTCGGTGCGAATCTGGTACAGCAGTTCGGGGCGCACCACCTGCACCATCGACTTAATCTGCTCTTTGGTATAGGACAACTCAGGCATAGAATGTAGGGCGATCGCAGGTGGTAGAAGGTTAGCTGGGCACGGCTGCGTCCGGCTCGCTACTTTTCAGGATGCCCCAGGTTTAGTCCGTTTGCCTACTCTCTCCACCTGAGTTCACCCCCTAAGTCGGCACTCGGCTTTTGCCGCTCTGAGCCAAGATGAACTTGTGCAGCTCAATCGGAATCAGAACCGTTAAGCTGAGGCCAATCAGTATCCCCCAGGTGGGCAGATCGACGGGTTCAATGGCGAGTAAAGTTTGTCCAAGGGGCAGGTACATCATCACGACATGAATCACAAACGCGATCGCTGTCCCGGTCAACAGGATCGGGCTGCGCAGCGGTGAGAGCTGAAAGATTGATTTACGCTCAGAGCGGCAGTTGCCAATGTGAATCTTTTCAAAGAGGGTCATCAATAACAACAGCACATTGCGGGCAGCAGCCACCGTTTGCCCAGTCGCTAGCAGCCAGGAGAACAGACCAAAGCTGACCCCGCCAATCACCGCCGCCCCCAGAATCGTGCGCTCAATCATCAGCCGATTAAAAATCGGTTCCCGAGGCGATCGCGGTCTGCGGTGCAGGGCATCCCCCTCTCCAGGCTCACAGGCGAGGGCAACATCCTGGATGCCATTGGTGACTAAATTAAGCCAGAGCAGCTGCACAGGCAGCAGGGGCAGGGGTAACCCAGTGGCGATCGCCAGACCAATCAAGATAATCTCAGCGGCCCCGGTGGAGCCCAGGAGATAAATCACCTTGCGGACATTGTCGTAAGCAATCCGCCCTTCCTCGATCCCCGCCACAATGGTGGCAAAATTATCATCGCTGAGCACCAGTTCCGCCGCTTCTCGCGCTACATCGGTGCCCGTTTTGCCCATTGCTACGCCAATATTGGCGGCCCGCAGGGCAGGGGCATCATTCACCCCATCCCCCGTCACGGCCACAAAGTGGCCAGCAGCTCGGGCCGCATTCACCAGCTGGAGTTTCTGATGGGGTGCAATTCGAGCAAACACACAGGTGCGCTGTACCAAACGCTGCCAGTCTTGAGGCGTAGCCCCCTGGTCTGCCAAGTCTGCCCCCGTGATCACCTGACTACCCGGCGGGGCAAGACCCAGCTCGCGGGCGATCGCCAGAGCAGTTGCGGGATGATCCCCCGTCACCATCCACACTGCAATTCCGGCGCGATGACAAGCGGCGATCGCCTCTGGAACCCCCGGCCTGAGGGGATCAATCATGCCCACAAACCCCAGCAGAGTCAGGTGTTCGGGAGCTGGTGGTGCCTTCGTTGGGTCAAGCGTGACTGATACAATGCCCGCCGCGAGCGCCAACACCCGGTAACCCTGTTCCGCCATGCGTTGCGCCATTGCCCAGGGAGAGGACAGATGGGGTTGCGGATCACACATCTGCAAGACCCGTTCCGGGGCACCCTTAACCAACACATGCACCTGTGCCGCGATGGTATGGTACGTGGCCGCAAACTGATGTTCGGGTTCAAAGGGAATCTCGTTGATCTGGGGATACAGGTTTAGAGTTGTTTCTCGCTGCCAGCCCAGCTTATGGGCCATCGACAGGAGCGCAATATCCGTTGGATCACCGCGCCAGACCCACCGCCCATTGCTGTGGTGCAAGTCCGCCTCATTACAGAGAACTGCGGCCCGCGCCAGCTGCTCTAGCGGGAGGCAATCCGGAGCCAGAATGTTCCCCTGAAAGAGAACCTGGCCATCGGGCGTGAACCCCTCCCCAGTCACCTCCAACACATTCCCGTCGGGCAGGTAGATCTGCCGTACCGTTAGCTCATTACAGGTTAAGGTGCCCGTCTTATCGCTGGCGATCAACGTACAGCTCCCCAACCCTTCCACCGCTGGTAAATGCCGCACAATCACGCCCCGTTGCGCCATACGACGGGTCGCGACAGCCAACGCCACGGTCAAGGCGACGGGTAACCCCTCCGGAATAGTAGAAACGGCCAGGGCCACCCCAAACATGAACATTTCCGTCCAGCTGTAGCCCTGCTGCACCATACCCAGCAGGGCAATCCCGATCGTTGTGACCACCACCACCAGTGCCAGGATCCGGCTAAACCGTTCCATGCGCTGCAACAGCGGCGGTTTGCCGCCCACCGTGGCGAGCATATCCAGGGCCAATTGCCCAACGGCAGTGGTGGTTCCGGTCGCCACCACCACGCCTCTACCCCGACCCCGAGCCACCAAAGAACCCGCGTACACCATATTGAGGCGGTCAGCGAGGGGCGTCGAGGGGGATGCCTGCTGTTCAGCTTGCTTCAGAACCGTCAGGGACTCCCCCGTTAGTAACGACTCATCGATCTCCAGATTGTGGGCATGAATCAATCGCAGATCTGCGGGCACACGATTACCAGACTCTAGCCAAACCACATCCCCTGGGACGATATCCTCGGCGTCCAATTCACAGACTTCCCCATCCCGCACTACGGCTGCGCGAACCTTTAGAAGCTGTTGCAGGGCGCGGCTGCTTTGTTCGGCGCGCCATTCTTGGTAGCTACCAATCCCGGCATTGATAACCAGGACCGCAAGGATGAATCCCGCATCTTTAAGGTCGCCAATGCTCGCTGAGAGCAGAGCCGCCAGACCCAAAATATAAATCAGTGGGCTGCGGAACTGGCGCAGCAGAATGTGCCAGCGGCTAGGAGGAGGTTGTCGCGGCAGGCAGTTTGCTCCAAACTGCTCCAATCGCTGCTGGGCGTCTAAGGTGGTCAACCCACTGGGACTGGCCTGGAGATCCTTAAAGACTACTTCCAGATCCACAGCATGCCATGCCTGTGCAATGGGAGGGTGGGGGCGAATCAGGGGCATGCTGCTCCCTCGATACCAACCCGTTCAGCTTATCAAGCTTTACAGGTCTGGGTTTGCAATGTCTTCCGCCGTCAATCTCCGCCAATGACAGTCCGACACCTGCCCAATGCCTGACAGCAGGCCGCGTCTGACAGCGAGGTAAAGCCTGTATGGGTGGGGAGAATCTGGCCCGAAGCTGCCGATCACTCCCTATGATGGAAGAGCTGTCTGCCCAAGCTGAAGTTTTTGGACGGTGCCTTGAGAAAAACCGTGACC
>CAZXWR010000229.1:0-6885 GCA_964644325.1 uncultured bacterium
TCGCCAAGCGCCAACTAAGTATAAATACTTAGCGCAAAGTTGGGATGCACCCCGTGTCCTGATTGGGGAATGCCCGCCAGAATGTCTTAGCCCACTGGTCTTGGACAAATTGATCGGGATGTTCCCAGAAACAGAGATCAGCAATAAGTTGGGGATAATAGACGGAAATTTTCTTGTCCTTTTTACTTTTGATCTGCCGCACCAAAGCCGTAATGGGAGATTGAATATCAACGAGATCGGTATCTAGCAAGGTTTTAAATCGTCGCTCTGGGCCTTTGGATTCACTGCTGTTGCGTAAATCCAGACAGCTTTGGGCAAAATTACGGGGGGATGGCTTAGCATCTTGGTCATGGTAAATCGAGAGGCAAGCCACGAAAATCCAGATATCCTGTTGCCGATCGTGGATGCCTTCCAAATAGGGCAGTGAAAAGGGGTAAACCTTGCGTAGATGGTGGTGTTCACCGGAGAGTGCCCGTTTGAAGGTGGCTTTGGCACCGGTATCATTTTTGATGCGATTGCTAATTGCCTGTAGAAATTTCGTTTCTCGCTCAAGTCGATTACGGGGTGGGGTTTGGGTTGTCGTCATGAATCAGGCTCCTATTTGGCAACTTTTTCTTTTTTCTTGGCAGCAGCTTTGGCTTTTTTTGCTTCCTTCTCCTCTGGGCTGGCCCGAAAATCTGCTAGTTTCCACTCCAGGCGACTCAAGGCAGCAGCTCTAGCTTGGTAGTTGCGAATGGACGCAATGGACTCGGTAAAGGCATTGCGGGCAGCGGTTTGGACGGTTTGAGTCCAAGCAGGCAATTCTTTGAAACCATAGCGGGTGATGCCATCGGCTCCGGTTTGGCTGTCTTGGGGTAGGGCATGAAGCAGTTCTGTAAACTTGCGATCGAGTTCTGCCCAATATTGAATTGCACCATTGAGATTGGCAGCGAGTCGATCAGCTTGTTGGCTAATGGCTTTGTTAGATGCATTGGGTGGATTGAGTTCCTTTGCCAAGGCGTAGTAGGGACTTCCTTGAAAAGAGCCAAAAATCTTCTTATGCTCTTCGGCGATCGCGATCGCACTCTTCAACGTCTGAGACAAATCCGCATCCGTCACATACTGAATGGGTGCCGAAAAATGCTCCCAACTCCAGCCCAAGGGCTTAGCCTTATCGGCACTGAGGCCAGAGATCTGGAAGGTCACGACATCATCAACTAGATCGTCCCGCTTCAAATCCGCTAACCAACCCACAATGCGGGGGCGAAGTTGATTACCCGTTGTCAGTAAAAAGGCATCCGCATTGCGCCACAACTGCTTACTGAGAGATATCCGCACAGGCTTATCTTCGCGGTAGGCGACCCCACATTCCCACTGTTGGGGCGACACCTTATCCGGCAAAGAATCGCCTTTGGTCACAACTGTTCGGATAACTCGACCCCCTTCCGAGAACAGACGCAACCGTCGCCAAGGAAAAGTGAGGTAGCTGATATAGCCTTGGGGGGTCGATTTCTTGGGTGTGCCGCTATACCCTGTTTCCCATGCGGGAATATCCTCTCCCGTAACCACACTGGGCACTTCCGCTGCTGGGTCGTAGCGCATCAGGTTAAACAGTAGAGTTTGTTTCAGTGTGCTGCCCCGCACTAGGACATTAGCGGAGTTAACGGTAGAAGGAGCGTTAGCTGACTTCTGAGCAGAAGAGGTATTCGGATAAACAGTCTTTGTCCCTCCAAGATCAACTGTTTGGAGACGCACAAGTAAACAAGCAGCCTGAGCTAATGAAAGATTAAAACCACTCCATTCATGCTCATGCCAAAACACATCAGAGGTTGCTGGAATATAGTGTTCCTGAACTGTCTTGGATTTTTCAATTTCCAAAGCGGGGTCTTGCATGAAGGGGTGGTCGGGGTGGAGTAGGTCAAAGCGATCGCGGTGTTGGTCAAGATAGGCGATCGCCTTTGCTCCGTTATTCTCGAAAATCTCTTCCCAGTGGTCTTCATTATTTGGTCCCTGGTAAGCCCGATGGAGAATTGCCAGTAGTAGGCGATAAATAGCCAGGGTTGTGGGCGGGTTATCAGCCTGGATTTCCTGCAACGTTGCCCAGGTTTCAAACAGGTCTATCAGGGAAGTATCCTTGACCTGGAAATTGGGCGTCATGACCGGAATCCAGGGTTCGTCAACTAAATTAAATGAGGAGGCGTTTGTAGTCATCGTTCAATGCTGATAGCTGAAATGGACAAGATGAGAGACGAATACGATTTCACTAATTCTGTGGTGAACCCTTATTGGACGAAGCTGAAAGCAAACTCCGTCAGGTTGAGTCCTCCTTCTCAATCAGCACCCCCCGCAGCGGATCGAGGGTCAACTGCCAGTCCCCCACCACAGCAACCCCCTGGGCGTTGACCTCGACATAGCGGCAGTTTCGCAGCAGAGCTGATGTCCAGGGTTTGGGGTTCTCTTGGGCGAGTAAGGCTGACACTAGCCTTGGTTTTGACAGGCAGGTGCTATGGGCCAGCAGATCACGAATCATTGGCAGATCGGGTTTTGCATTGAGGTTGACCTTCTGTTTGGTGCCTGGTAGCACCAGCCCTTCTTCAGTTTGTTGCAAAAAGATCGTGGCAACAGACGGTTCACCCAGGCGAGTAGCGGCAGCGATCGCACCTTCGTCATCCTCTTTTTTCAGGTAGGTAAACTGGTCGGGCTTAATATCGGCATGGGGCGGGGGAATCTTGACCTCATTGGCGATCGTGCGTTTACGGTCTGCTTCTTCCGTCTGGTACTTCTCTAAAGACGTTTGCCAATCCTCCACATGAGCAGATTCCAAGTCTTTAGGGATTGGCATATCCAGGGCATACACCAACTCAATCAGGTCATCGGTTTCTTCTGGCAACCGGACATTGGTTCTTCGTCTAAGCGCGAGCCAGCTTCTCAGGAGAATATGGCGATCGTAGATGTAGCCACTTTCTTGAAAGTCAGCTTTGTTCTCAGGCTTCAAAATCGGTTCTATGATCCACAGTCTGGGAGTTTGAAGTGCAGCAGGTCGCCATTCCCGTGTGTGACGGTAGAGCCGCCCCGAGCGCTGGAGCAACAGATCAATAGGTGCAAGGTCACTGATCATCAGGTCAAAGTCCACATCCAGACTTTGCTCAATTACCTGGGTAGCGACTAGAACAAACCGCTGAGGGCGATGGTCATTACCCTTGCCAAATTTCTCTAGACAATCCTTTTCGATGCATTCTCGATCTTTGAATAAAAAGCGTCCGTGAAATAGACCCAGTTCCTCATCTGCAAAGTGTGATTGAAGTCGTTGGAAGACAGCTTGAGACCGATTCACGGTGGAGCAAATGACCGCAACACATCCCCCTTCTGCGGTCAGTAACTGCTGCAAATCTGCTACCCAATCGGCATCTTGTTTCCACTCAATTCCCAACGAACGACAGACATGATCGGACGCTGCAAAGGATTGCGCGATTACCTCATTACTGGCAAAAGCTGTAATCCTTGGATAACTTGCTTCCGATAAAGCTGGAGCAAGTTTCCCGCACCCACTGGCATAGGCTGAGAGCAAGCGCTGTCGAGTCGTCGTCGGCAACGTAGCTGACAAGGCAATGACAGGCGAACCCAGCACCGCCGCCCATTCCAAAAACCGCTCTAATAAGGTACTGGTGTAGAGGTCATAGGCGTGAATTTCATCCAGGATGATAGTGCGCCCCGCCAGACCAAAGAGCCGGACAAACTGATGGCGCGATCGCACCACTCCCATCAAGCCCTGATCTAAGGTACCGACACCATAGGGGCTGAGCAACGTCCGCTTCCGAGCCGTGTGCCATTCACTGGCAAACACCCCGTGCCCCTCCTCGTCATAAACCTGATCCAACCGACAAACAGTGCTTCGATACTCATCTTTCAACGCTGCTGCTCCATGACTAAGGGTGAGGTTAATGACCTGATCGGCATAACGCCCTTTCAGAAAAACCCGTACTCGCTGGTACATCGCGTTACTGGTTGCCTGGGTCGGCAACCCAATGTAGAAACCTCCCGCACCAGTCTGATGCTGGAGATAATCAGCTAAATACAACGCGGCCTCCGTTTTGCCTTCCCCCATTGAGGCTTCTACCATCACTAAGCAGGGTGGCGTTAGTGTCTTTGCTAACTGAATGGCAGCGTCCTGAAGGGGGCGAGGCGTTGCGATGAATGAAAACAGTTCCGTAAATTTCAAGGGTTGCCCTGTTTCAAGCTGTCCCCAACCTTGTTTTGATAGGGCATTTTTAGCTTTATCGGATAACCCCATAGCGTATGTTTCAAAGGGTTCATCGTTGGCATAGGGAAACCCAGATTCTTCCCCAGGATTAGAGGCAATCCAATCAGAGATAGTGGTCAAGCCTGCCAGAATCATCGCAGCAGCGTTGTCGCACTGGCTCGGTAAATCCTCAGTCGTCAACCCCACAAACCCCTGAAGTTGCTGAAAGATACTGAAGCTATGTTGTCGCCAAACACTGCGCTCATCGGTACCCGCGATCGCGCTATCCAAATCATCGATTTCCTGCTGGGCTGGGAAAAAGCCATGATGTCCACCGACGACCGCGCCAAACTTGCGGGCTAATCGTTTGGCATGACGTTTAGACAGTGCACGACCGACGCCTACCTCCATTAAAAAATCTGGCAAGGTCGCTGCGGTTACAAGTCCATGAGGCGCATTCCTAGACTTACGCCGCTCCCGAGGTAAAGAAGACCAGCAATCATAGAGGGTTTCTCCAGCCAAAAGTTTGCCGACCTTACTGACCTGAAACTGAAAGGCCGGACTGACCTTACCTAAATCATGGCTCCCGGCCATAAAACCACAGAAGCGAATGACGGATTCTGGATCGGTCAGCCCTAAGCCATTGGCTAAGCGCTGACGGGCAATCGGACTCAGGTGCGATCGCAGAATTTCCATCGCCACTGCTGCCGTATCCGCCAGGTGACAAATCACCGGATGATACTGGGGCCTCCCATCCTCAAACTTGCCAGACCCGGTTTTTGCCCAAAACTTAGCCATTATCTTTTTTCACCCTGCTGAGAATCCGCAAAATAATGTCGCGCCAGACCCGCCACTTCAGATTGCACCAATGCCACCAGCTCAGGCGGTTCTAGGGCGATCGCCCCCTTGCCATAGCCCAGAACCCACCGCTTCAGGTCATTGAGTCCCTTCACCTGCATCCGCAGTATCACTGAGCCATCTGGCTGCTCCGTCAGCGATTGGGTTGGATGCCAACGGCGTTCCCGAATATAGGGAGCCGTCGCGCCATCAAACCAAATTTCTACATTCACCGTTTCTGAGCTCACCTCATGCTGAAAAATCATCTCCAGATGGGTTTTGGCATCAAAGTGCGGATCTCGGATAAATTCTTCGCCTAGCACCGTCAGCTGCTGAATGCGATCGACCCGAAACCAGCGAATGGCCTGACGGTTGTGGCAATAGCCAATCACATAGGGATTAGTGCCCCGGTAAATGTGCAGCAAGTAGGGGTCAAACTTGCGATCGCTGGTTACATTGCGGCTAGCCGTGTAATAGGTCATCTGCACCGTGTGTTGCTGACGACAGGCCGCCTCTAAATTGCGCCAGACCTCCGCATCTAAATCCGTTTCCACGCCAGAGCAAAACGAAATTCGCTCCTCAGTGAGCTGCTGCAGATTCACCCAGACTTGCTCCGGCAGGCGCTGGCTGAGCTGAGCGATCGCCGTTCTCAACTCGACTTGGTAGGTAGAGCCTGCATAGGCTTCCAGCATCCGCGCCCCCAAGGTCAGCGCAAAAAGTTCGCCTTGCGTGAGGGGAATCGTGGATAGCCGCCAGTCTAAATTGGTATAGAAATAGCCTTTGTCCCGCGACCAATCAATCGGGGCATCCAGGCGATACCGCAAAAAAGCGATATCAGCCCGTACCGTTCGTTCACTCACCTCTAACTCAGTCGCAAGATACTGAGCCGTTGTGCGATCGCAGTTTCGTAACAGGGCATCCAGATGCAGGATGCGTTCTTGCTGGCGCAACATCATGTCCCTCAACGCGATCGCCCTATCCTAAGCTACCGACCCGGCAAAAAACGTTCCGAGTTTGCCGCAGGTGGCAGCTAATTTGCTCCAAAGGGTCTCCTGCCCAGATTACCCAGGCAGCGAAGGGTCAATATCAACTGTATTTTTCTATTTTCAGGGATTAATCAGCATAAAACTGCTTTAGCAGCAGGAAAAACATCAAGATCAGAAGCTCTCCCATGCAAAAGCAAAGAAAACTTGAGGAATCATGGCCTTCTAGTGGTTCCTAGGCAACAGAAAAAAGGCTGTCAGAGAACTTCTCCAACAGCCCAAGCCGTGTTCTGAACTTTTTAACCCAGCTACACCGGGCTTTTCACCCTCAACCGCTTCAGAAAACCCCTACAGATTCTGTGGAATTCTGAAGAAAAGACTGAGCCTCACCGCGATTCCGGCCCCATCCGCCCCGTCGGCCTTTCATGCCGCGGCGGTTCTGCATGAGTTCTGCAAACTTGGTGCGCTGCTCTGGCGTCAAAACCTCTAGCGTATCCAGCATCGCAGAAAAACGGCGATCGCCTCTTTCCTGGCGCAGTGCTTGCACCTTGGCATGCTGTTGCTCCAGTTCACTGCGGCTGCCCGTCGCCATCAAAGCCTTGAGCTTTTCGTATTCGGCCCGCATCTGCTGGCGATCGCCTGAGTCAGCTCGTTTAGCTTCTTGAATTGCCTTGATCCGAGCCACTTGCTCCGGGGTCAGATTCAGTTCCGTCGTCAGACGCTCCAGCCGTTTAGCCCCGCGATCGCCTTTCTCTGTCTGGTTAGGTTCCTGAGTTTGGGCTAAGAGCGGCGGGTTGACATTCTGGGCATTGGCGATGGCAAAGGGCGCCACGGCAGCAGCAGCCA
>CAZXWR010000230.1:0-6884 GCA_964644325.1 uncultured bacterium
CCCGATTCCATTGACATTGCCGAAGACCGAGAGCGGTTTGAGGAAATTCTCAACAAGCTGAATATTGCCCGTGCCCCCAATGGTCTCGCGCGCAGTTTTGAGTCCGCCCTCGCCATTGCCCAACAAATTCAGTACCCCGTGGTGGTGCGTCCCAGCTACGTCTTGGGCGGGCGGGCCATGGAGATTGTCTACTCCGATGCCGAACTTGAGCACTACATGACCTACGCGGTGCAGGTCGAGCCCGATCATCCGATCCTGATCGACAAGTTCCTCGAAAATGCCATCGAAGTGGACGTAGATGCGATCGCCGACCACACAGGTAACGTGATCATCGGCGGCATCATGGAGCACATTGAACAGGCCGGTATTCACTCCGGCGACTCGGCCTGTGCCCTACCCGCTCTGTCTCTCAGCCCTAACACCCTAGACACCATTCGCACCTGGACAGTGCAATTAGCCCAGGCCCTGAACGTCATTGGCTTGATGAACATTCAGTTCGCGGTTCAGAACGAAGCGGTCTACATCCTCGAGGCCAACCCCCGTGCCTCCCGGACAGTGCCCTTTGTCTCCAAAGCGATTGGACGGCCCTTGGCTCAAATCGCGGCGCGGCTGATGTCGGGGAAAACCCTCGCGGACTTAGGCATCACTGAAGAGTGCATCCCCCGCCATATTTCGGTGAAGGAAGCGGTCTTACCCTTCGAGAAGTTTCCCGGCACTGATACAATCCTCGGGCCAGAAATGCGC
Organism: uncultured bacterium; assembly: GCA_964644325.1. Classification (GTDB taxonomy): domain Bacteria; phylum Cyanobacteriota; class Cyanobacteriia; order Thermosynechococcales; family Thermosynechococcaceae; genus CAZXWR01. Next base: position 745 of record CAZXWR010000230.1, read on the forward strand.
TCGACCGGGGAAGCCATGGGCATTGATCTCGACTTTGGGAAGGCATTTGCCAAGGCTCAGCTCTCGGCCCACCAGAACCTGCCCCTATCGGGGACGGTCTTTGTTTCCATGAGCGATCGCGAGAAGCAGACGGTGATTCCTGTCGTTAAGGATTTGATGGCCTTGGGCTTTAAGGTAGTGGCGACCACAGGTACCCGTCGGGCCCTCCAGGCCGAGGGGCTTGAGGTAGAACTCGTGTACAAGCTCCATGAAGGACGCCCCAACGTACTGGACTGGATTAAGAATGGTCAGGTGCAGCTCATTTTGAACACCCCCTCAGGGGAAGAGGCCCAAGCCGATGGGCGCTTGATTCGGCGTACCGCATTAACCTACAAGATCCCCAGCATTACAACCATTGCCGGAGCCAAGGCAACCGCAGCCGCAATCCGAGCACTTCAGTCTGAACCCCTAGAAGTGAAGGCGCTTCAGGATTATCACCAGCAAATGGCGTAGCGGAGCAGTCAACTCCAATTGGAATAAACTTTCATCTCCTCAGAGAACACAATGGCAGTCGCCCTGCACAACCGTCCGATCTTGCCGAGATCTTGACAGTTAGTTTCTAAGGTAAACATCAAACCCTGATCGTCCCAGTTTCAGACGGGGCACCCTAGAAAAACCACCGCGTCTTTTCAGACGTTGCCTTACCGCAGTTGCGGGAAAGGGCATTTTGAATACCTTTTTTTCTGAGATTTAGATTTATATTCATGGCTATCCCAAAGCAACCCTTGCATGCATTGCTAAAACACCACACCAAAGACCGCCAAAAGCCCCTGTACAGCCTGGAGCAAGTTCACCAGTTTTTATTGGGACATGGCGTGCATCGCTGGCACAGTGCAGAAGATTTGCTGCGGGATGTTTTGCTGCAAGTCCCGCGCGAATTGAAAGACCTTAACTTAATTCCCGTGAGCGAAGTGGGCACCCCCGACTGGGCCCAGCGCCTATACCGCGAGGAACCCCTGTTTAGAGCGGCGTAACCCACCTCATTTGTCAAAGCTTGCAAAGCCAGAGCTTGCAGGCTTTAATTTTACGTTGATTTGCAGGAACAATCTCCTACTCTGCGGTTTCATCCAAGGTTGTGCCCAGGGCTTGCGTCGTCAGCGAGAATGGGCCAGAGGTGGGCACCCGCACCTTGACGGCTACATCTGTGTCATAGGAATAGACGGTGCCGTCACGGGTACTCTCACTTTTGACGGGCACCGCCTGGAGCGCTAGAGCATTTGTTTTTTTGTTATACAGGTTCAACCGCAGTTGACCTGCCTCACTAAAAATGCGCACCGCATAGGTTGAGGTTTGAAAGCTGACCAGTGTCGCGGATGTGGTCAATGCGGTTGACGCCCCCACAGGATCTGTCGCGTTCGGCAACGCTGCATCGGGCGTAGAGGGCGGGGCTGCATCGGCATCGGGCACCTGCGGCGTCGGCTGCTGCACGATCTGGGGCTCCGGTAACGGCTGCAGCTGATCTAGGTTTGCCGGATTTGCTGCGGGTGGCACACTGTCCGCAGGCGAGGCGGCAACGGGGGGACTAGGGGTTGCGTTAGCCGCTGGAGCTGGCTGTTGCGGTGGCTGGCTTTTTACGGGCTGAGGCTTGACGGGCTGAGGCTTTACAGGCTGGGTTTTCGGCTGGGGAGGTAGCAATTTTGTGGCTTTCGGGCCAAAAACCCGCACTAAATCTCCTCGTACCCAGCCTGTCTTCCCAGACTTCAGTTTGACCTGGTACCAGATGAGGCCGTCGTTCCCGGTACTGTGCTGCAAAACCGTGACGCGATCGCCCACAGCACCCGAGCCCACAATTTCAGCCTTCGTCGTGGCAGCATCCCGCACATTAATCGAGGTTTTTACATCACTGGCCGTCAGCTCTCCCTCCTCAGCCCGGACTGGCATCCCGACGAAGGCCATCAGCATTAAGCTGCCGACCATCAGTTGATGCAGTCGAGATAAATGCATACTCACCCTAACCTCCCTCAAAGCTGAACAGCCCTCCATGAACCGCGCCGAAGCATACCGTTAGCCACAATGACCCAATATTCCTTCGGTAAAGCGAACGCGCCTCAAATTGTTCCAGCTCCGGCTCCAGATCGCAAGGGTTAGCCCACAGATCACAGCCCACGTTCAAGAAATTTAATCATCCTTCAAACGCAGCACCGCCATGAATGCTTCTTGGGGGACATCCACCCGCCCCACAGACTTCATGCGTTTTTTACCAGCTTTCTGCTTTTCCAGAAGCTTTTTCTTCCGGGAAATGTCGCCCCCGTAGCACTTCGCCAACACATCTTTCCGCAAAGCTGGAATACTCTCACTGGCAATAATTTTGCTGCCAATGGCCGCCTGAATCGGAATTTTAAACTGGTGTCGGGGAATGAGCTCTTTCAACTTACTCACCAGCGCCCGTCCCATAAAGTAAGCCTTATCCCGATGGACAATTGCGGCCAACGAGTCAACCGGATCAGCATTGATCATGATATCCATCTTGACCAAAGGGTTCTCCCGGTAGCCCACCAAGTGGTATTCCATACTGGCATAGCCCCGCGATCGCGACTTCATCTGGTCAAAGAAATCGGTCACCACTTCTGCCAGCGGTAACTCATAGATTAGCGTCGTACGGCCCAAGGTCAGGTACTTCATATCCTTAAACACACCGCGACGGGTCTGGGCTAGCTCCATGAGCGGCCCGACAAACTCCTCGGGGGTGATCATGTCCACCTGGACGTAAGGCTCTTCTATTTTTTCGCGCTGTTGCGGATCGGGGAGCTTGCTGGGGTTATCAATCAGCAGTACCTCTCCCTTCAGAGTTGTCACCCGGTAAACCACCGACGGTGCCGTAATAATCAAGTTGAGCTGATATTCTCGCTCTAGGCGCTCCTGGACAATTTCCATGTGCAATAGCCCGAGAAAGCCGCAGCGAAAACCGAACCCCATCGCGCTGGAAGTCTCTGGTTCGTACTGCAAGGCCGCATCATTCAGCTTTAGGCGCTCTAACGCCTCTCGGAGTTCCGGGAACTGATCGGCATCAATGGGAAACATGCCGCAGAACACCATCGGCTTGGCTTCGGCATAGCCCGGTAGCGCTTCCATGGCAGGGGCCGCTGCCAGGGTCATCGTATCGCCCACCCGCGCATCGGTAACGGCTTTAATCGCAGCAGAAAAGTAGCCCACTTCTCCTGCGTGGAGGGAATCAATGGGGGTTTGATTGGGGGAGAGCACCCCCAGTTCGTCAATCTGGTATTCTTTGCCGGACGCCATCAACCGCACGCGATCGCCTTTTTGGACGGTGCCATCCATAACCCGGAAATACACCACCACGCCGCGATAGAGGTCGTAGTAGCTATCAAAGATCAAGGCCCGCAGCGGTTTATCGACCGTGTCTTGGGGGGGCGGCACCTTCTGAACAATAGTTTCTAAGATATCGGCGATGCCAATCCCTTCCTTGGCTGAGGCATGGATGGCCTCGCTACAGTCAAGGCCAATGATTTCTTCGACTTCGCCGACCACGCGCTCCGGTTCCGCCCCTGGCAGGTCAATTTTATTGAGCACCGGAATAATTTCCAGGTTGTGCTCAATGGCCAGGTAGACGTTAGCCAGGGTTTGGGCCTCTACCCCCTGGGAGGCATCCACGACCAGCAGCGCCCCCTCGCAGGCCACTAGGGATCGCGAGACTTCGTAGGAAAAGTCAACGTGCCCGGGCGTGTCGATCAGATTCAGCACATAGTCCTGACCATCCGCTGCTCGATAGTTCATGCGAGCCGCCTGGAGTTTGATGGTGATGCCTCGCTCGCGCTCTAGCTCCATATTGTCTAAGAACTGGGCCTTCATTTCGCGGTCGGCCACGGTTCCGGTCTCCTGCAAGAGGCGATCGGCGAGGGTCGATTTGCCATGATCAATGTGGGCAATAATCGAAAAATTACGAATTCGGGAAACCGGAACCTCAGTCATATCACCTTTAATCCACGCAGCGGTCGCAATTCGGCAACTGTCACCGTTTGCTCCTATTCTTACAAAATTTTAAGCCTTCCGCGAAACATCCGGCACAAGCCCCGTTCCCGGAGGTCGCCGAGGCACCCAATCGCACCGATCGCGCCATTGCTCGATGACGGCAACCTGCTGCTGAATCTGCCAGTGTTCTGCCGCCGAAAGGGGCTGCACCTGGATCTGAACCTGAAACTGTTCGCAGGCCGCCTGTACCAGATGCTGCTCAATCACAGGGTGCGGCAGGCTTGGCAGACGGGGGGTATCATTCCCGGCTGGTCGCCCGAACACCAGGCGCTCAAGTTCCGGTTCGATCATCAGCTGCATGGATCCATGTTGCAGGACGGTTTGCCCCCGCCAAGCCTGGGCACTCCCAATCACCTTAGTCCCATCGATCAAGGTTAAATCTGCCGCTGTCGCGCGACCAAAACAGTTCACCTGATCTCGATATCCCTGGCCCGCTGCGCCAAACCGCAGCTCCACCCCAAGCGATCGCCAGCCCTTGATTAAGATTTGGCACAAGGTGGCATAGGTTTGGCGGCGATGGCCCGACTGCCCCGGCAACACAAGGGCATAGCTTAAGTCTCCCCCGTGGAGCACGGCTCTGCCCCCCGTCGGCCGGCGCACCAGCGGAATCGGCGCTCCCTGCCAGTGCAGAGTCTGCCAATGGCAGGGCCAATGGCGTTGGTGATACCCCAGAGAAAGCGTCCAGCCAGACCAGGTATAGAACCGCAATGTGGGCGGCAGTCCCCCCTGATGGCAGCGTTGAAGCAGCCAGCGATCCAGGGCCATTTGCCAAACCCCATCCCTTTGTTCTAGGGGCAGTAAGCGCCAGGTCGAATTCAACTATGAACCTGCTGGGTACTGAGTTTGCAGTAACTCATCGTATTCATCGGCGACGGAGGCCACCACCGTAATCAGGCGAGTAATCTCCCCCGCAGATAGATCGGCCACACCACGACTGGAAACGACCACAACCTGTTGATTCAAGAGGGCGAACTGGGCTTCTGCGGTACTCAGCCAATTTAATTCCAGGAGCTGTCGAAGCAACGCAGCTTCATGGGCAACAGGCAGCGTCAGGACAGGAGACCAGACCGTAAAGGTATCGTCATCCGTTGTCCCCGTGAGCTGGATAAAGACCTTAACGCTGCCATAGCGAAATGTCCAAATGTACCCTTCCTGGGTATGGTTGACGAAGGCTTCATCATATTGATCGAGGCTGGCAATCACGGTTTGGATCGCCTCAACATGGGATACCCCAGGCTCAGGAGCTGGCTCCGTTGCCGTGGTTAAGCCTGACGGATTAAATTCAGAGGGGGTCATTGTCTCTACATCCTCAAGGTTCTGCTCGCAATCGTGTGCCAGGGGGAATTGGCACCTTGGCTGGCCCATGCCGCTGATCTCTAAGGTATCCACTGGTGCGACCTATGACTATATTGACGCACCGCAAGCCCACTCGCCCATTAACCGTCAGCGATCGCTTTAGGGTAGGCTAAATACCTTACTCATCATACCGACTGTTCTGGTACGGGTATGCTCTTGATTGTGATCACGTTTAACTGTGGCATTGCTCTCCTGTGTTTGTGGGTTGCTGGGTATTTACGCCGATTGCGCCGTCAGCTCAGGCGGGCGACCTATGCCCTCATCGCAGCTGAGCGCCATACCCATCGCGTGCTGAGTCAGGCCCCCTCTGCCATCGGACGGGGGCAGCAAGGCACCTACCAGCTCCGCCGCCAGCTTGCACTGTTGGCCCATCGCTGGCAACAGCTCTATCAGCTCTATGCGCTACTATCGCTGTTGCAATTTGGGCGTCGTTTTCAACGGAGCATCGGTGGGTCTTCCCGATAGCTGCTCGCTTCTTTTATTAAAGTAAAGAAATTAGCGCCACTACCGTTCGCGATCGCCCCAGGTTTTAAGGTTTAATCATGGCTTAAAAGGGAGCACCTGATGTCAAATCGACAATCCAGCGGATTTCTCGGTGGACTATTGCTAGGAACCGCCATTGGGACAGTAGTTGGTATTTTGACGGCCCCCAAATCGGGACGGGAGACCCGCCGATTGGTCAAAAAGTCAGCCGAAGCCTTGCCAGAAATTGTAGAAGACCTCTCAACGAGTCTCCAAATGCAAGCCGATCGGCT
>CAZXWR010000231.1:0-6828 GCA_964644325.1 uncultured bacterium
TACAGAAATACATCAACAGACCATCCCCAGTACTCTTGATGACCTGGCCTTCATACTTGCGGCACAGCCCTTTCATCAAGTCAAAGTCCCGCTGCAAGAGCTGGAGCGTCAGATCCTCGTCCCGGGACATCCGCGCACTGAAGCTAACCCCATCAGTAAAGACAATTGCAGCGAGGGTGCGATGACCTTGAATATTTGGGAATGGGAAGTTTGCCATAGCCGAAAGGCCAGCCCAATTGATGGAGTGCCATTGATGCAGCGGCGATGCTGCCACGGTTGGCATAAAGGAAAAGCAGATCTATCCGAGATTAGCATCTACCTTGAGTCCCATCCATTGCTCGTGGCGCACTATCAGCCTAGACCTGGAATGGTGCCAGGTCTACTCCCAATTAAAGAGCATCGGTGTCCCATTAACCGTGCTGGCGATCACTGCCTGACCTAGACAGACGGTTGATAAAATCGGGGCAAGCTCCACACCTCAGCCTCACTTGGGCAATAAAATAGGCTAGCGCTCCTGGGCCATAACGCATTCAATCACAGCGCTATAGTCCTGAAATGCTAGCCTCAGCTGGCAGGCGGAGATGACTCCTGTCACCGAAACGACTCTGCGTCTGACTCCACAAACGACCCAGCCGATCTTTCACGCTCACACCAGGGGGGAATTCGGGGTATCAGTCCACGATCGCGAACCCACCATGCGGCCCCCTCATTTGCAATTTCGGGAACCCAGGGTACACACCGCGCCCCTCAGGGCCACCCACCCCTTTCTGGTTCACTAAATGAGCCGCACCATTAGGGCCGCGTGTCACCACAACTGGGGTGGTTCGCGTATCTTCCAAGGATGCTGCTGCATTTAAATTAACCGTTGTGGAATCGTCTGCTTTGGACGGGTTGACAATGTGAAAGGCTCCGTGAGGGCCGCGCATTTCGAGCTGCGGATAGTCCCGTGCCCCTGCCGCCTTGGACATCGCCAGTACACCCAAAAATGCCAGAATGGCGATCGCCATTCCATCGCGTAAGACCTTCATTTTATTCATACAAAACCTCCTCTCGTTCCATTCCTAGAATCCCAAAGTGCTCATTCGTGAAGCCAAATCAACGAGAGAAAACTCTAGGGCTAATATCTTAGGGAATAGCCTCAGGTGAGCAAAAAAGTGAGATTTTTCAATCAGCGTTTCTATCTCTAGCAGAAACCATTTCTCTGCACGCTTCAGACCCCGCAGGTGAACTTAACAGGCAGTTCACCAGTGCTTGAAACCACATAGCTCTGCCCCTAAAGCCTCTAACTTAAAAGGCAATAAATTGGCCTCAACAATGCTTGGAGTCAGTCCCGAGACTGCAATACTAGAGAATCCCGATCACCAGTACGACCGTCATGAAGAACAGTGCCATGAGCAGTATGCTCACGATAACTTCGTAGGGTGCATGGTTAATTCGATCTAGATATTCATTCTGCTTCGCTTGGTTCGTGTCCATCGCTCCCACCTTATTCTGAGTAGAAAGTTAAGGGCTCCAGACTATTGCTGAAGACTCCGGGAGAAGACAGCTTCTAGAACATCAGTATCATCTCTTCCTAGAGGAAAAACCTCTAAATCTGCCTGCCCCTTACTGTTAGTCTAGGTCGCCCAATTGGTAGCCTTAGGCACAAATCATGAGTATTGATTTTTATTCACAGAAGTCTATGAAGTAAAACGAACCCATCGGCATCGTATGTAAAGATGAGGCAGTCAGAAAAGCCCTTTGAGCATTTACAGAAAATGAGTTCTGACACTGACTTTGTTTGACAATAGTGTGGATCTTGAGCGAGTAGATCTCCGTTCGCATCTTCTATGCACTGTCGCGTGAACTAAAGCGGCAAATTTGACCGGGGGCTGAAGTTTTCTACTTTCCGGAGTTTCTCGTACAGCTCTCGTTCCTGAACACTAATGGCTTTGGGAATCTCAATCCGAATTTGCACCAGCTGATCGCCCCGTTCCCCTTCAGGGGTGAAGTAGCCTTTATTGCCCAACCGTAACCGTTGTCCCGATCGCACGCCGGGCGGTAAGGTCATCTTCACCCACCCGTCGAGGGTGGGCGCTTCAATCTGACCGCCTAGGACAGCTTCGCAGGGCGTAATTGGCAATTCACAAACAATATCAGCCCCCTCAACCTTAAAGAACTCGTGGGGCAATACTTCAATCCGCAGGTACAGGTCACCGCCACTGGTGCCTTGTCCTTTCAGCCGGATGCGCTGCCCAGACACCATGCCAACGGGCATATTCACTTCCAAGGAACGGCCATCCTCCAAGCGAATGCGCTCCCGCCCACCTGAGAAGGCTTTTTCAAGGGGGATGGTCAATCGGGCTTCAGCATCCCTGGGGCCAGAGCGTGGGCCACTTGTGGCCGCTGCGGGGCTTGCACGAAACGGGTCGCTAGGGCGTTTTGATCGGGGCTCAGAACGCGGAGGCGGACTAGCGCTCCCCCCCTTCTGGCGACGCCCCATGAGCTTATCCACAAAGTCCTGGAAGTCAACATACTTGCTAAAGTCAACGTCACTTTGAGTCGCAGAACTCGGGCGATCGCCCCAGCTGCGAGTGCGGGTAGCGGTGCCGCTGCCCTGAAAGCCCTGCTGTTTCCAGTACTGACCGAAGCGATCGTACTCGGCTCGTTTATCAACATCCGACAGCACATCGTAGGCTTCGCTCAGAGCCTTGAAGCGTTCTTCTGCTGCTTGATCACCGGGGTTAAGGTCAGGATGATACTGACGCGCTAGGCGACGGTAGGCCCGCTTAATCTCCTCGGCGGTTGCGCCCTTGGGGACATCCAGGGTGTCGTAATAATTCCGAAAGTTACGCATGTACGATTGCTATTCGCCGCAGCACTTTAGCGGGTCAGTCATTAACGATAACAGACTCTAGAGGCTCTCAACATTCTCTAGTTCTTGAGCCTTTTGAGGACAGCGCCGCGCTAGCGCATTAGCAGGCAGCTCGTGCAGCCATCGCCCGGTAGGGCTACCAGTCGTCGTCATCCCAGTCTTCCCAGACCTCATTACCCAGGGGCCGACTGCTGCTGCCATACCGTCCACTGGGGGCGGAGCGACGGCTAGGCTCTGGGTTCGCAGTCCCGCGAATCACGTCAACGCCCTTAGAAACTGCATCTTTGATGGAAGACATGGACGGGATGGTGAAGAGATCGTCTTCTTCATCGCCGAACCCCTGGGACGCATTAATCTCGCGAATTAGCTCGTAGAGGGCATCCTGTAAATCGGCATAGTTGAGGTCGATCTCACGGTCGTTATCCGCTTTGAGGCTAGCCTGAAGTTCCCGACTAATTTCTTCGATGGTGCGGCGCGTTTCAACGGCGAACTGGGGGGCAAAGTCCAGCGCCACTTCGCGCAGCTGACGTTCACACTGTGCGATTAAGTCCTGGGAGCGATTGCGCTTGTCAATCCGTTCCCGACGGCGGCGATCGCTCTCGGCATACTCATCGGCTTCATCTACCATGCGGCTAATTTCGCTCTCCGAGAGGTTGGTCGCCCCTTGCACCGTGATGCTCTGTTCTCGCCCCGTATATTTATCGAGGGCGGTCACCTGCAAAATACCGTTGGCATCAATATCAAAGGAGACCTGTACTTGGGGAATCCCGCGCGGTGCTGGGGGAATCCCGCGCAGTTGAAAGCGCCCCAAAGACTTGTTGTGCTCTGCCAGCTGACGCTCACCCTGGAGAATATGCACCTCCACCTGACTCTGATTATTTTCGGCGGTGGAAAAGATATCGGAGCGCCGTACTGGAATGGTGGTGTTGCGGGGAATCAGGGGTTTCATGACGCCGCCAATCGTTTCCAACCCCAAGGACAACGGTGTTACATCCAGCAGCAGAATATCGTTCATATCCCCCGCCATGATGCTGGCCTGGATGGCGGCTCCCACGGCAACTACTTCATCGGGGTTGACATTTTGATTGGGGTTTTGCTCCACCAGCGATCGCAAGAGACGCTGCACGCAGGGAATCCGCGAAGAGCCCCCCACCAGCACCACGTCATCAATTTGGGCGGGACTCAGGTGTGCATCCCGCAGGGCCTGTTCAATGGGTCGCTGGATGCGCCGCAATAGATCAGAACAGAGGTTCTCAAACTGGCCTCGGGGCAAGGTGACATCTAGGTGCTTGGGGCCATCCGCCGTGGCGGTAATGAAGGGCAAGCTAATGTTGGTGTCCGGCAGTCCCGACAGCTCAATCTTGGCCTTTTCTGCTGCTTCGGTGAGGCGCTGCAAAGACTGGCGATCGCGGCGCAGGTCAGTGCCTTCCTGCTCCAGGAATTTCTCCGCCAGCCAGTCCACAATCAGCTTATCGAAGTCAGTGCCGCCCAGTTGGGTATCGCCACTGGTGGCCTTAACCTCAAAGACACCGTCCCCAACTTCCAGGATCGAGACATCCAGCGTCCCGCCCCCAAGGTCAAATACCATCACGGTTTGGAAGCGATTGTTATCGAGGCCGTAGGCCAGGGCTGCAGCGGTCGGTTCATTTAGAATTCGCTTCACGGTCAGGCCAGCAATGCGTCCGGCATCACGGGTCGCCTGACGCTGGGCATCGTTGAAATAGGCGGGCACCGTAATCACAGCTTCCGTGACGGGCTGGCCCAGATAGCGACTGGCTTCCTCCGCCAACTTGCGCAGCACCATCGCTGAGATTTCTTCCGGCGCAAATTCTCGATCGAGGCGCGGACACTGGATGCGGACATCCCCCGCTTCATCTCGGCGGATCGTGTAGGGCACCCGCTTTGAGTCTAGGCTGAGCTCACTGTACTTACGGCCCATGAACCGCTTGAAGCCATAGAAAGTATTTTGAGGGTTCAAAACGGCTTGACGGCGGGCCAACTGACCAATGAGACGCTCGCCCTCCTTGCCAAACCCGACCACCGAAGGAGTTGTGCGGCTGCCTTCAACATTGGCAATGACAATGGGTTGCCCACCTTCTATGACGGCGACGACTGAGTTAGTGGTGCCTAAATCAATGCCGACAATTTTACCCATATTAAGTTGGATTCTCCTACTGCAAGCCAGCCAAACGTCACGATCTATGGTAGTCGCTCGCCCTTCATTGTATCTTGACCGAGACAAGGGTTTGGCTCAGGGGGTACTCGTTTATCCCCACTGCCTCGGGTCGCAGTCTAGCTGGTTACTAAAGGTCCTTGACTCTGCCCTGCCATCCTTCAAAAAAGAACGGGCTGGAGCTGCGTCAAGACCAGACCAAACCACTGTTGCGGATCGGTCCAAATTTTGACAGGTATCAGTCTGTGGTCGGGATGCACGGTGCCCGCAGTCTGCAAAAACTGCTTTTTGACCCATTCGAGATTAAATTTGCGCGAAATTTCCGTGCGTACCGTTTCCCCTGGGGCAAAACGGCAGGAAAAATCTAGGGCATCTAGCGTCACGGACTGCTCGCAGATGCTGCGCAGGTGCATTTCAATTTGATGGGCCTGCTGATTGTAAAAGGCCCAGTGCTCAAACTGTTCTAGGCAAAAGTTGCCGTCAAAGCGCCAGTTCAGGTGGCGCAGCATGTTGCGATTAAAGGCAGCGGTTATGCCCTGGGCATCGTTGTAGGCAGTTTCTAGCACTGGAATCGCTTTTTGCAAGTCAACCCCCAACAGAAAATACTCGCCGGGATGGAGGGCATTGGCGACTTGCTGAAACAGGCGATCGCATTCGGGTGGGGTGAGGTTGCCAATGGAACTCCCCAGAAACACAATCAGCCGCTGCTGGAGCTGGAGGTCAGGCAAGTGGGTCAGGGCGGCGTCATAGGTACCCACCAAACCATGAATCGTCAGGTGCGGGTAGCGGTTGAGCAGGGCGATCGCACTGTGCTTGAGCATGCCCCCACTCACGTCTACCGGAATGTAGCGCACCGATTCTTGGCGATCGCCATAGGCTCGAAACAGGATTTGCGTCTTGCTGGCGCTACCGCTGCCCAGTTCCACTAAGTCGCAAGGGCCAACCCGTTCGACTAAATCGGCAGCGCAGGTTTCCAGGATCTGCCGCTCGGTACGAGTGGGATAGTATTCAGGCAGCTTGCAAATCGCCTCAAATAAATCCGAACCCCGGTCATCATAAAAATAGCGAGCGGGCAAGGTTTTCGGGGTGGCGCTCAAGCCCTGGATCACATCTTGTGCAGGGTTCACATCAGCCGCAGGAGCGGCAGTTCCATGAATCAGGTCATCAATTGACAGTCGCTGCCAGAGGTCAGGGGAAAGGTTGGGGGTGGGTTGCCGATGCAACCGACTCAACTCGGACTCAGACTGTCCCATGCCGGGTTAAAACCTCCGCTGTATGCAATCAGCTGTACTCATTCAAACAGGCTCAAAGTGTCGCAATCGCGCACATTGCCTATGGTCACTCAGTCTATAGCCACTGAATCTATGGCCACTCAATTTAAGCCGCCTAATTTAAATAGACCCTACGATGCCCCCTGAATAATAGCAACTCTCCTTGGCCAGAGCGATGACGGGTTCCTCCCCCAAACAGAACATTCAGGCGATCGCCCTTGAGGCAATCCCAAGAGAATTAACCACCTTCACGGGTGCCTGCTGGCTCCAAGATAAAGGCTGATGGTTAAAGGTGCTTAAAAGGGTCAAATTTTTCCAAAAAAAAGACCCCCGCCAAAATTTTGCAAGTTTAAGGAGATTGGCGGGGTCTAAGACGCAGTTAGGAGGTATATTGCCCCTCACCTTAACGGCACTTTACAGAAAAGGGTACCCCTCTTAAAGAAGTTTTCAGAGTTTTCCAGCCGTTATGTGGATATTTCGCAATTTCTCAATTACCGCTGGTAAAAACAGGCCCCAGGGGTTGCGAAAAG
>CAZXWR010000232.1:0-6823 GCA_964644325.1 uncultured bacterium
TCAGCTACACCGATCCTGTGGATGGCAGCACCAGTCAACAGCAAGGGGTGCGTATAGGGTTTGTGGATGGTTCGCGGATTGTGTTTCGCCTTTCGGGGACGGGAACCCAGGGTGCGACTCTGCGCCTGTACCTGGAGTCCTATGAGCCAAATATTGCTAAACATGGTCTGGATGCCCAGGAAGCGCTAGCGGATCTGATCAAGATCGCAGATCAGGTGGCCCAAATTCATGAACTGACAGGCATGGCACAGCCCACGGTCATTACCTAAACCGAACCCGGCGATCGCCACCCCGAGTCTGCTGATGGTCTACAGAGTGGCGATCGCTGAGGTCTGCGCCTTGGCGCTCTGACTCTGAGGTGTCAAGAAGGGCCGCTTCTTTGTTTTTGATGCAAGGGGAAAACCCATGGACTTATCCACAACCTACCTTGGCCTACCGTTGCGATCGCCCCTAGTCGTGGGAGCAGCTGCCCCCCTCAGCGAAGATCTCGACACCCTCAAGCGCCTGGAAGACGCTGGTGCGGCTGCCGTTGTCCTGCACTCGATCTTTGAAGAACAAATTCACCGAGATACCCTGGAACTGCATGAACACCTGGAACAGGGCACCCACAGCTTTGCCGAAGCCCTCACCTATTTCCCGGAACCAGAGGTTTTTCATGTGGGGTCTGAACAGTATCTCAACCATATTCGTCAGGCCAAAGAATCCTTGGCGATTCCAATTATTGCCAGTTTGAACGGTACCTCAATGGGAGGGTGGGTAGACTACGCCCAAAGTATCGCCGCAGCTGGAGCCGATGCCCTGGAGCTAAATCTTTATGCCATACCCACCAACCCCGACGTGAGCGGCGCTGAAGTGGAAGCTCAGTATATAGAGGTCGTGCGTCGGGTCAAAGCTCAAATCAATCTGCCCTTGGCAGTCAAATTGAGTCCATTTTTTAGCAGTACGGCTAATATGGCCAAACGCCTCACTGAAGCTGGGGCTGATGCCCTAGTGCTGTTCAATCGGTTTTACCAGCCCGATATCGATATTGAAGCCCTAGAAGTGCGCCCCAGCCTCTTGCTCAGCACCCCGCAGGATCTCCGCTTGCCGATGCACTGGATTGCTATTCTCTACGGGCGGATTACTGCGGATCTGGCGGCATCGAGCGGTATTCATCAGGCTCAAGATGTGGTGCGCCTGCTGATGGCGGGTGCCAGTATTACCCTCGTGGTCAGCACGTTGCTGCGCTATGGCATTGGGCAACTCCACCACATTGAACAAGAGCTGATTACCTGGCTCACGGAGCATGAATATGAATCGGTAGCCCAACTTCGAGGCACGATGAGCCAGCAAAGCTGCCCTGACCCCAGTGAATTTGAACGGGTGCAGTACCTGAAGACCCTGCAAACCTATTTGCCCGATTGGCCCCGCATTGAGGGCGCCGTGTAACAGTATGAAGTCTTCAAACGCTCCAAAGGCTTGCAGGAAGGCACAAAGACGATCGGACTGAGTCCATTTGCGATCGCCCCCCAATCACCCCTCATCTGGATTAACCCCCAGCTCTCTTAGCTTTTCAGCCAAACGATCCGCCCGCGATCGCTCCTGCTCAGCTCGTTGCTCAGCCTCCTGCCGCTGCCGCAACTCCAGTTCAGCCCGCGATCGCTCCCTGTCTAGCTGTTCATCCTGCGTCGGAACCCAGTCACCATCTCCGTCATACCAACGGAGCCAAGGACGTGTTATGCCTGCATATTCTCCTTGCCAAAGCCCGATTCCGACGCCAAGGTTATCGAACCAAAAGCGGTTATCCGTGATGCTTTGTTCCCGGTATTCACCTTCCTTTAACAAGAATATCCATAGCTTGTCCTTGTAACGGTCATAGGCAATATAGTTGGGCACCTTCAGGATTTGCTCATAGACCTCCCATTTCGTGGGTGTCCCGTTTTGCTCCCGTCGGATCTCACCTAAGTCCGCCATTGCCGTTCCAGGTGAGATTAGCTCAACGACTATACTAGGGCCGGCCGACCTGCTCATCCCAAACGACATAGCTCAAGCGTAAATCTCGCTGATCGTACAGCCGAGGCACACCTAGAACCGCAAACCAATCAGGGCGCTTGTACCAACGGGAATTCTCCAACTCGTAGTACAAATTTATATCTGCTCCCGTAAAGATTTCATGTTTGGGAACATCAGGCAACTTCAGGGTTGTGCTTAAGAGTTGAGGCTGTGCTGACGCACACCAATGGTGCCCTGGGCCATTCTGCCGCCTGCATTCCCGGTTGGCTGACCGCCGTCGTCTTCCTCAGCGTGGATGATGATAGCTCGTCCGAGGATCGGATTCTGGTCACCATTTATCGAGATGTTGTTGACAGATAGCTCCACCTGGGCCTTCCCAGTTTCATCCGCCGTTAGGTTGCCCAGGTCGCCAGCATGACGCTCGGGATTATCTGGGAGGGCATGGGGTAAATTGCCGGGATTATAGTGACCGCCTGTGGCTATGCCTTCTGGGCTGGTCAGGTCGCCGTACTCGTGAATATGCCAGCCATGAATCGAGTTGGGTTTGAGTCCAGAAACTGCGGCGGTAATGGTCACCTCATCCTCCGTTTGTTCAAACTTGACCACCCCTGCCGTTGCATTGCCCTCTGTGGGAGACAGCACGGCGATCGCCTGATTCAGGGGGGCAATCGCAGGGTTATCGGCAACACTATCAGCAGTCGATGGCTGGCAGGCGGAGATAAAAAGCGCCAGCAGTAGTGCGCTCAGCAATAAGTAGCGTTTGATCATGGCAATACCCTCGAATCCATTGAGTCGGGCTCATCGCCCAGTAACCCTCTGTGCTGACTCTACCCTAGACCTGAATTCGGATCAATTGGCAGGAGCCACCTCCCGTAAAAATTCACCGACCAAATAGAGCGATCCACACAAAACCGCTGTCAGAACGGCTTGGCTCGGTAGAGGCTCGGCATACAGCGCCCCTAGACCCTTCTTCAGCGTGGGCTGCTGCTGGCAGTCTGCCAGTCCAGGACAAAGGGTTTGGGCCAGCTGGGCCAGCTGGGCTGTATCAGCAGCACTGTGCCCGGGCACAGGCACAAGCACAAGGCGATCGCCCGGTCGTAAGAGGGCTTGAAAAATAGCGGCGTGGTCTTTGGTGGAAAGCATGCCCATGAGCCAACGGACTGATCCAGACCGATGCTGATCTAAGTAGCGCCGCAGGAACTGAGCCGCGCCTTCATTGTGGGCCCCGTCAACCAGCAGATCGTGGCCCTGCCATTGTGTCCACTGGAGCCGCCCAGACCAGCGGGTTTGGGCCATGCCGAGTTGAATAGCGGTTTCTGGAATTGACCAGCCCTGGCGCTGGAGAACCTTCAAGGCTGCGATCGCCAACGCCGAGTTGGTGAGCTGCACTGCTCCCAAGAGGGGCAGGGGGTAGGCAATGTCCGCCGCCATGGCCCAGGCCCCAACGGCAGCGTCAGGGGGAGCCATGGGTTGAGCGGGCTGCGGCCAAATTGCAGGGCAGTCTAGATCCTGCAACCGCTGTTGCACCACCGGGATCACGTCCGGGGGCAGGGGGCCGATGATCGCTGGGCAGTGCGGTTTCAGGATGCCTGCTTTTTCCCCGGCGATATCGGCGAGGGTGGGGCCGAGTCGTTGCCAGTGATCGCGGCTGATGGAGGTGATCACAGAGACCAAAGGGCGATCGCAAACATTGGTGGCATCCAGCCGCCCCCCTAACCCCACCTCCACAACGGCAATATCCACCGGAGCGGTGGCAAAGATCAGCCAGGCAGCGGCAGTGATCACTTCAAATTGCGTGGGGGTCGGCTCCTCTGGGGCAATGGCCATCTCCACTTGTTCGAGTGCCGATAGCAGCTGGGCCGGGGCGATCGCCTGTTCATTCAAGCAAATCCGTTCCGTCCAGTCCACCAGATGGGGAGAGGTGAAGCGCCCCACCCGATAGCCCGCCGCCGTCAACACTGCCGATACATAGGCACAAACCGAGCCCTTGCCATTCGTGCCCGCGACATGCACAACCGGCACCTTTAAATGGGGCGATCCTAAATTGTGCAGGAGGCGTTGGATGCGATCGAGCCCCAGGTCAATGCCAAAGTGCTCGTAGCGCTGCAAAATCTGCGTCACTCGGGCGAGAGGGGATGGGGATGACTGGGTGGCGGTTTCTCGGGGCTGCATAGATTCAAGGCGAGAGGCTATCCCTGGACTGTGGGGCCATAGGCATGAGCTGCCATAAAAATGTGCCCTGATGGATTGATCAAGGCACGCAGAAGTTTTTGAGTTCCGATTAAGAGGCTGTTGCGACTTCTGCTGGAGCCGCATCCGTTGCCGCTTGCGTGATCAGGGAGAGAACGATCCGATCCTCTTCTGGCTGGCTCAGCTGGGACTGAATACCGGGGCCAAAGAACGAATCGATTTTAGCCTGACGCTCCTGCCAATCAGCGAGGGAATGCGTCGTTGAATCAAACTCCAGCACCAGGGCATAGGCACCATCAATGGCTGTTTCGTAGACCCCAGTCAGGGTAGGCTGCTCATCATCGGAGCGGCCCATGCCAATTTTACGGAGCGAGACATAGAGATGGGCGTCCTGCCCATACCAGTAGCGCGTGACATCCCGATAGACCTGTTTTTGAATCTCCGTAGCCTGGGTATCCCGCAGCGCAATCACGTCATCACTGGCAGGTTGGGTGACGGGTACGGGCTTTAACTCGGTAATCTTGAAGGCCAGCCCCCCCAACAAAATCGGAATACCGTAGGTAAACCCAAAGAGGTTGATGGTGGCATTCTCAAAGATATAGGCCAGGATGCCAGCAACGGTCATCGAAGCCCCCACCGTAATTCCCACAGAGGCCAGTGAAATTTTGCGCAGCATAATCATCGCGTTCAATAAAAGCGTTCTCATTAGATCCTAAACGATAACCCGCGATGGGGCCGCCTCCGGCCAGAATCCCCGCCCAAGATCCGCTAGCGGTAGTTCGTGAACTGAAGGGCAACAGGCCAGTCGTCTTGCCGCAGTCGCTCCATGACCTGCTGTAAGTCATCTTTAGACTTGGCACTCACCCGGACGCTATCCCCTTGAATTGAGGCCTGAATTTTTTTGAATTCATCCCGAATGATCTTAGAAATTTGCTTGGCCAACTCAGCATTTAACCCGCGTTTGAGGGTAATTTGCTGGCGCACACGGTTCCCACTGGCGGATTCAATTTTGCCATAGTCAAAAATCTTCAGCGATAGGTTGCGCTTCACGGCTTTGGTTTGGAGCACCGAATGCACGGCATCCAAGGTGAATTCGCTGTTGGTTTCGATAGTGAGGTGGTCTTTGTCTAAGGTGATTTTAGTTTTGGTATCTTTCAGGTCATAGCGGGTTTGAATTTCACGCTCAGCCTGGTTGACTGCGTTGACGAGTTCCTGCCCGTCAAAGTCGCTCACGATATCAAATGAATTAGTAGGGGCCATAAACTCTGACGACGAATAACAAGCAAACTGGCAGCAGCCCACCTCATAAATCAGTGGCATCTGCTTGCACCAATCCTACCAAAGGGATTTTAGAAACAGCCTCTGTCGCTCACGGAACCCTTTCAGGTCAGGATTCTCAGACTGCTTTTAGGTAACGCTAGGGATTGATGACTGCGATGCAGTCAATTTCAACCTGCACATCCTTGGGGAGGCGAGAAACTTCAACGCAGGCTCGAGCTGGGGCAGTTGCTTCATCAAAGTACTGCCCGTACACCTGATTCACGGTGGCAAAGTCTCCCATATCTGCCAAAAAAACCGTGGTGCGGACAACGTTTTCCCAAGTGGCTCCGGCTGCTTGCAGCACAGCGCCTAGGTTCTCCATGACCTGTTTGGTTTGTACCGCAACATCATCGATGCCAACCAGGGCACCAGTTGTAGGGTCGAGGGCAATTTGGCCCGAACAGAACAGGAGGCTACCTGTAGCGCGAATGGCTTGGTTGTAAGGCCCCACCGGAGCCGGAGCCTGCTGGGTTTGAATGACGTCGTGGGCCATAGGGTCGAGGGTTCTCAATAGAGCATTCATAAGGTATCCCCACCATCAAACCATCAAACCCCGATGCACTCAACCACCGCCCGCTGCCGCTTGGCAAACCCAGCCAGCAAACAGCCCTAGCAAACAGCCATTGTGCAGCTCACTAAGGCGATCGCCCCGGAGCAGACGCATTCAGGGTCTGGTGCAAGGTATTGGTCTAAGCCGGAAACCTACCAGAGGGGTTCCCCACCCCCATCGGATGAGCCACCACCCCCGCCCCAATTGGCCGGAGGTGCCGAGCCACCGCCACCGGATGAGCCACCCCCGCCCCAATTGGCTGGGGGTGCTGCGGGTGCTGCCGGAGCTGCGGGCGCTGGAGCAGGTGCTGGGGCAGGCGCGGCAGAGGAACGAGAAGGAGTTCCCCAGACCGGTTCTGGGGCGGGGGCTTCCCAAAGGGGTTCTGCCGGAGCTGTATAGCTGGGGGCAGCCTGTCTGGGTTGAGGAATGTAGGACCGTGGGGCAGGAGCCGCAGCGGTTTGCTGGGCCTCAATTTCAGCTTTTTTCTTGGAAATAGCGGTGTCGAGGGTTTTTACTTTCTGCTCGTAGACTTGCTTCTGTGACTTAACCTGAGCCGCGACAATTGACTTCTCTGGTACTTTTTTGATTTGGGCGATCGCCTTTTGGAGCTGGGCTTTTTCTGACGTGAGTGCGTCTAGGGAAGTTGCAGGTTTCGGGGCATCCAGCACCTTCTTGGCTAGGGTTTCCGCCTCTTTTAGATCTTGGGCTGCTTTCTGCTCGAGGGTCAGCTTCTCGTCTAGACTCTTGAGCTGCTTCTCGTAGGTGGGCAAG
>CAZXWR010000233.1:0-6802 GCA_964644325.1 uncultured bacterium
GCCTAAAGTCCAAGCTATAGCTCGTGGGCTATCAGCACTTTTTGAGAAATTGCGACGCAAGTATCGAGTAGATACCGCATCAGAACAGCTCGGGCTCAGAGGGTGGAAGGAGTTCATCGCGATAGGATTCGAACGGAAGAAAGTCAGAAATTCCTTCATAGGACAATATAGCTTCCGACCACTGAGAAGTAGAAAAATGCGGAATTTGAGTGATTTGACGTAGGGCTTGCAGGATCAAGGCTTGAAGCGGAATATTTGATTGTGCTGCTTGACGAATCAGATTTTGTTCAAGATCCGGCGGTAGATTAATCGTTATTTGCATCAGGCTTCTCCAGTCATCACCAGATACGACTTTTACTCTCCCCTAATTTCTACCTCAATCGCTTTCACAAAGGGGCTAAGCCACCACTGATTTGAAGATTTTTGGAGTGCTTCAAAGATAAATGTCTGACCCCCAACTTTTACGTGCTTAATCAAAAATGGGTTTTGCTTTACCTCTTTTACTGACTCTGCCACAACAATCTACTGCTCAGATTGTGTTTACTTTATTGGTTTGCTCTCCGCACCAAGGTCAAGGTATTGCGTAACCGTCCCTGGAACTCATATTGAGCTTAGTGTTCAACGAGTTTAATAGGGTTTCAGCTTCTACTTTGAGCGGTCTTTAGACCTGAAATGGCTGAAACAACCAATCTTCGTCAGATGCCAGGGACAGTTACGGTATTGCTAGCCCGCGTCGCAATCCCAGATCTGACTTTGTGCGATCGCCTAACCCGTGAAACTCATTTAAAAACCAGTAGTTCACTTAACTTGGTCTTTAAATCTGGCGATACCGTCAGGGGCTTGCAAGCTTCCCCTTCATAAGGTTACCAAACATAGCCTGGGCAAAAGGATCGAAGTACGGACGAGGCTTCGAGCGATCCTTGCCAAGGCTGGATGGTGATGGCTTAATTATTGCCAGAAGCCTTTTGAACTAAAGCATTTAGGGCTTGATGGTTGAGTTTTCCCTGGGCGTTCCGGGGCAGATGGGGTTGCGGGCACCAGTACTTGGGCACCTTATAGGCACTCAGCAACGGGGTGAGCCTCTTTTTTAGTTCGGAGACCGATATCGTGGCATTGATAGGCACATAGAGCACTGCGATCGCCTCGCCCCAGTGAGGATCCGGGATGCTCGTCACATAGACCTCTTGCACAAGCCCCGTTTGCAGGAGTGCCTGCTCAATTTCTTCGGGGTAAATGTTCTCGCCACCGCTGATGATTTTACGGCTGTAGCGTCCCACTAGGTGCAAATTACCCGCTGCATCAATGCTGCCCATGTCGTCGGTGAAGAACGGTTTTTCGCCTGGGGAACAGGTCGGGTAGTACCCCAAACACAACGATGATGTTTGTAGGGCAATGCGGCCCTGATGACCAGCAGGCAGCTGTTGCTCAGTGTCTGTGACCGTCCAGAGCTGGACATGGGGTAAAACCTGCCCCACCCCAGTCTGCCCTGCCAGAAAGGCAGCGGGCTTGAGCGTGGCCACCTGTGCAGCGGTTTCCGTCATGCCATAGGTCGGAGCCAGGTTTAAACCCAGTTGACGCGATCGCCCCAGTAATGCGGCACTGGCCGGGGCACCCCCAAGCAAAATCACCGGAAACTGCTGCAGCCAGATGGCACCGTAGGGCTGTTCCAGTAGGCGCTGGAGCTGGGTGGGCACCAAAGATAAAAAACAATTGGCCTCGGCTAGATCGGCTGGCGGCGGTGGCACCGCTGTCTGGAGCTGCTGCACCCGCTCACGGTAGCTCAACAGCCAGAGCTTCGCCCCCGTTAACAGCGATCGCATAAACTGCATCAGGCCACTGACGTGATAGAGCGGCAGTAGGCAGCAGGCATTGAGGGGGGGGAAGGAGGGGCCACCCCAAAACTGCTGGAACCCAGACACTGCCGCCTGTAAAGTTTGCCAGGTGTGGATGGCGAATTTTACCTGCCCTCCAGAGCCACCCGTGGGAATCATAATCCAGCCCCGTTCGCGGGCTGTGTCTGATGCGCCCTGATGCGCCTGCGGTAACGCGGGTGCTAGGGTGCCCCCAGAAACCAGCCCTGTTCCCAAGATGAGCTGGGGTTGGGCCGTCGTCAGCACCCCTTGCCAGTCCCGCTGACTCCAGTTGGGGTTTGCTAAGAACAGCGGGCACCGGGCCTGTGCCGCTGCCATGAAGCCTGCCAAAAATCGCACCGGATTGGCCTCAACCAGGAGAATCCGGGGTGCGCCCCCTCGTTCAAGCCAGGGGGCGAGCTGCGCCTGAAACTGCTGGAACGCATGCTGCCACAGCGCTTGGTCAGCGGATAACAGTGAACCCTCGGCCTGCTGTGCGGCACGGGCCAGGTCAGGCAACATCGGCGGGATAGTCATCGGCATCAGGGGGGAACCAGTGCGCTGTCCCAAAGCCTAAGGCTCGCTGCTTCAAGGGCATTTCTTGGGCTAAAGCCAAGACGGCTTGCCGCCCCACCGTGGTTTCAAAGACGGAGGAAAACACGGCATCGGGCCGATGGGTTTCGAGAAGAGCCTGGAGCGCTTGGGGATAACCCGCGATCGCCGGTTTTACCACCACAATGCCAGCCCAGCCCGCCTTGAGGACTGCCGTCAGTTGAGCCAGGGTCGCCACGGATTCATCCAGGGCAATGGGGGTTTGGTAGGCGTTGCTCAAGCGACCCATCGCGGCCAAGTCCGAGGGAGGCAAGGGTTGTTCTAGGTATTCAATCGTGACGGACGAGATGCGATCGCACTGCTGTAGCCACTGCTGCGCTTGGGGGAGCGACAGTCCACCATTGGCATCTAAGCGAAGGGTAGCCGTCGCTGGGAGGGCGTCGGTGAGCTGGGCCAAGCGCGCGAGTTCCGTTTCTAGGGGCGCAACGCCAATCTTCCACTTAAAGGTGCGATACCCCGCCTGCCAGAGGTTTGGCCAGGTTTCTAACGCGGCCTGACCTGCGGGGAGCAGGGCACTGAAGGCTAAGGGTAATTGAGACGGCGGTGCGGGCTGGGGATAGAGCGCTCGCCAAGCGCTGCCTAAACCAAACTGGCAGGCGGGCAGGGCATCTGGCACGGCAAAGACGTCTGTTTCTGTTAACTGGGTGGGCAGGCTCTGACAGTAGGCGATCGCCTGCTCCAGCGTTTCAGAGCCAAACCAGGGAAGGGGGGCCACTTCCCCCCAGCCCGTTGTGCCAGAGGCCGACTGGAGGCCAACCCACAGCCCCTCTCGCACCTGCCATAGCCCGTGATGGGTGTGGAGCGGGGTCTGAAAAGGACGGCGATAGGGCTGATATCGGAAGTAATAGCGCATAGCGATGGGGCTCAGCCCGCCAGTAAAAACCCGGCCCCCAGGAGCAAACTGCTCCAGAACTGAAACCCGACGGCGATAAACTTACAGGTGCTCACAGCCTCGGGCTGATCGTGGTGCGCCGCGACAAACCGACTTAGCTTGAGGGCGAAGGGGAAACTCGCACCGATCCACAGGGTTGCCAGGGGCAACACCCCCACCGCCACCATTAAAGCCACCCATACTAAGGGTGCCCCACAGAGCCAGGGGAGAAGTTGAGCGCCCCTGCGGGTGCCCAGGCGCACAATGGGCGATCGCTTGCCTGCGGCTCGGTCATCGGCGACCTGATGAAAGTGGGAGCAATACAAAATCAGACTGGTGGTGATGCCCATCACCACTGATGCCGCCAATGTTACGACAGACCACTGTTGGGTTTGGCTGTAGTAGACCGCAGAGAGCGCCAGGGGGCCGTAGGCAAAAAAACACAGGATTTCGCCTAAACCCAGGTAGCCCAGCCGAAAGGGTGGCCCCTGGTAAAGATAGCCCAGAATACAACAGAGACCCACTAAACCCAGCACTGTTCCATCCTGCTGCCACCAGGCGATCGCCAACATGCCCAGCCCCCCTAGGGCCAGCAGTCCATTGCCCAGCCAAAACATCAAGGATCTATTCCCCGTCAGGTTCACGACGGAATGGTGTTTATTGGCATCAATGCCAGTTTCGGCATCGTAGACATCATTGCTAACGTTGCTCCAGGCCACAATCAAAATGGCCGCCACCAAAAAGGTCAGCGCGTTGAGCCAATTGACCTGGCCTGTCTCAGCAAAGGCGATCGCGGTGCCCACCCAGAGGGGCATCACCGCCACGCTATACATCGGCGGTTTGATAGCAGCCAGCCAGAGCTGACGGGTTGAGCGGGGCAGCGTCTGAGTCGTCATGCCGATGGAATCACGTTGCGACAAAGGCTTTGGGCGCGACAAACATTTTTATTTTACGGTGCTGTGCTTCGCCAACTGACGCCTTGCAGCAGTTCGTCACACTTTTGAGAGTCGGTGGGTGCTGGAGTTTTAGAGGCGCGATCGCCACGCAGCACCTTCCCTGTGAAGAATTGCCGACTTTTTTGCAGGTTCGGTAAAGATTTAGCGATGAGCCGCGCGCTGATTGCTGCTGCTGCGTAGGCTAGAAGGGCGGGGAGCCCGCAAGGGACTTTTCTCAGGTACAGGAGAGTTCGAGATCGCCCCCTGATGTGATTTGACTTCGATAGAGTGCCATTGGTTCGAGTGCCAAATGCCTATTCTCGGGGCTATATGGCGCGATCGCCTAGGCATGGCAGCCCATGGCTTTGGTGCAATTCCCCCAGCCAGGAGGTTTTATGAATCATCCCTCGCTAGCGGTTGACCCACGGCCAGTGCCGTTTATGGCCCTGGTTCCTTTTCTGTTCATGACCTTTGGCGTGACGTGGGGCATTTTTGCGCTCTTTATTCTGTGGCCGGACTGGATAGTGGCAACCTTCGGAGAACTCAGCGGGCGGCATCCGCTGTTCATCTTGGCAGTGTGGTCACCTGCGATCGCGGCTTTTATGATTGTGACGTATACCAGCGGCTGGGACGGCTTGCGGCGTTATCTGTCGCGGCTCTTGCTCTGGCGCTGCTCCCTGGCCTGGTATGGGTTTCTGATACTCGGCATCCCGCTGTTATTTTTCGGGGGTGCTGTGCTGAAGGGCAATTTTTTGGCCGAATCCTTGCCATTTTCTTCGGTTCAGTCACTGTTGTTGGCGTTAGGGATGACCCTGGCCGTTGGCCCAGTTGAGGAATTTGGCTGGCGAGGGTTGGCCCTACCGCTGCTGCAACGACGGTTTACACCCTTTTGGGCTGGACTCATTCTGGGTGTGATTTGGAGCGTCTGGCACCTGCCTGCGTTTTTGTTGAGCGGGACACCGCAAAGTGCCTGGTCTTTTACCCCGTTTTTCGTGGCTTCGACGGCGCTTGGGGTACTGGTGACCCCGTTATTTAACGCCTCGCGGGGCAGTATTTTGCTGCCTGTCCTGTTTCATTTTCAGTGCAACAATCCGATCTGGCCGGATGCCCAACCTTACGACACGTTTACGTTTGGGGCTGCGGCTGTTTTGGTTGTGTGGCTGAACCGCAAGCAGATGTTTAGCCGCAAAGATGCCGTTACGGTCGTGATTCCCAGCTCTCGTCGTCAAGGAATGCCGGAGGCTCCAGGATGATCATGTTGCTGCTATGGCAGCTTGTTTTACCCCTGGGTTTAATCGCTGGAGTGGCGATCGCGCTTCCCCGAAGCCAATTGGGGGTTTGGCTACAGGTGCTGGTCACGGCAATTGTGCTATTGGCGATCGCGCGGATGGGCATCTGGCTGTTTCCGCCTTGGTGGGTGCCCTACGCCTATGGCGTACTGTTTACCATCGCTGTGGGGATCGGTCTGCGCCGCCATCAACGCCGGAAGACGCTGCCGTCTCGCTGGCTCGGGTGGGCTGTGGTCATCGGGTGGGTTGCCTTCGGCGTTTTCGCAGGGCATGAAGCCGTGCAAAGTTGGCAGGGTCAGTATCCACCTGCCCTGCCCGCTGTTGATCTCGCCTTTCCGCTGCGGGGGGGTGACTACTTGGTTGTGCATGGCGGCAACGACATTCGCATCAATGCCCACCTGAAGACGTTGGATGAATCGGTGCCACGGTTTCGGGCTTACCGGGGCAATAGCTATGCGGTTGATATCATCCAGGTCGATCGGCTGGGGATGCGGGCCAAGGGGCTAGCCCCGCCTGACCCGGCGGCTTACAACATCTATGGTGAGCCTGTGCTAGCGCCCTGCGATGGACAAATTGTGGCTGCCGTTGATGGGGTACGCGATCAAAAGATTCCAGAAGCCTATCCGGTCGATCGCTCCGGCAATCACGTGATCCTGCGCTGTGGCGAGGTCGATATCTTGCTGGCCCATTTTCGCCCCCAGAGCCTTGCGGTGCAGACAGGCGAGACGGTTACCGTAGGCGATCGCATTGCTGAGGTGGGCAATTCTGGGGCCAGTAATGAACCCCACCTGCACATTCATGCCCAGCGCCCTGGCACAGCGGCTGCTCCCCTGTCGGGCGATCCGTTGCCGATGCGTTTTGCGGGCAGATATCTGATTCGCGGCGATCGCGTGACAGTGCCGACTCGCGTCAAGGGTGAGGGTTAATCCAGGGATGTCTCAGGCAAGCGATCTTAGAGAATGCCAAGACAGTTAAGGCCCCAGACGACCAAGCCTGCCCCAACACTACCCAACACTACTATGTAGGCGAACTTAAGGTTAGAGATGCGATGGATCATATCGGCACCTATGAAGAGCGAAGCTTTCCTGCGTTTCGGACGCCGACCATCGATACGCTGGATTGGGGCAAGGCCAAGCATCATATCCCCCTTTTGCTGGAAGTGGATATTACTCAGGCACGGTCATGCATCCGAGAGCGCAAAGCCAGCACGGGCCAGGGGCTTTCATTTACGGGGTTTGTCATCAA
>CAZXWR010000234.1:0-6706 GCA_964644325.1 uncultured bacterium
TGGCGTTCGCTGTCTGACTTCGGCAGCACGAGTTTCAAAATGCCATCTTTGTAGTCTGCTGTGGTTTGATCGTTCACCACGCGGGCGGGCAATGGCAGTACCCGTTGGAAACGCCCGTAGCGGAATTCAGAGCGCGTCATGCCGTCTTCTTCCGTTTTAGTCTCAGACTTCCGCTCCCCGCTGATAGAGACTGAATTTTCCGTGACTTCAATCTCTAGATCTTTTGCCTCAAGCCCCGGTAGTTCTAGCTTCAGCTCAACCGCCTCAGGGGTTTCCTTCAGCTCTGCGGCGGGCATAAAGTCTAGTTCGTCGTCGCCCTTTAAAGGCCAGGGGGTCAGGGTATCAAAGAGCTGGGACATTTCCCGATGTAAGCTTTCTAGATTGCGGAATGGATCGCGTCGAGTGAGTAATGTCATCGTGACTCCTCCTCTATTCCTCTATCAAATCAGTGGATTGGTCTTGCATTTCTCATGCTTGGCCTACGCTTTAAATCTATATAATTCTCGGTGGGCAGCAGGTTCGGTTTCTGCTAATGGGTTCAGGCGCATTGCCGAACTTCGAGCCGATTCTATGGGCGGGATCTATGGGCGGGAGATGATCGCAGCTGGGCGGTTACCAGGGTCAGTTGGGGTGCCCCTCAGGCATTGGACGTGATCGCCCTTTGCTTTTGCGGACTTAAACATCCGCTACAATAGCGTTCTGCCCTCCATTCAGGTTTTTTGGGTTCATGAGCACCTCCTCTCGCCGCTATCACATCACCACCTTTGGCTGTCAGATGAACAAAGCCGATTCGGAACGGATGGCGGGCATTTTAGAAGACATGGGCTACGCTTGGGCCGCGCAGCCGGATGAGGCCAGCGTGATCCTCTACAATACCTGCACCATTCGGGATAATGCCGAACAAAAGGTGTATTCCTATCTGGGGCGGCAGGCGAAACGCAAGCAGCAGGAACCCGATTTAACCCTGATCGTGGCAGGCTGTGTGGCGCAGCAGGAGGGGGAAGCCTTGCTCCGCAGGGTGCCTGAGCTGGATCTGGTGATGGGGCCACAGCATGCAAACCAGCTTCAGGATTTACTGGAGCAAGTCCTAGCGGGCAGCCAAGTGGTGGCGACAGAGCCCATCCGCATTGTTGAGGATATTACTAAGCCCCGCCGCGATAGCAGCGTCACCGCCTGGGTCAATGTTATTTACGGCTGTAACGAGCGCTGTACCTACTGCGTCGTCCCTGGGGTCAGGGGCGTGGAGCAGTCTCGTACCCCCGAGGCCATCCGGGCGGAGATGGTGGAGCTGGGGCGCCAAGGCTTTAAGGAAGTGACGCTCTTGGGTCAAAACATTGACGCCTACGGTCGAGATTTACCGGGCGCAACCCCAGAAGGACGGCATCTACACACCCTGACAGATTTACTCTACTTCGTCCATGATGTCCCCGGCATCGAGCGCATCCGCTTTGCCACCAGCCATCCCCGCTACTTCACTGAGCGTTTAATTCAGGCCTGCGCTGAGTTGCCTAAGGTCTGTGAGCATTTCCATATCCCGTTTCAATCTGGGGACAATGACATTCTGAAGGCAATGGCTCGGGGCTACACCCAGGAGCGCTATCGCCGCATTATTGACCAAATCCGCCAATATATGCCCGATGCCTCCATTAGTGCCGATGCCATTGTGGGATTTCCGGGGGAAACAGAGGCCCAGTTTGAAAATACCCTGAACCTGGTGGCAGATATCGAGTTTGACTTGCTCAATACCGCCGCCTACTCACCCCGTCCCGGTACCCCTGCCGCCCTTTGGGACAACCAGCTCTCGGAAACCGTCAAAAGCGATCGCCTGCAACGCCTCAACCATTTGGTGAACCAGAAAGCAGCCCTGCGATCGCAGCGGTATCTGGGACGCACCGAGGAAGTGTTGGTAGAAGGCACTAACCCAAAAGACCCAGCCCAGGTGATGGGTCGTACCCGAGGGAATCGCCTGACCTTTTTCGAAGGTGAGATACAGCAGCTCCAGGGTCAGATCGTCCCGATCAAAATTACAGAGGTACGGCCCTTTAGCCTCACGGGGACTCCCCTTGTCATGGCGAGTTCTTGCCTTACCCCTTAACCAAAACCAGCAGCAGCAAGTGGGATGGCAGTCCGTTGAGGAAAAAGCATGGCCAGCGTTATTTTTGAGCAAGTCACCAAACGCTATGAGAATGGCTTTGAAGCCGTCAAGAACCTGAACCTGGAGATTGGAGAGCAGGAATTCTTGGTCTTAGTGGGGCCTTCTGGCTGTGGCAAAACCACCTCCCTGCGGATGTTAGCCGGACTCGAAGCTATTTCCCAGGGCAACCTTTATATTGACGGCCAGTGGATGAACGACCGTTCCCCGAAGGATCGGGATATTGCCATGGTTTTTCAGTCCTATGCCCTCTATCCCCACATGTCGGTGTTTGAGAATATGTCCTTCAGCCTGGAGCTTCAGGGTGTTTCTCGTAGCCAAATTCGCCAACGGGTACAAAGTGCCGCCCAACAGCTTGGCATCGCTGAACTGCTCGATCGCAAACCCAAGCAACTGTCCGGGGGCCAACGACAGCGGGTCGCGGTGGGTCGGGCGATTGTCCGCAATCCGGCTGTTTTTTTGATGGATGAGCCGCTCTCAAACCTGGATGCCAAGCTCCGCGTACAGGCTCGCGCGGAACTGAGTCGTCTCCATAAACAGTTGGGAACCACCTTTGTCTATGTCACCCACGACCAGGTGGAAGCCATGACCATGGGGAGCCGCATCGCGGTCATGAATGGGGGGGTGCTGCAACAGGTTGATACGCCACAGCAGCTCTATGAGAACCCCGTCAATACCTTTGTTGCCGGGTTTATGGGCAGCCCCGCCATGAACTTTTGTGCTGCAAGGTTGCAGGCAGATGCGGCGGGGCTTTCGATTGTTACCCCCAGCTTTACGCTGCCGCTGCCCCCGTCAAGTCTTGAACGCTATCGTCCCTATCAAGGGCAAGCGGTTACCTTTGGCATTCGTCCTGAGCATATTTACAACCCCAAATTTACGCCCCCCGGCATTGAGCCCGTGCGGGTTCAAACCCAGGTCTCGGTCGTTGAAATGATGGGCCATGAAGCGGTGGTCTATCTAACCTTAGGGGACGGACAAGAATTCGTCGCCCGCGTTGACCCGCGATCGCAGCTGGTTCCAGGGGAAAGTTTTCCGGTTTTATTCGACCTCAATAGATTTCACCTGTTTGATCCGGAAACTGAACAGGTTCTATGAGAAAGCAAGTAAACCCATCACCCCCCAAATCTACCCTTTGGGTTCACTGCGGGTTGAAAAACCTACGTACATAGATAGATAGATTTGCCATCAGAAGCCGCTATTAATGGCTTGTAAGTCTCAATATCAATGGACAAAAAACCATGAAGATGACGCCTGCAATGGCCCCCTCAAACCGCCAGGGCTTTCTACCCAATCTGATGCGCGCTGTACTCGCAACGATACTGGTTGGCAGCTTAACCCTTTGGGGACTGAGCCCTAGCGCGATCGCCGTACCCGTGATGCAGCCCAATCCAATTGCCAGTGTTTCGAGCCTGACCAAAGAAGTCACTGGCAAAGCAGAGCAGGACATCGGCACCGTCCAGAAAAAAGTGGGTCAAGTTACAGGTCAAGCTGAAGGCACTGCCAAGCAAATTGCGGGTCGGGCGAAGCAAGATATTGGTAGAACCCAAGGGGCCGCAGAAGACCTCCAGAATAAAGTTCAAGATCGCGCTAGCCTTGATTTAGCCAAAACCCAGCAAGCCTTGGATAATACGAGCGACCAGGTGGAAGAAACCACTGAATCCGCCTTAGACTCCATCAAGGACTTTTTCGGTCAGTAAGGATCATGAATTAAATAAGGTCGGTAATTGCAAGATTGTTTCGCCCTCACCCCAGCCCTCTCCCAAAGTGGGAGAGGGAGCAAGAGTCCGGTTCCCCTTCTCCCAAGTTGGGAGTAGACCGCAGGGCGTGCGAAGCAGGGGTTAGGGGATGAGAGCGAGAATCTCGATGTTAATTAATTCGCATTCCTAACCCCATTGGCTGTACTGAGCAACATTCTGCATTGACTAGATGCCCCTGTCTGATCTTCATGATCAGTTGGGGCTGTAGGGGTTGCCCCATCGCCGATCGGCAAACTTAAGGAGGAGCAGCCCTGCTCCTCCGCTTTTATATTGAAGAGAACTCCGTGCCCTATTGCCCTATGTTGAGCGGTGATCGACTGGGGCGCGGAATGACTGAGTGTCTGGCTCAATTTACCCTTTGTGATCTTGCTTCAGGAGAAATGCGATGTGGGAGTTGGTGCGTCAGTGGATTTCACCCAATCAGTACATTCCCCACGGCCACTGCTACCTTTGGCAACCCAGTTTGGTCTGGCTGCACTTACTGTCTGACCTCCTGATTGCGATCGCCTATTTTTCAATCCCGCTGATGCTGGTTTACTTCATGCGTCAGCGTCAGGATGTTCCCTTTCGGGGCATATTCGGGTTATTCGGAGCATTCATCGTCGCCTGTGGCCTCACACACCTCATGGCGGTGTGGACGCTCTGGCATCCGGCCTACTGGCTGTCCGGCACCCTAAAAGCCATAACGGCCCTTGTCTCTAGCTACACAGCACTGAGCCTCGTTCCCATCATTCCCCAAGCTCTCTCGCTGCCGAGTCCAACGCAGCTCGCCTTAACCAACGAGGCACTATTGCTAGAGATCAAACAGCGTCAGGCGGCAGAAGCGGAATTGGCCACCCTGAATAGAAACCTTGAAGAGCGGGTAGAAGAACGCACCCTGGCCCTCAAAACAGCGATCGCCGACACCCAAACCTATGCTGAACGGCTGACCCTAGCCCTGGATGCAGCCAACATGGGTTTATGGGACTGGGATGTACGAACCAACCGCGTCTACTGGAGCCCACAGCATGAGGCGTTATTTGGCTATCCAGCGGGGCAATCTGAACGCACCTATGAAGACTGGGCCAGACGGGTTCACCCCGAAGATTTACCCGATACAGAAGCCAAACTAACCGCAGCCCTCGATACCCGCACGGATTATGTCAGTGAGTACCGCATTCAATGGCCCGATGGCAGTCAACGCTGGATTCGCGGCACCGGGCGCTGCTATCCCGAAGGAGACGGGCAGATCCGGCGCGCGGTTGGGATAGTGCTTGACATCACCGAGCCCAAGCAAGCCGAACAAGCCCTGCACGACAGCGAGGCGCAATTTCGCGCCACCTTTGAACAGGCAGCAGTGGGCGTGGCCCATGTTGACTTAGCAGGTCACTGGCTACGGGTCAATCAAACCCTGTGTGACATCGTGGGCTATTCCCGTGCTGAACTCCTGTCCAAAACCTTCCAAGAGATTACCCATCCAGATGACCTGAAAGCCGATCTCAAGTTAGTCCAGCAGCTTGTGGCCGGTGAGTTGTCAAACTACGCCTTAGAAAAACGCTACATCCACAAAGACGGCTCTCCGGTCTGGATTGAACTGACGGTTTCTTTGCTGCGATCGAGCGAGGGCCAGCCGCTCTACTTCATTGCCGTCATCGAAGAAATAGGCGATCGCATTCAGGCCCAGCAAGCCTTAAAAGATCGCGCCGCTGAACTGAGCTGGGTCAACAGCCTCCTCAGCCAAACCACCCAGCTCCTCCGCAAACGCAATCAAGAACTTGACCAGTTTGCCTATATCGCCTCCCACGACCTCAAGGCCCCCCTGCGGGCGATCGCCAATCTTTCTGAATGGATTGAAGAAGATATGACCCATCAGCTATCCGCCGAGAACCAGCACTATTTCACCCTGCTGCGGAATCGGGTCACCCGTATGGAAAATCTGATTAACGGCCTCCTGGAATATTCCCGTGTAAACCGTCAGGCAATCGAGCCAGAAACCGTTGACGTGGCGACCCTTCTCACAGAGATCATCGACCTCCTTGCACCACCGCCAGACTTTACCATTGAAATTGAGCACCCCATGCCCACGATAGTGGCCAAAGCAACACCGCTGCGCCAGGTTTTCCGTAACCTAATCAGCAATGCCATTTCACACCATGACCGCGCAGACGGCAAAATCAAAATCTCAGTGACCGATCAAGACCAATTCTATGAATTTGCAGTAGCGGACGATGGCCCCGGCATCCACCCAGACTACTTCGATAAAATCTTTATCATTTTCCAGACGCTTCAGAGTCGAGACATCAAGGAAAGTACCGGGATTGGCCTAGCCATCGTTAAAAAAGCCGTAGAGTCAGAAGGTGGAACCATCCGGGTTGAATCCACATTGGGACAAGGGGCAACCTTCACCTTTACTTGGCCCAAGCACCCCCTAGAGCAGCCCGACCAGGTTCAATCGGAAAAAGCTGGTGATACTCACTCAGATTAAATTCTTAGGACCGTGAATTAAATAATATCGGTCATTACAAGATTGTTTCGCCCTCACCCCAGCCCTCTCCCAAGTTGGGAGAAGCGATTATCTTGAAAGTCAAGCAAATCATGTCAATTGAGGAGCATGAATCTGGGGTGGTTGCCAGTCTCTACCATTTTTTAGCATGGCGTTGAGAATGGTTAATAGCTTGTGCATACAAGCCACTAAAGCGACCTTCGTGGCCTTCCCTCGTTGGAGTAAGGGGACTGTAAATTATTTTGTGTAAGCGGTCTAAGGTACATCCAAACTGAAGGAGACCGCCATGAGAAAACAACGCCAGCCCCAGACAAA
>CAZXWR010000235.1:0-6684 GCA_964644325.1 uncultured bacterium
TGTTCCAGGCCGCGCGATAGGCCGCATCGTCGAGCTGATACAAAGGCTG
This sequence comes from uncultured bacterium, assembly GCA_964644325.1. Classification (GTDB taxonomy): domain Bacteria; phylum Cyanobacteriota; class Cyanobacteriia; order Thermosynechococcales; family Thermosynechococcaceae; genus CAZXWR01. The sequence goes on from CAZXWR010000235.1 coordinate 50, forward strand.
GCCTTCGGTCACCAGGCTGCCCTCTTCGAACAACCGTTCCTTGACGATGCCGGTGACCTGGGGTCGGACCTCAGCAACTACAAACGCGCTGGTGCGCCCAGGCAATTCCCGGGTCAGCGTTACCGGACGGGATTGCAGGGTAATCACCGTTACTTCGGGCGTCTCCATCGGTGGCGGCTCCGTCGCCTCTCCGCAGGCCTGCAGAATAAAAGTCGACGTGAGCAACAGGACGAAGGATCGTCGGGCGGGAACAAACATGGGATTCACTGGTCTTTTGTGGGGCGGACCACTGCAGCAGCAGTCCCGGGGGCTTCAGGAAGTTGTAGAATGAACGTTCATTCTCTTTCTGTCAAGGCCTTTTCCACGACCCTTTCCACGGCCTTTTCCACCGCCATTTCCAAGGGCAGCACAATCCCAGACCAGTGGCCTCGGACCTCGGTGCACGAGGTGTCAGTTCAATTGGGCAGCGCGAGCCTGGTACACGATTTCCACAATGTCTTGCGCCAGCCCGCTGAACGAGAGCGGCTTCTGGTAGAAACGCAAATTAGATTCCGGTGGCACGCGACGCCGGATTTCCTCGTTCGATACGTCCGAGTAGCCACTGACGAACACGATGGGGACGTCCTGGTCGATTTGACGTATGCGCTCGCCGGCATCGACACCATTGATTCCCGGCGGCATCCGAATATCCAGAATGACAGCATCGAACGCCAATTGGCTTGCAGCTGCATCGGTAATGATAGCTATTGCGTCCCGGCCCTGGTTACAGGTGACCAGTTCGAACTCCGGCTGGCACTTGCGCCCTGTGTCTGGGCCAAACAGATCGGCGGATAAAGCATCAAGCGCCGCGCTTTGCGAGTTCGAATCCCAACGGGAGAAAGCTCGTTCGTAACATCGCAGAATCTGCGAGTCGTCGTCTGCCACAAGTACGCGAATGCGATTGTCGATTTGTGCGCCCAAGATTGGATGCTCTCCGATCCGGACGCTGATTTCCAGTTTCGGTTTCCCCGCGCGCCTTAACTTGCTTGAAAGACGATCAGCAATTCAATGGCGACTTATGGAACTGGCCGTCTTTCATAATAGCGTTGATCTTTTTGTTGTCTTGCAGAATGCGCACGTCCCCGACCGGATCGCCATCAACCAGTAAAAGATCGGCAAGGAACCCTTCCTGCACCCGTCCGAGGGAATCACCCATTCCCATCATTTCCGCTCCAACCGAAGTAGCCGCTTTCAATGCTTCGAGCGGAGCAAAATCCAATAGCTCGACGAAATATTGGATGTCAGTGGCATTGGTTCCCATTGGAGTCCACGCAAAACCGTAATCACCGCCAATCGCGATGCGTATGCCGCGCTTGTGCATTTCCTTCATCGATTCGATCGCAGCACTTAGTTCGCGCTCGTATAATCCTGCCAAGGGAGAATCCGGAGCGATACCGAACTCGGCGGCGCCTCGCGCCGTCTGGTGCAGCCACGCAAGACCCGGAGCTACGAAGTGCCGGTCTTTTGCCTCTTCGAGCATATCCAGGGATTCTTCGTCGGCAAACGATGCATGATAGATGTTGCGCACGCCATGACGAACGCATTGCTTGATAGACCCTGCTGAACGTGCGTGTGCGCTGACTACCTTGTTGCGCTTCCTCGCTTCGTCACAGGCGGCAGCTACTTCCTCTTCCGTAAACGGAGTCGCTTCGGCAGGCGTTGATGTTATCTCTTCTCCGGACAGATTGAGCTTGATGATATCGTTCCCGTATTTGATCATCCGGCGGACGCCGGCACGCATTTCGTCGGCACCTGTAACAATGGTCCCAAAAGTAAGCGCGTTCATTTCGATGTGTGGTGGCGAGGTGTCACCGAGTCCGCCAATGGTTGTGAACTCGGGCGAAGCTGCCAGGTAACGTGGGCCTGGTACGGCGCCCGCGTTGATAGCGTTTCGTATGACAACGTCCAGCCGTGGCTTCGCCGCTGCGGCGCCTAGACCAGCGGTAAATCCGGCGTCAAGCGCGGTTTTCGCGGACGCAATGCAAACCAGCACATGTTCCTCGACTGGCATCCACATTATCGCCTCGAGTGTCGGCGCATTATTCCAGGACAGATGAAGGTGACCATCGATCATGCCGGGCATAAGTGTCCGGCCGTCACCGTCTATGACAGTCGCACCCTTGATCTTCCCCGCTCCGTCTTTCCTGACCGACTTGATGCGATTGCCCTCGACAACCACGGTACCCGGGAACGAGGCGACTCCTGTGCCGTCGAAAATGTTGACGTTTTTGAAAACAGTCGTTCTTTGCTCTGCATTGCCGCTCATTGGACCCCCTTGATAAAAATCCTCACCGTCGTCACCGGGATTCTCGAAAAACGTTCGACTTCGCTCATAAAACCCTGCCAGACATCCTCACGCCTCAACCATCCTGTTCTCCAGCACACCGATGCCGTCGATTTCGACTCGCACCACATCGCCGGATCGCAGGTACTTGGGTGGTGTAAATCCGATTCCAACGCCAGCCGGTGTTCCGGTCGCAATCAGATCACCTGGATAGAGCGTGATGCCTGCTGAAATAGTTGCGATCAACGTCGGCACGTCGAATATAAGATCCGCGGTGTTTGCCGACTGTCTCAGCTCGTCATTGACCCAACATTTCACGGCAGTATCGGCAAGATCGATATCGTCGCGGGTTACTGCGACCGGGCCCATGGGGCAGAACGTGTCCTGCGACTTGCTGATTAACCACTGGCTGTGCGCCATCTGTAAGTCGCGAGCCGTAATGTCATTGACAATGGTATAGCCCCAGACGTAATCCATTGCCTCGTCGCGCGAGATGGCCCTGCCCGTGCGGCCAATGATCACGCAGAGCTCGGCCTCGTAATCGATAGCGGTGCTAACGCGCTTGTCAATCCGGACGGACTCGCCATGGGCAACGACTGTTTCCGCGAGCTTCGAAAAGATGATCGGGGCGGCCGGAATAGCGCCTTGAGCCGCGCTTGAATCGAAGCCGGACCCGGAGAACTCTTCCGCGTGGGCCACGTAATTCTTACCGACACAAATAATGCTTCGTCGCGGTCGGGGAATTGGAGCGAGCAGGCTTACCTGATCAACGGCGACGCGCTCACCACTGAAGCGGCCCGATTCATTGCCGATCAGGTTGGACACACCCTGCCACAGTGTCTCTCTCGTTGCCGACAAAACTTCGATCGCTGCGCCGTCGCCGGACAGCCTGCCAACGCCGAGTTCACCATCGCGGCGAAACGTCACATACTTCATGCGTGCCCTTAAAGCCTTGCCAACCGTGCCCCGTCTCACGTTACGCTGAGATGGTACTTTTTATGAACCAAATTCATGCCAGTGAGTGATCCAAGCTATTCTTCCTCCAATGATTACGAGCTGTCAACCCGCGGCATCGCTTTATTTTGAACCATTTTTGAGGTACGGTTCACTGCCGACGGTCGCGTAAGGCATTGTGGTATGCCGCGACCATACCTGCAGGTCAGGCAGTACCAAGCACCAGCAAGCGCGAGGCGAGTCATGGTCTCCTACGTTGAAGTCAAAGAGGCGTTGCGACACCGAATCACCGACGGCTCCTGGGCTGTCGGGAGCAAGCTGCCGCCCGAGCGCCAGCTGGTCGAGGAATTCGGCGCATCCCGCAATACGATTCGCAAAGCCATCAAGGCATTGGCGGCAGACACCTATGTTTCGACCCGCGATAATGCACGCCCCGTCGTCGTGTTCGATCACGAAGCTGCTTCGGCCTCTCAAAGTGCTGCCCTTCTCTCAGCGGCAGAGTACGAAGCTTTGCCCAGCGAGCGATATATTCTCGATTCGAGCCCCCTCGAGGTTCTGGAGGCCAGGCTCGTCATAGAACCAGAAGCCGTTGCACTGGCAACCCTCAGGGCGCGCTCGGAAAACATAGAGGAGATAAAGGCTGCATTGGCTGCGAGCGTGGCTGCGAAGAACCTTACGGACTTCGAGTACTGGGATGGACGATTGCATCAGGCGATTTTTCGTGCGACCCGCAACACTGCCCTGATTGGCTATTACCAGACTCTCAACCAGATCCGCAATCAGCCAAGCTGGATCGCACTAAAAAAGAAATCGGTGACCGGAGAGCGGCAACGTCTTTACGATCGCCAGCACACTGCGATAGTCAACGCAATCGTCAACCGCCTCCCCGACAAAGCCAAGTCTTCAATGCGCGCCCATCTCGAAAGCATACGCACGGCAATGATGCTCTGACGACTCGCTCGCTGCACGACCAGATTTTGCAATCGGTTCTATTCGGTCTCCACCCGGTGCGTGCCAAGTGCAGGACCGCCTGTTGCCCAATCCAAAAGCTCAACCACATGCAGTACCGGCCTTTGCCGGCCGTCCGCAAGCTGCATAATGCAACCGATATTGCTGGTAGCTACCACGTCCGCGCCGGTGGCATCCACATTCAGGATCTTTCGCTCCCGCAGTTGATTGGCCAGTTCCTGCTGCAGGATGTTGTAAACGCCAGCCGAGCCGCAACAGAGGTGGCCCTCTGCGATCTCTCGCACCTCGAAACCGGCTGCCTCAAGCAATTGGCGCGGAGCCTGATCGGCTTTTTGCGCATGTTGCAGGGAACACGGCGAGTGGTAGGCTACCGATGGTTTCCTCGATGCAACGACCTCCACCTCCGGCAAGCCGGCTTCAACCAGGAACTCGGCAATGTCCCTGACCTTTGACGATACATGCCGTGCGCGCTCAGCATAGTCGGGATTGTTGCGCAGCATGAAACCGTAGTTTTTCAATGTCGTGCCGCAGCCGGAGACAGTTGTCACTACTGCCGATATCTCTGACTCCTCCATAGTCTTGTACCAGAGATCGACCATGCGCTTCGCCGCCGCATGCGACTTCTTTTCTTTACCCATGTGGTGCACCAGGGAGCCACAGCAGACTTCGCCGGGCACACCTACGACTTCGTAGCCTGCTCGATTCAGCAAGCGGATTGCGGCTGCGCGTATTCGCGGCAAAAGAACCGGTTCCGCGCAGCCTTCCAGGAGAATCACTTTGCCACGGTTGTTCGATAAAGGTACGGAGGACTGCTCGACCAGGCGGCGAGACGGTGGAACGAGCCGCAACATTGCAACAGCCGGTTGTAGCGCTCTCACCGATTGCAGTAACTGTGTCGCAGGTTTCACCAGCCGGCCGATAAATAACGCGACGGCGAAGCGGCCGCGGTAAGGCAGGACGGACGCCAGCACCCAACGCCAGAATCGATCTCGCAAGGGGCGCTGGTAGTTATTCTCGATATAGACGCGAGCATGGTCGACCAGATGCATGTAATTCACATCGGACGGACAGGTTGTCATGCAGGCCATGCATGACAGGCATCGGTCGATGTGCCTTACCACGCCCGCGGCAGGCTTGGTCCCGCGCTCCAGCATGTCCTTGATAAGGTAGATCCTCCCGCGCGGGCTATCCAGTTCATCGCCCAGGAGAACGTAGGTTGGGCAGGTTGCCGTGCAAAAGCCGCAATGTACGCAACGCCTGATGACAGACTCCGATTGCGCGATGTCGGCGTTTTCACGCTGAATGTCAGTGAATTGAGTTTGCATCAGGGAACAGGCGGCCGCGGTTGAGGATGTTGCAGGGATCGAACTTTGCCTTCAGGGAGCGGATGATTGCCGCGTGCGGTTCCAATAACAAGGGTGTCAGTGCCACCGGCGAACTCTGTTGCTCACGCCAACATTGGATGTGGGTCGATAATCGGTCAGTCGGCGCGTCTGCATCACAATGCCAGATAAGGCCGCCAGCCCAATCCATGATCCATCTCTCCGGATCCAGTTGCGCGGCCATCCGGGAGGCTTCGGCTGCCGGCATTGTCGTCCTCAACACCGGGCCATCCGACGGCAATAGCGCTGCAACTTCGCCAACAGCTTTCCAGAGCGGCGCATGCAAATCGTCCGCTAATTGCTCTGCTTTTCCGAAGGAGGCCAGCGCTGCAACTAATGACCGGGCACGCGTGGTAACCGATGCCCGCAGTCCCTCGAGGCGAAAAAGCGTGAGGGATGTAGCCCAATCAACGGGCGAACGCGCTGCGGCCTTTGCAGGCAAAAAGGCCGCAGCGCTGACAAAACAAGGCAAGGTAAGGCTAAGCGACAAAGCCTTGCACGCGGAATCTGCGTTCTGCCCGGTCAACATCAGCGTTGCGCCGTATCGCGGCCTTGGCATCACCTTGACACTTACCTCTGTGAGTACGGCCAGTGATCCCCAGGATCCCGCGAGCAGTTTTGCGAGATCGAAACCGGTCACATTCTTCACGACACGGCCTCCGCCCTTGAAAGCCTCGCCACGTCCGGACACCGCGCGAAAGCCGAGAAAGTGATCCCGAGCCGCGCCCGCTGCGACTCGGCGTGGTCCGGCTGCGTTCGCAGAAATGGCGCCGCCGATCGTCGGCACCGCCTGCAGGTTTTTCGTCAGATGGCACATTGCCGGCGGTTCAAACGCCAGCATTTGATGATGCTCCAGGACCAGCGACTCGATTTCATGCAACGGTGTTCCTGCCCGGGCCGTCAGCACAAGTTCTGTCGGATCATAGTCAATGATTCCGCTGATTCGCGAGACGTCCAGCACTGCGTCGGCATCGACTTCGCCCAAAACACCGCGGCGGCTGGCACCA
>CAZXWR010000236.1:0-6665 GCA_964644325.1 uncultured bacterium
CTAAGGGCGATGTTCTGGGAACAGCTCGACTGGCAGGTATTATGGCTGCCAAGCAAACGGCTCAGCTCATCCCGCTGTGTCACCCCCTTCCCCTGACGGGCATAGACGTAAACCTACACCCCAACCCAGCCTTGCCGGGATACGTGATCCAGGCCACCGTGCGAACCAAGGCAGAAACCGGGGTTGAAATGGAAGCGTTAACGGCTGTTTCGGTGACGGCATTAACTCTCTATGACATGGCCAAAGCCCTCGATAAAGCCATGGTCATTACTGGTATTCAATTGTGCCGCAAGCAAGGGGGCAAGTCTGGCACCTGGAGCAGCGCTCCGCCTTCGCGAACGAATTACCCTTAGGGCTGCTGCCAATCCTGCTAAAAAGCGAGTATCCCAAACTGGAATACTCGCTTTTTACAAAGTTGCTCATCATGCGAATCTAGGCACAATCTCCGCCTGCTACTAGCGGGTTAACGGTTTCTAGTCCGCAGCGCCTGTCCCAGAATCCTGGGTTTCTTTTTCTTTGTTTTCAGTGCTGTTTTCAGACTGGCGGTTATCGTTGTAGAAGCGTCGACCGAACCGTCCAGAATTAGACCGTTTGCGGAACTTACGAGCGTATGCTTGATTGCGGAGTGCCTTTTCTTTTTTCAGGTTGCGGCGTTTAGCCATACTGACCTCAACATTAACAACAGGTTTCGCTGCCCTTAGTACAAGTCTTTACGAGAGCCCATCTGCCTTGAACCGAAAAGCTTGACGTAATAGCCAGAACTGTCATATTACCATATTCAAGCGAGCCTTTTAATGACAGCTGGTGTCTAAATCTTGGCAAAACGCTGCTGCGATCGCTCTGTAATGGTTAACGGGCTGCAACTTTCATGAGAGGCCACTATGACTCCAGATCATGACCTGGTAGATGCCCCCGTCCCGGAGACGGCTGCGCCACCCCTATCTACCCAGCTCGAAGCTATCCTGTATGTCAAAGCGCAGCCGGTGTCGCTTAATGTGTTGACTGAACTGGCTGGGGTTGAGCGGGACGATGTTGAAATGGCCCTTCTGGAGCTGATGCAGGATTATGCCCAGCGGGAGAGCGCCTTAGAAATTATTGAAACCGATACGGGCTATAGCCTCCAGCTTAAAGAGCTGTATCAGCCACTGTTGGCGACCCTCGTACCCACAGATTTGGGTGTCGGTGCGCTCCGCACGCTGGCCGCGATCGCCCTTAAAGGCCCCATTGCCCAAACCGAACTCGTGGAGCTGCGGGGTTCGGGAGCCTATCACCATGTTCAGGAACTGGTCGAGCGTGGCTTTGTCCAAAAGCGACGGCAGTCGGGGGGCCGCTCTTCCCTGGTGCAAGTGACCGAGCAGTTTTACCAGTACTTTGAAATGGATGAATTACCGCCGCTTTAGGAATGACGGCGTCAAGGTCAATGGCCACAGCAATCTTCGGCGCGCAAAATGCGGCACTGGCAGGATGCTGCTGTGTACCCTAAAGGTGTAGCAGTAGCGGGAAAGTTAGGCATGGTAGCGGATGGCGTACAGCCCCCTGAGCATGAACCCCAAGCCGATCCAGAGGACTGGAGTGAATGGGATCGGTGGCTTCAGGATGAGGCTGGCACAGGTGCACCGACTGTGCCTTTAGACCATCTAGAAGCAGAGCTAGATCAGGCCTTAGCAGGGTTTGACACGATTCTGTCAGACCTCAGCTATCAGCAAGCCCAGGCTGCTTTAGAGACGCTGGTACAAAAACTGGATCTCACGGCCCAAGAGCAGCTGGGTTTAGAACAAGAACTGCAAGATTTGCTCACCATGCTCGATAAGCTGGAGCATCAGGTGGTGCATATTGCCGTGTTCGGGATGGTGAGTCGAGGAAAGTCTTCTCTGCTCAATGCCTTGCTGGGACAACCCATGTTTGCGACTGGCCCGGTGCATGGCGTGACCCGCACCACCCAGCGGGCTAACTGGCAGATTGAACCGGAAAAGCCTGCTGAGCCTGAGGATGCAGTGGATGTGGTCAGAGTTTCGTTGCCAGGACTGGGGCAATCGCGGGTTGAGTTCATTGATACGCCTGGGATTGACGAAGTAGACGGCCAGGAACGGGAGGCGATGGCTCGTACCATTGCCAAGCAGGCCGATTTAATTTTGTTTGTGATTGCCGGGGATATGACTCGGGTGGAATATGCCGCCCTTTCGGAGCTACGACAGGCGAGCAAACCCATCCTGCTGGTGTTCAACAAGGTTGACCAGTATCCCGAGGCGGATCAGCAGCTCATCTATGCCAAAATCCGGGATGAGCGGGTGCGGGAACTGCTGTCTCCCAGTGAAATTGTCATGGCTGCGGCGGCCCCCCTCGTGGCTCAGCCGCAGCAGCTCCCGGACGGTACCTGGCGAGCCAAACTGGTGCCGGGGATGCCGCAGGTTGAAGATCTCAAGCTCAAAATTCTAGAAATTCTGCACCGCGAGGGGAAGGCGTTGATTGCGCTCAACACACTGCTCTATGCCGATGATATTAACGAGCAGATTGTGCAGCGCAAGCTAGAAATCCGGGACCAGCAAGCTAATCAACTGATCTGGCGCAGCGTCATCACCAAGGCCACGGCGATCGCCCTGAATCCGGTGACCGCTGTGGATATCCTCAGCAGTGCGGTGATTGATGTGGTGATGATTGTGGCCCTGGCCCGTCTCTACGGCCTGCCCATGACCCAGCACGAAGCGGTGGGGCTGCTGCGCAGCATTGCGATCGCTATGGGAGGCATCAGCGTCAGTGAACTGCTCGCCACCCTGGGGTTGAGTTCCTTGAAGGGGGCGTTGAGCCTCGCTGCACCTGTAACGGGTGGAGCTTCGCTACTGCCCTACGTTTCTGTGGCCATGACCCAGGCGGGGGTGGCAGGATTCTCGTCCTATGGCATTGGCCAAGTGGCCAAACGCTACCTTGCCAATGGCGCAACCTGGGGGCCAGATAGTCCCAAGTCCGTTGTGCAAGAGATCCTGGCTAACCTAGATCAGTCCTACATCCTGGGGCGCATTAAACGCGAACTTCAGGGCAAAATTAAGCCAGCACCCATGCGCTAGTTCTTGGTCTTTAGTCTTTATTTCTTGATCCTGGAATCATATGTCCTGAGGGAGGCAACCCTCAGGCCTTCCTTGCCTCCCTTGGAGTAGGGCGGTATAGGAGCGGCATAATATAGGCCCCTAATCCGAGTCCAGATACTAATCCAAAGAGCGTGACAATGCCGTTATGGTATGTCCACCAGCCCAAGGATTGCGCCCAAAGTTCCGCAGGATACACCAGGCAGAGCGCGATCGCCAACAGCACCCCCAGGACACCATACTGGGGCAGCCAGTAAACTTCCTGACCACTCGCGCGGTGAATGAGCCAGCGGGTGACAACCAGACCCATCAGCGTACCGTAGCAGCGCATACAAACCGCCATTAGGTACGGGGGTGCCAGCATTAAGCCCATCTCTGGCTGCGGACACACATGCTGGCCCATAAAGTAAATAATCTGGGCAATGAGCGGCAGTCCTGGCAGCGGTGCCGCCGCGAGAAACGGTGCTGCCAATGGGCCACCCACCAATGCGAGCAGCACCACATCGGCCACAATGCTACGCCAGGGACGGGGCTGTTTCTGGGATGTAAAAGAAGCGGAGGTCATGGTGTTTTGTCGCCAACAGCTCAAGTATCAACAGCTAAAAATTAAAACTCAAAACTCAAAATTCAATACCGGGCTGCGCCTTGATGCCCTGTTCCCGAAACGGGTGCTTAACCAAGGTCATCTCTGTCACTAGGTCAGCCACTTCAATAAGAGATGCGGGGGCACCCCGTCCCGTCAAAATCACATGGGAGGTGGCGGGTTTATGGGCTAACCCCGCTATGATCTGTTCAGTCTGAAGGTAGTTTAGCTTGAGCGCCACGTTCACTTCATCCAGAAGCACCAGCTGATAGTCAGGATCCTGGATGTACTCTAGGGCTTTGTTCCAGGCCTCCTGAGCCTTCAACGTATCGCGATCGCGGTCTTGAGTTTCCCAGGTAAAGCCTTCGCCCATGGCGTGGAACGCGAGCTGATCGGGCCAGTGGCTTAAGGCCGCTTTCTCGGCAGGCTCCCAGGCCCCCTTAATAAACTGCACAATGGCCACCTTGTAGCCATGTCCCAAGGAACGCATGACCATTCCCAAGGCCGCCGTGGTTTTACCCTTGCCATTTCCCGTGTGGACAATGACCAGGCCCTTCTCTTGCGATCGCTCGGCCAAGCGCTTTTCCTGAACTGCTTTACGCCGCTGCATTTTTTGACGATACTGCGCCTCACTGAGCCCCTCGTACTGACTCGCATCAAGGGTATTCAGAGATCCGGTCTTATCTTCGGCAAAGGTCATGGGTTTCTCTCTCGCGGGCAGGCCAACAACAATGCACTATCAGTCTAACCAGTAACTTTGATCACAATTACAGCAAGGCTGAACTTGACGGCACGGTTCGGGACTGAGCTGTAATCCACAGAGCGGGGCACAATACAAGCCCAGCTGGGTAAACTTATGTGATATAAAATGCAAAGGCTTAACGGGAGCAGCCACGCCTGTAGCTGTGCCGGAGGATCCCCCCCTAGGCTGCTCAATAAATTCTGGGTATCAACTTTTGTTTTACTCCTTCAGGTTTGGTGCTGCATTGCCTACGCTTTCACGAGCCAGTGTTTTAAAACGTTTTCGCTTCTGAGGTTTGTATCCCGCTGTCCACTTGGTAAAGGTGGACTTTTTGCTGTGCCTATTGGCACGTTGTTCCTTCTAGAATGGCAACTTCATGACCGCCCAATTAACTGCATCAACTCCTGCGCGTTTACCAGAAACGCTTCAGCTTCAAACCATTATCAAATCACTACCCAAGGCTTGCTTTGAACAAGACCCAAGGCAGGCCTGGCGCGGTGCGATTTTAAGTATTGTGACGGTTGCCCTAGGCTATGTGGCGATTGTTTTCTCACCTATTTACCTGTTGCCCCTTGCCTGGATTTTTGCGGGGACTGCCTTAACAGGATTCTTTGTGGTGGGTCATGACTGTGGCCACCGCTCCTTTGCAAAAAAGCGCTGGGTCAATGACTGGGTCGGACATGTGTTCATGCTCCCGATCATCTATCCGTTCCACAGCTGGCGAATTCTCCATAACTTCCACCACACCCACACCAACAAGCTGGACGTTGACAATGCTTGGCAGCCCTGTCGGCCAGAGTCCTATGATGCGCTTGACCCTACCATTCGCGGTGGCTATCGAGCACTGCGGGGCTATTTTTGGTGGTTGGGCTCCATTGCCCACTGGCTCAAGCTCCACTTTGACTGGACAACTTTTGAGGGTAAGGAGCGACAGCAGGTTAAGGTATCGGTCTTAGCCGTCGTTACGTTTGCGGTTCTCTTTTTCCCGACCCTGCTGCTCACCACTGGGGTTTGGGGCGTTGTCAAGTTTTGGCTGATGCCCTGGCTGGTCTATCACTTCTGGATGAGTACCTTCACCTTGGTTCACCACACTGCGACCCACATTCCCTTCACGCCCGATGGCGAGTGGAATGCGGCTGAAGCACAGCTGGTGGGTACGGTGCATTGCGACTATCCCCACTGGGTTGAGGTGTTGTGCCATGACATTAATGTCCACGTGCCCCACCACATTTCCACCGCGATTCCCTCTTATCGTCTGCGGCTGGCCCATCAGAGCCTCCGGGAAAACTGGGGCGAGTACCTGCAAGAATGCAAGTTTAGCTGGCCACTCATGAAGTCCATTGTTGAAGAGTGCCATCTTTACGATCGCGATCGCCTTTATCGGTCTTTCCGTACGCACCATCAGCAGCAGTAACCCTTGCTTTTGTACTAGACCTAAAGTGGAGGCGATCGCCTCCACTTTTTTTATGCCTACCGTTCCGAGGCTCGTCAAAGCTTACTGTGGGTAACGGTATCGCCTCAAGGCTGTTCAGAGGATGAATGTAAACGGTGTTGCTTGTGGCAAGGTAAAAATCTAGCCTCTCGCCTAGCCCTGTGCAGTGAGCCACAGAATCTGTTTGGTACGGATACAGGTAAAAAAATAAAAAAGCCCTGCATTGATTGCAGGGCTTTTCGCTTCGATTCACATTAGACAGAACCAGGGGTCAGCCTTTAAGTCGAACGCACTTCAGCCAGACGCACCTTCTTCGCGAGGCCAAGAGTCCTAAGCACACTAATCATGATCCAGGTGGTATCAATTTCCCACCATTGCAAGCCATGTCGCGCTGAATGGGGGAATGCATGGTGATTGTTGTGCCATCCTTCGCCATAGGTCAGTAAGGCCACCCACCAGCAGTTTGTAGAGCGATCGCCTGATTCTGCATGGGTGCGATAGCCAAACTTATGGGTGGCGCTATTCACGAACCAGGTACAGTGATACACCAACACTAACCGGGCAAAGATACCCCACACCACAAAAGACCAGCCGCCGATGGCATAGAGAATGACCCCAAAAACGATCTGAATCGGTAAAAAGTACTTGTCCAAAAATCGATAAAACGGATCCTGATTAATATCTTTGGTGAGCCGCTGCACTTCATCTTTGGCAGGGACATAGTGCATCATCCAGCCCATGTGGCTCCACCAAAAGCCGCGATTAGAGTTGTGTTGATCTCGCTCTTGGTCAGAATGCATATGATGATTGCGATGCAGTCCAACCCAC
>CAZXWR010000237.1:0-6558 GCA_964644325.1 uncultured bacterium
ATTCTCGCTGGTTTTTGACCCCGATTCCTCTGCACTCGTGAGATATCCGGGCTAGAACAGCGCTCTAGCACCCTCTATGATGCGGTGGGCAATGTCCAAACCCAAACGGACTTCAATGGCAAGACGGTCTCCTTTGAGTACGATGCCCTCAATCGACTGACTGGCAAGCAATTTGAAGATGGGACGCAGTGGTCTTTCTCCTACACGCCCACTGGACTACGGGATATTGTTTCTCTACTCGATGAGAACGGCGATGTCATTGATCGCTATGACTACGACTACAACGAACGTGACTGGCTGATTAACCGTTCTGATTCATTGGGTGGAGTAGAGCGAGCGATCGCCTACACCTATGACGTGGCCGGAAATCGCACTTCAGTCACGACTCCCTCTGGCACGGTGTTCTACACTTTTGATGCCCGGAATCGTCTGGATACGGTGATTCAAGATGGAGCGGTGCTGACGGACTACGACTATGACGCCAACAGCAACCTCATCTTGACTTCCTTCAGCAACGGCACTCAGGAGGCACGGGAGTATGACACGCTGAATCGGTTGACCTACCTCGAAAACGGCAAGGGCAGTGAGATTCTATCGAGCTATGCCTACACCCTCGATAAAGTGGGCAACCGGGTCGAGATTCTAGAGCACGACGGGCGCAAATCCAGCTACAGCTACGATGAACTCTACCGTCTGCTCCAAGAGGACATCACAGATCCCGAGCAGGGCGATCGCTCTTCGGGGTAGGGGGGATGGGCATCTCTCAGTAGTGAAAATTATGGTTCTTCTTTCAAGAGGACAGACTCAGCCATCAGTTCCTTCCAGCTATTGGGTAGACATCCTGCTTCAATCATTTGCCCAAATACTTTGTAGGCATCTGTTTTTGAGCCATAGGCTCGAAGTGTTGCTTGATCATTCACCCAAGCATAGATGATGATTTTCGCCCGAGTATCAAACCGGAAAAACAGTCGATACTGTTGGAAGAACTTTGCCCGTCGCCAATGTCTGGCTGTTTTCCCTAATGTATTCCCTTGCAGGTAAACTTCCCTGGTTGGATCTTCTGGAATTCGCTTCAACGCTAGGTCTAAGATAGCTGCCAACAGTTTCGCTGCCTTCTTCTGCTTGTATTCCTTAGGGTGCTTGTCCCGAAGCCTTTTGACTTCCTGATAGAACCGTTCTAACTGTGATTGAACCTGTGAGTGGGCCAGGAGCGTCCATCCGTTCCGCTGCACCGCCATCAACCGTCCTCTAAGGGAGCATCTAAATCGTATTCAACTCCCTCCGCCAGTTCCAGGGCTTGAAGGATAAAATCTTCATCCAACGGCTTTAATAAACCTGGGTCGTTGACGACTGTTTTTTCAAGGAAATCCAAATACACTTCCACCAAGGGATCCGATCCATCATCATCAGGTACTGCTTTTTCAATGATGATATGTTGACCATCCGGGGCAAGAGAGTATTGGATATCATCTCGGGGAGACAGTCCCAAAAATGAACGAACTGCCACAGGAATTGTCGTCTGGTGGCGCTCCGTTACCTTGGAACGACCAATTTGATTGTACTCAGGTGTGTCTGGGGATTGACTAGTTTTCGTTTGTGACTTTGATGATCTGTGTTTTGGGTTAGATGTCATAACAAAAAGCACAGAACAATGCAATTGCATTGTAGCGCACTATCCAATCAATACGCTTCCTCATACATCTGCTGGCTGCCCCCCCCCCATTTCTCCATATTTGGGACTCTACCATTGCCCCCCTTCCCTCGGAAATAAGCGGCATCCCTATGTTTATGATCGCTCTTAGCCTCAATATCAGAGTAGCGCTCTTGATTTAGGCTTCTATTTTGTATTCACGAAGCTGCAACTGCTCGAGTTCCTGCTGCACCTGCTGCCCAATGCACAAAGACTGTTGCACGATTTCAATGTAGTCAGCGGCTTCATGCTGTAGCGGCTGGGTTTGCAGGCGTGCCAAGCAATGTTCCAGGTGGTCAAGGGAGCGATCGGTCGGTCGCAGTCGTCCTTGCTGGTTGCGGAGAATGCACTCGGTTTGAAATCCGGCGATTAAACAGGTGCGGGTTAATTCCAAAATTTCTAGCAGGTCGTGGTGCAGGGGAGCGCTGCCTTTTACCCTGGCCAACTGCTGGGCGGTTAAAACCGAGTTCAGGATCTGATGAAAGCGATCGCGTTCATCAAGCAGATGCAGCAGCCCCTGGCGAGTGTGGCTATACCAGAGCATCCAGACGTTCCAGCTGCCCAGGCCTAAAGCTGTGCTGCCCAGGATCACCGTCAGCACCTGCTGACTGAGTTCTGTCGGGGGTTGTGGCTCTGAAAATCGCACTGCGACCAGCCCAGCGGGGACGGCTACCAGAATCAGGATGAGCGCCCCAACGGCTAACTCTGCTCCCAACAGTGCCAGCCCATCCCGCAGGCTCTGGATTGTGGCAAAGCGAAAGGTGCCCCATAGTCCGCCCACAAAGCGATCGCTGACCTCCACCCCGCACAGTTGTTCTAGCTCCCGGTCAGAAATTTGGAGAGACTGGATTTGCGCCTGGGCTAAACTTTCGGGCTGTGAGGCCATATTAGTTCCCTCCCAGCATCAGCGTCAGAATGGCATTCCACACCCCCGTCAGAAAATTGCCTTCTCGGGGCCGAAATACCTCAAATGGCCCTGCTGAGCCAAAGAAGGGTCGGAGCGTCCAGCCCAGCTGACTGCCCACCAAACCGTAAAGCATCAGCCAAAAGCGAAGAATATTGGACCGCAGATGCACATGGGCATCCAGTTCCGCATTGGCCGTTGGCCGCATAGCCTGGTATAGAAACGACACCCCAAAGATCCCCGTTAGTGCAAAAATCACGACGTTCAGCAACAAGAAGAACGCGTGATCCTGACTGTTAATGGTCATCAGGAAAAACAGCGTGACTGGGGCAAAGCCACAGAGCAGTAGGGCAATGACCGCTGCCGCGCTCAGAATGTAGGTAAAGTGCTGGGCAATGGTTTTCGTTGAACCAAACAGTGCATTGAAGATGTAAAGCGCAGGCAAGCAGACAACGAGGGTCAGTAGATAGAGCGCAGGGAGCTTAATGGCCGAGGCGATCGCCTGTTGCGGGCTATGGAACGCGCCAATGATCGCACCATAGAGGGCAAAACAGCAGAAGCTCCAAATCAACAGCGCCGAGATTTTGGTTTGCAGCTGAACGTGATGGTCAATGTCATCAATAAAAGACTTGCGATCCTTCAGTAAGGCTAAAAAAACGTTGAATTCACCCATGCTGGCCTCCTGTACCCGTCACAATCGTGAACTTGATTGGGTCTACTGTAGGCAAGGGGGCAGCGCAGCGCTGTCGGCAGAGGTCGGGCCTTTGAGGGTGACGGGTCGGAAAAGGTCGGGTGGGGTAAACCTGAGACCTGCGGGGCTCTGATTGCCTGGATCTGGGCTGATCTTCTGGGTCAGCCTGACCGCATCAAAGCGTTGACAGATGGTTCATCCAGTGAAGATAATTGAGGTTTGCGTAAACTGTAGTTTTTTAACATAGACTCTTGGCAAACGTAGTTGTAATTGGGGCCCAATGGGGCGACGAAGGTAAAGGTAAGATCACAGACTTACTGAGCCGCTCAGCAGATATCGTCGTCCGTTACCAGGGGGGGGTCAATGCAGGCCATACAGTTGTCGTTAAAGATCAAACCTTTAAGCTGCATTTAATTCCTTCCGGGATTCTATATCCGAATACCGAGTGCATTATTGGCTCTGGAACGGTCATTGACCCCAAAGTGCTGATCGAAGAGCTAGACACCCTCAAAGATCTGGGCATATCAACTGGAAACCTGTTTATTTCGAGTGCGGCCCACGTTACCATGCCGTACCATCGCCTAATTGACCAGGCCGCAGAAGAACAGCGGGGTGAGTATCGCATTGGGACCACTGGGCGCGGCATTGGCCCGACCTATGCGGATAAGTCTGAGCGGACGGGCGTGCGAATGCTGGACTTAATTGACCCTGATGGCCTAAAGCAGCAAATGGAATGGGCCATTGGTCATAAAAATGTGATCTTAGAAAAGCTCTATGACCTGGAACCCTTGGATCCGGCTGAGGTTATTGCCGAGTATCTGACCTATGCCGATCGTCTGAGACCCCATGTGGTTGACTGTTCCCTGAAAATTTATGACGCGATTCAGCGTCGGCGCAACATTCTATTTGAAGGGGCTCAGGGTACGCTCCTGGATCTTGACCATGGCACTTACCCCTACGTCACCTCCTCCAACCCGGTGGCGGGCGGTGCCTGTGTGGGGACTGGGATTGGCCCCACCATGATTGATCGAGTGATTGGTGTGGCTAAAGCCTATACAACTCGTGTCGGGGAAGGCCCTTTCCCCACTGAACTCAACGATGAAATGGGTGCCATGCTGTGCGATCGCGGTGCTGAGTTTGGCACCACCACTGGGCGGCAGCGGCGCTGTGGCTGGTTTGATGCGGTCATTGGTCGCTATGCGGTGCGGATTAACGGCATGGACTGTCTGGCGATTACCAAGCTGGATGTGCTGGACGAACTGGACGAAATTAAGGTGTGTGTGGCCTACGATATCGACGGTCGCCGCTGTGCTGACTTTCCCACCAACGGGCGGCACTTTGCGGAATGCCAGCCTGTCTATGAAACCCTGCCGGGATGGAAACAGTCCACGGAGAACTGCCGCACCCTAGAAGACCTGCCCCAGGCGGCCCGCAACTACCTGAAGTTTCTAGCGAGCATCATGGATGTGCCGATTGCGATCGTTTCTTTGGGAGCGGCCCGCGATCAGACCATCATTGTTGAAGATCCGATTCACGGCCCCAAGCGTGCCCTCCTCTACGAAAATCAGACCCCTCAGGCCAGCTGAGGGTGACCTCCGGGATGCCTTTTGAGCATCACGCCTTGCAAGTCCTTTAGCTAAAGAAACCGCATTCAAGGACATCACTCCATGACCTGGAATCGACGCAACTTCCTCATCGCTGCTGGGCTAGGTACCGCTGCCTCTGCGGTCGCATCCCATCAGACCCTTGCCGAGAACTCAACTGTGGCTGCGGGGGTTACCCTTGAGAACCTACGGTCTTGGGAACAGGTTCGCGCCTTGTTTAATCTTGATCCGAGCTATATTCATTTGGCTGGATTACTGATCGCCTCTAACCCTGCGAATGTTCAAGCTGCCATTGATTCCCATCGTAGCGGCCTGAATAGTAACCCAACGCTCTACCTCGATGAACACAGGCGAGATCTTGAGGTTCAGGTGCGTCAAAGCGCGGCCAGCTATCTTG
The DNA here is from genome assembly GCA_964644325.1 of uncultured bacterium. Classification (GTDB taxonomy): domain Bacteria; phylum Cyanobacteriota; class Cyanobacteriia; order Thermosynechococcales; family Thermosynechococcaceae; genus CAZXWR01. The sequence goes on from CAZXWR010000237.1 coordinate 5,287, forward strand.
GCGTACAGCCCGATGATATTGCGTTAACCGACAGCACAACGATGGGGACTGGGCTGGTCATTAACGGTCTGGCCATTCGTCCTGATCAAGAAATGCTAACGACTGAGTTTGATTACTACTCAACCCATACTTCGCTACGTTATAAAGCTGCCCGTTCCGGGGCAGCGGTGCGGCAGATCCCCCTCTATTCTTCAATCCACACGGTCTCAAAGGATGAAATGGTGGAGACTTTGGTGGGAGCGATTCGCCCCAATACCAGACTGGTTACGGCAACTTGGGTGCACTCTAATACGGGCCTTAAGGTTCCGATCGCCCAAATTAGTGAGCGATTGAAGGCGATCAATGCCAATCGCGCCGAGGCCGATCGCGTTCTATTTTTTGTGGACGGGGTGCATGGACTCGGGGTCGAGGAGTCTAATCTGAGTGCAATTGACTGTGACTTCTTTGTGGCGGGCACCCACAAGTGGATGTTTGCCCCCCGAGGGTCGGGCATTATCTGGGGGAATCCTCGGTCTCAGAAAGCGGTGACACCTACAATTCCGACGTTTAGCAGAGGCCCCGGTTGGGGCGTGTGGATGACGCCGGGGGGATTCAAGCCGTTTGAGCACCAATGGGCGATGGCTCAGGCGTTCGACTTTCATGAACGGGTTGGATCGCAACGGATCAAAGAACAGCTTTATGCTCTCAGCCAACAGCTGAAGACAGGGTTAGCTAAGATGGGGCATGTGACGCTCTATACGCCGATTGACCAGGAGTTGTCGGCAGCAATTATTTGTTTTGATGTGGCAGGACTGTCTCCAGAGCAAGTTGTTGCCAGATTGAGAGAACAGAATATTATTGCCAGTACGACGCCCTATGAGACATCCTATGCCCGTGTGACGCCTGGAATTTACAATACTCCGGCAGAAATTGAGCGGACGTTGAGGGCAATTCGGGGGCTGGCTTGATATTTCCTTGGACTGCTCTGTTTTCTTAATCACTTTCTATCTGAAGTGATGAGAGTGTGTTGAAGTAAGGTTCGTTACGTCTGGCTGGCATCAGTCTGCACCCAGGATTTGCGCTAGCGTCAAGGACCGCGCAGGGAAATTGGGAGAGTGCATTGGTTCTGGGCCATAAAACTGGGAAAGCTGGTATTTGCTATCGACCCATGCGTAAAGTCTCAAGGTGGGTTATTGGGGATTACCGATAAATTTGCGATCGCCTAAAGCAACAGTCCAGATGGGAGCACATCATCCGCTGAGAAAAGAAAAATGATAATGGAGTAGACGTACC
>CAZXWR010000238.1:0-6553 GCA_964644325.1 uncultured bacterium
CTCAATGGACGCGCGCTAAAGGCTTTAATGGATTTTGCCCCTTAGGCCCCTGGATAGTCAGAGAACTTAGCCCTAGCGCACAGCTTCAGACCTTTGTGAATGATGAACCACAGCCGCGACAGTCGGTCACTGTGGACACCATGGTATTCTCTCCGGAGCTACTGGTGTCTTACATCAGCCACGTGATGACGCTCTTGCCAGGAGATGTCATTTTGACGGGTACCCCAGCAGGGGTGGGAGCCTTGCGAGTCGGCGACCAGGTTACTGTGCAGATTGAGGGGATTGGTACCCTCTCCAACAAAATTGAAGCGTGAACCCCTAGCGAACCTGCATGTAAACAGCGTCAGATATTGTTGGGATTTCAGCATACAGACCCCGCAGGGATTGCGCAACGGAGTAAATAACCACCGCAACGACGCCTAAGAAGATGAAGTTCGAAAGGGTGGTCACAATAAACTGGAGGCCGCTGATGCCTCCCAAAACGCGGATCATAATGCCGATAATAAAAATTAAAATATCGACGAGCAGCGCCTGCATCGTGTTGAACCGAATGAAATGCGGTATTTTCTCATTACGCACTACCAGGAAAAACAGGGCAAAAAATACAATAATGCTGGCAAAAGGAAACGAATAGAGAATGCCAAAGGGCAGCAGCGGCAATAAAAGAACCGTCAAGTCAGGGAATAGCTTGAAGAACGACCCGCCGTAGGCAACCCCATCAATGAGGGGTAAAACATAGGGCAAACTTGCAAATAATCGCTCAGGGACGCTAGTTGAACCGCGAAATGTCATGGGGGATAATGCTCCGTTAACGCAGTGGGAGATGGACAGTCTCTTTGAATGAGCTGTGAGCGCTGTCTTCAGCCTACATAAAACTGAGCGCTGCGGGGTTAATCTGCAACGTCTGCGACCCGAAACCCCATACGACAGAGAAACTGCCGTTGCTCTGAGGCGCTATTCGCGGCTTGACCCGATACCTGCTGGCCGCAGCAGAGGGTGTCCTGCCGCCAGCGAGGCAGCCCTTGTTGATCGGCGAGCAAGCAATTGTGACAGATCGCTTGGGGTGAGAGTAGCTGGTCTTGGGTCAGTATGACAAGCACTGTATTCCTCCAGGTCACGAGAGTGGCCTGCTTCTATTCTAAATCAGGGTTCTGTGGGTGCTGTGATCTCTGTTGTTTTGGGGTTGAGACTTAACTGTAGGACAGCAGTTTGCTTCCTGCTGAGACCTGTGGCAGGGCTGATGCTGTTCTGGCATAACCCTGGGAAATTGTGCCTGGATTATTTAGGATAATATTGTCTGGAGGGATCCGCACCAGATTCTTGTGAGTGATGGGTGCGCGTCCCGTCTGCGGTTTGGCTTGATAAGGGCGTCCGCAATCCGTAGTAATCATGAGGCTTTTACTCTGTGTCAAAAACAAACCTTGATTTCTTAGTGGAGACAGATGCCCAAGTCGCGACGATTCTCCAGCATGAGCTGGATCGGCAGCGATCGCACTTGGAGCTGATCGCCAGTGAAAATTTTACGTCTCCTTCGGTATTGGCGGCCCAAGGTTCGGTTTTGACGAACAAGTATGCGGAGGGGCTGCCGGGTAAGCGCTATTACGGTGGCTGTGAGTATATTGATGCCGTCGAACAGGTGGCTATCGATCGAGCGAAGGCGCTCTTTGGCGCGGCTCATGCTAACGTTCAGCCCCATTCAGGGGCCCAGGCTAATTTCGCAGTGTTTTTGGCGCTGTTGCAGCCCGGTGACACCATCATGGGGATGGATTTGTCCCACGGCGGCCACTTGACCCACGGTTCCCCGGTGAACGTATCGGGAAAATGGTTCAAGGTGGTGCAGTACGGCGTGGATCCAGAAACGGAGCAGCTCAACTTCGACAAAATTCGTGAGATCGCCCTAGAACATCAACCCAAGCTCATCATTTGTGGCTATTCTGCTTACCCCCGCACGATTCACTTTGACCAATTTCGGGCGATCGCCGATGAGGTGGGGGCCTACCTGCTCGCGGATATTGCTCACATTGCGGGCTTGGTGGCAGCGGGGCTGCATCCTAATCCGGTGCCGATCTGCGATGTCGTGACCACCACCACCCATAAAACCCTGCGCGGCCCCCGGGGCGGTTTAATCCTGACCCGTGATGCTGATCTGGGTAAACGGTTTGACAAAGCTGTGTTTCCCGGTACCCAAGGGGGGCCCCTGGAGCATGTGATTGCTGGGAAAGCGGTCGCCTTTGGCGAAGCTTTACAGCCTGAGTTTAAGACCTACATCGGTCATGTGATCGCCAATGCCCAGGCGCTAGCGGCTCAGTTCCAGCAGCGGCAATTCAAAATTGTTTCCAACGGCACGGACAACCACTTGATTTTGGTGGATTTACGCTGCATTGGCATGACCGGAAAGCGGGCCGATCAGCTCGTGAGTGAAGTGAACATTACCGCTAACAAAAATACGGTGCCGTTTGACCCGGAATCGCCCTTTGTGACCAGCGGTCTGCGGCTCGGCTCTCCGGCCATGACAACGCGGGGTATGGGTGAACCAGAATTTACCGAAATTGCCAACATAATTGCTGACTGTCTGCTCCATTCTGAGGATGCTGAGGTGAAGCAATCCTGTCGGCAGCGCGTGGCCCAACTGTGCGATCGCTTTCCACTCTATCCCCATTTGACCTCACCGATGCCGGCCCTGGCTTCTTCAACTTAACAGCTGATGTTGGGGACTTTCCTGGCGGCATTGGGGGCCGCATTGCCACCCGCATTGCCACCCATGCCCCTGGTTAAGATCCAAGTGGGGGTTGTGCTGAGTTTTGGGGAAATCCGCTACTTTTCGATGCGATCGCCTAAAAAAGAGCATTTTGCACCTGCCCTCCGGCACTTACGCCGATGTGACAGGCACCAGGCACTGGTGTAGACTCACTTTGAGTTCGTATTTCTCCATTCTTGGCGTGTCACGCAGATGCCACATCATCTGGTTGCGTTTTTAATTGCAGCGTTCGTTGTCCTTTTGAGTACCCCCTTCGTTAAAAGAGTGGGTTTGCGCAGTGGCTACGTGGATCTCCCCGATCCCCGTAAGGTTCACAAGCTACCAATGGTACGCCTGGGGGGCATCTCTATCTTTGTGGGCAATATCAGCGCCTGGATGATTATTTGGCTGTCGGGTGGGTTCGCAGCCTTGCCCTTGGCCTCGGTCTATGAACTGCTGGGGGTGGTGATTGGCGGGCTCTGTTTCTTTCTGATTGGACTGCTGGACGATTTGTTCACCCTCTCTCCATTCCTGCGTCTGATTATGCAGGTGGGGGTGGCCGTTGGGGCATGGCATGCAGGGGTCAGCATTGATTTCTTTACGGTGCCTTACTACGGATTGGTGCAGCTCGGCTGGCTGAGCTTACCCGTAACGCTTTTCTGGCTCGTGGGGATGGCCAATGCCATGAACTTCATGGATGGTCTAGACGGGCTGGCGGCTGGTGTTGCAGGCATTGCTGCCGTGATTATGCTAGTTGTCAGCCTCTTTATGAATCAGCCGATTGCCGCCCTGTTGGCGGCGGCACTGGCCGGGGGGGCTTTAGGGTTTTTGCGCTACAACTTCAACCCGGCCCAAATTTTTATGGGGGATGGGGGGGCCTATTTCATGGGCTTCACCCTGGCGGGCATTGGCATTATTGGCCTGGTTAAGAGCGTGACCACAGTTGCTGTGGTGCTCCCCTTCATCATCCTGGCGGTGCCCATCGTGGATACTTCAACTGTGGTGCTGGATCGCCTCCGGCGGGGAAAGTCGCCCTTCGCTGCGGATAAGCGCCATTTACACCATCGATTGCTCCAGGCCGGACTCTCCCAGCGGAGCATTGTCCTGTTTATCTATGCCCTGGCATTTTGGGTGGGCAGTTTGGCGATTGCGTTTTCCGGGATTCCGGGCGGGGGTGCCTATGCGGTGGGTGCAACCCTGCTGCTCAGCTATTCCGGCTGGCAAGTCTGGCGGCGGATTCGTGAAAATCGCGTGACCTGATAGCGTCAAGTCCAAACCCAAATGCCCAATCCGAAGCATTCAAGCCCGATGAACCCGCCCTGTGCCGAAATTATTTGCGTGGGCACCGAGCTACTCCTCGGAGAGGTGCTCAACTCGAATGCGCAATATTTAGCGCAGCAGCTGGCTCGTTTGGGAATCTCTCACTTTTTCCAGACAGTGGTGGGCGACAATACCGTGCGCCTGAAGCAGGCGATCGCCATTGCTTGTCAACGCTCCAGTCTCATGGTGTTTACCGGGGGGTTAGGGCCGACCCCCGATGATTTAACAACAGCCACCCTTGCCGACTTCTTTGATGTTCCGCTAGTGGAACGTGCCGAGGTTTGGCAGGATATCCAAGCTAAATTTAAGGGCCGCGGGTTGCCCGTTAGCCCCAATAATCGGCGGCAGGCTCTCTTTCCGGTGGGGGCCGCTGTTCTGCCCAATCCGGTTGGCAGTGCGCCCGGTTTAATTTGGCAGCCGCGCCCCGGCCTCACCTTGATGACGTTTCCGGGTGTTCCCCGGGAGCTGTATGCCATGTGGGAAGCGACAGCGGTGCCCTACTGCCACCAGCAAGGCTGGGTGTCCGGTCAAATTTACAGTCGCATGCTGCGGTTCTGGGGAGTCTCTGAGTCAGGTTTGGCCGAGAAGGTGGCTCCCTTTTTGACCCTCACCCATCCTGTGGTTGCGCCCTATGCCAGCCGAGGTCAAGTCCGCCTGCGCGTCTCAGTGCGAGCTGAGTCGGCCACGGCCGCAGCAGCGGTGCTGGATCCCGTCGTGGCCGAGATTCGTGCCCTCTGTGGCCCGGACTGCTTTGGCCTTGACGAGGATTCCCTGGCTTCCGTGGTGGGGCAGCTCTTGCGGGATCGCCAGCAAACCCTGGCCGTTGCTGAGTCTTGTACCGGGGGTGGTCTAGGCCAACGGTTGACCGAAATTCCCGGCAGCTCAGATTATTTTTGGGGGGGCATTATTGCCTATGACAATCGCGTGAAGCAGTCGTTGCTCCAGGTCGATCGTGAGTTGCTGGAGACTGAGGGTGCCGTGAGTGGCCCCGTTGCAGAACAGATGGCGGTTGGTGTGCAGTCTCGGTTAGGCACCAGCTGGGGTTTGAGTATCACAGGGATTGCCGGACCTTCGGGCGGTACGCCTACGAAGCCTGTGGGCCTGGTTTACATCGGGATTGCCAGCCCTGATGGACAGGTTTTTCACGTTCCTTACCAGGCTGGGAGCACCCGTGGGCGGGAGTCTATCCGAGATGTCAGTGCTTCCACGGCGCTTGATTTACTGCGACGACAGCTCTTGCAGCAGCAGTGATTCTGGCTGCGCCACGATGGGGAGCGAAGGGCTGGGATCAGACTCGACCCTTCGGGATAGATGCGCTACAATTCTGATAGGTGTTAATACTCTTGTGTTAAGCAACCTTTCGAAAAGTAAAGCCTGCTTAACTTCTGACCGAAATTAAGTTTGCTTACTTGTGAATCGCTCGTAACTCCACTGCAAGGAGCCAGTTGCTCAATGGACTATTTGGATAAAATCCTTGAAGCCCTCAAAAGTCTTGCTCGTAAAGTTATTGATGCTTTGCTAGGGCCTGAGGCTGAGCCCGAGCCCGAGCCGATTTTGATCCCCGTCGACGATCGCCGCTATCGTCGCTAGGCTAATTCGGTTCAGTTTGTCCGCTGAGGGTCAATTTGTTGTTGAGCGTTTTAGTGCTGCATGGGCCTAACCTAAATTTGTTGGGGAGTCGTGAGCCTAGAATTTACGGCTCAGCAACGCTACAGGATATAGATGCTCAACTTAAGCAGTTGGCTAAAGATGAAGGTGTAGCCCTCGATACCCTCCAATCTAATCATGAAGGCCATTTGGTTGATGCGATCCAGGCTATGCCTGGGTCGCATCATGGTTTGTTGATTAATGCGGCAGCCTATACCCATACCAGCGTGGCGATTCGGGATGCGATCGCAGCGGTCTGTATGCCTGCGGTTGAGGTGCATTTAAGCAATATTTATCGACGTGAAGCGTTTCGCCATCATTCCTATTTAGCGTCGGTGGTGGTGGGCCAGATCAGTGGCTTTGGGCCGCGCAGCTACTACTTGGGTTTCCAGGCACTGGTGGCGCATTTACGAGAAGGGCTGCAAGCTGATTAGCGCTCTGGATTGCTGTTTGGTGCTAGGGCTGGCGGAGAGGGTTCCAAGGCCGACCTATAATAGTTGCTTTGTGGGCTGATTCGCTCAACCCCGCGTCGTCTTGTTCGCTTGTTCATCATTTATCAAGGAATTGCCTGGAGTTGCCCATGCTGCGTTTGGAACATATCAGTAAGATTTATCCGACGGGCGAGGTGCTGAAGGATGTGAATTGGGAGGTCAAGTCGGGCGATCGCATTGGTCTGGTGGGGGTGAATGGTGCCGGGAAATCAACCCAGCTCAAGATTATTGCGGGTGAAATTGAACCCACGGCTGGGGAAGTGATCCGACCTGCCAGCTTAAAGATTGCCTATCTGACGCAGGAATTTGAAGTGGATCCGAGCCGCACCGTGCGGGAAGAATTTTGGACGGTGTTTAC
>CAZXWR010000239.1:0-6519 GCA_964644325.1 uncultured bacterium
TGGCTCCCCAAGACCAGATTCACGAACGTTTTGTCTTCCCTGAGGAGGTTCTGCCCCGTGGAAACGCCCTTTAATATTGCAATTTCGGGCGGTCGCGATCAGCAATCCACCGGGTTTGCCTGGTGGGCTGGTAACGCTCGCTTGATTAATGTCTCCGGTAAGCTGCTGGGTGCTCATGTCGCCCACGCTGGCTTGATTGTTTTCTGGGCCGGCGCTATGACGCTGTTTGAAGTGGCTCACTTCATCCCAGAAAAGCCCATGTACGAGCAAGGCTTCATTTTGCTACCCCACATCGCTAGCCTCGGCTGGGGTGTCGGTCCCGGCGGTGAAGTCATCAATACCTTCCCCTTCTTTGTGGTTGGGGTCGTTCACATTATTTCTTCTGCCGTTTTAGGCCTGGGTGGGATTTATCACGCCCTGCGCGGCCCAGATACCCTCGAAGAATATTCCAGCTTCTTCGGGTATGACTGGAAAGATAAAAATAAAATGACCTCCATTTTAGGGTTCCACCTGATCATCCTCGGGTGTGGTGCGCTGCTGCTGGTGGCAAAAGCCTGCTTCTTTGGCGGTCTTTACGACACCTGGGCGCCAGGTGGGGGGGATGTTCGTGTGATTACGAACCCAACCCTTAACCCCGCCATCATTTTTGGCTATCTGCTCAAGTCTCCCTTTGGTGGAGATGGCTGGATTGTCAGTGTAGACAATCTAGAAGATGTGGTCGGGGGTCATATTTGGATCGGCCTCATCTGTATTTCAGGTGGGATTTGGCACGTTCTGACCAAGCCCTTTGGCTGGGTGCGTCGCGCCTTCATCTGGTCCGGTGAAGCTTACCTATCCTACAGTTTGGGCGCCCTTTCCCTGATGGGTTTTGTGGCCTCAGTGATGGTTTGGTATAACAACACGGTTTATCCCAGCGAATTTTACGGTCCGACGGGTCCTGAGGCATCTCAGGCTCAGGCATTTACATTCTTGGTGCGTGACCAGCGACTAGGGGCAAATGTTGCCTCTGCTCAAGGTCCCACCGGTCTGGGTAAGTATCTGATGCGCTCCCCCTCGGGTGAAATCATCTTTGGGGGTGAAACCATGCGTTTCTGGGATTTCCGGGGACCTTGGCTAGAGCCGCTACGGGGGCCAAATGGCCTAGACCTGAACAAGGTCAAGAATGACATTCAACCCTGGCAAGCTCGACGGGCTGCTGAGTACATGACCCATGCACCGCTGGGTTCTCTGAACTCTGTGGGTGGGGTCGCCACGGAAATTAACTCTGTTAACTTCGTGTCTCCTCGGGCCTGGCTGGCAACTTCGCACTTTGTGCTCGGGTTTTTCTTCTTGGTCGGCCACCTCTGGCATGCAGGTCGTGCTCGCGCTGCTGCTGCTGGTTTTGAGAAAGGGATTGACCGAGTTTCAGAACCGGTGTTGACAATGCCGAACCTCGACTAAGGGGTTTAATCTGCCACTTCAAACTTGAGAGGAGTCTTTATCTCCCTAGGAGAAAGGGTTCGCTCTGAGACTGGGTTATCTTGAAATCTGACCCAGATCATTAAAAAACCTCCTGCCCATGGGCAGGAGGTTTTTATTTAAAGTTTGTATCGCTTTTGACAGCACAATCCATCCAGAATCAATGGCTCCTAAAATGAGGGAAAGTCGACGAACAGAGGTAACCAGATGTATGACATCGACCTAGACGACGAACTTCAATGGACTGCAACGGCGATCGCCAAGTTAAATAACATCCCCTTCTTTGTGCGGCCCCAAGCACGTCAGCGGATTGAGCAGCTCGCCAGAGATGCATCCCTGGATACGGTTACCGATGATCTAGTCGAACGTGCCCGGATTGAATTTGGTCAATAGGGCACACTCTCCAGCTGGTGCCGGGGTCACGTCTTCCAAGCAGCCACAGTCCCCTAGGGGACGACAGGGGTGGCGTTTGAAACTCTGTGAAAGTGATAGGATTGAGTAACAGAGCTTAACATTTGAGCCATTCATGTTGCTGCGCTGAAATGATTGGCGATTGTTTATTGCCAAGATAAACCCGCCTCCCTAACGTTCAGGTCTAACCGTTTTGAATCATGCTTAAAACACTTTTGGGCGATCCGAATAAGCGTAAGCTCAAGAAATACCAGCCAGACATCGTTGAAATCAACCTCCTCGAAGAAGATATTCAAGGTCTGTCTGACGCCGAACTGGTCGCCAAAACCGGAGAGTTTAAGCAGCGCCTTGAAAAGGGTGAACCCTTAGATGACCTACTGCCGGAGGCGTTTGCCGTCACGCGGGAGGCTTCTAAACGGGTCTTGGGGATGCGTCACTTTGACGTTCAGCTCTTGGGCGGCATGATTCTCCATGATGGCCAAATCGCTGAGATGAAGACGGGTGAAGGTAAAACCCTGGTCGCGACACTGCCTTCGTACCTGAACGCAATCTCTGGGAAGGGCGCCCATGTTGTGACCGTCAACGACTACCTGGCCCGCCGCGATGCTGAATGGATGGGGCAGGTACACCGCTTTTTGGGGTTGAGCGTGGGACTGATTCAACAGTCGATGAACCCAGCGGAGCGACAAAAAAACTACGCTTGCGATATTACCTACGCCACCAACAGTGAGCTGGGCTTTGACTACCTGCGGGATAATATGGCGACCTCCATGGCTGAGGTCGTGCAGCGTCCCTTTAATTTCTGCGTGATTGATGAAGTGGACTCGGTACTGATTGATGAAGCCCGCACGCCCCTGATTATTTCAGGACAGGTAGAACGGCCTACGGAAAAATACCTGGATGCGGCACGGGTAGCACTGGCACTCCAACCCGAGGAACACTACGAAGTCGATGAAAAGGCCCGCAACGTCATTCTGGCCGATGAGGGCTTTGAAGAAGCAGAAAAGCTGCTGGGGGTTACCGATCTATTTGACCCGCAGGATCCCTGGGCCCACTATGTGTTCAATGCGATCAAGGCCAAAGAGCTATTTATCAAGGATGTGAACTACATTATCCGCAACGACGAGATCGTGATTGTGGATGAGTTTACTGGGCGGGTAATGCCAGGGCGGCGCTGGAGCGATGGTCTGCACCAGGCCATTGAAGCGAAGGAAAACGTTGAGATTCAAAACGAAACCCAAACTCTGGCCAGCATTACCTACCAAAATCTGTTCTTGCTTTATCCAAAGCTGGCCGGGATGACGGGGACAGCGAAAACCGAAGAAGCTGAGTTTGAAAAGATTTACAAGCTAGAGGTGACGATTGTCCCCACCAATCGCACCAACCAGCGTCAGGATGTGCCAGACGTGGTCTACAAGAGTGAAGAGGCTAAATGGACGGCGATCGCCCAGGAATGTAGCCAGATGCACGAGATGGGGCGTCCGGTGCTGGTGGGAACCACGAGCGTCGAAAAGTCAGAGGTGCTGTCTAAGCTGCTGATTGAAAAGGGCATTGCTCACAATTTGCTCAATGCTAAGCCAGAAAATGTTGAGCGAGAATCTGAGATTGTGGCCCAAGCCGGCCGTCGGGGGGCACTCACCATTGCCACCAATATGGCGGGGCGCGGAACCGATATTATTCTCGGCGGTAATGCAGAGTACATGGCGCGACTGAAGGTGCGGGAATTTTTCATGCCCCAGATCGTCAGACCCGAGGAGGATGATCCGATGGGTGCCCTTCAGTTTGCCGCTGCCCAGCAGCAGAATGCCCAAGGGTTTGGGGGCGATCAGCCCCAGCGGGGCATGGCTCGTAAAACCTGGAAAGCTTCACCCGATATTTTCCCGACCGAAATTTCTGAGAAAGCCAAAACTCTCCTGAAAGAAGCGACTGCTTTTGCCGTGAAGCATTTCGGGGAGCAGAGTCTGCCAGAACTCCAAGCTGAGGAACTGGTGGCGATCGCCGCTGAAAAAGCCCCCACTGAGGATCAGGTTGTCCAGAAACTGCGCGCGGCCTATAACCAGGTGCGCGGAGAATATGAAGCGTTGACCAGCGCTGAACACAATGAAGTGATTCAGGTGGGTGGGCTGCACGTGATTGGCACCGAACGTCACGAATCGCGACGCATTGACAACCAGCTCAGAGGTCGAGCGGGTCGGCAGGGCGACCCTGGCAGCACCCGCTTTTTCCTGAGTTTGCAGGATAATCTCCTGCGGATTTTTGGGGGCGATCGCGTGGCGGGGCTGATGAATGCCTTTCGAGTTGAGGAAGACATGCCCATCGAGTCTGGGCTACTCACCCGCAGCCTAGAGAACGCCCAGAAAAAGGTTGAGACCTACTACTACGACATCCGGAAGCAGGTCTTTGAATACGACGAAGTAATGAACAACCAGCGGCGGGCCATCTATGCCGAGCGGCGGCGGGTCTTGGAAGGACAGAACCTGAAAGACCGGGTGATTGAGTACGCCGAGCAAACCATGGACGACATTGTGCAGGCCTACGTGAACCCTGAACTGCCGCCCGAGGAATGGAAGCTTGAGGAGATGGTCAACAAATCCAAAGAGTTTGTGTACCTGCTCGAAGGGCTACAGCCAGAGGACTTCGAAGCGTTAGCCGTCCCAGAAATGCAGATGTTTCTGCACGAGCAGGTGCGTCTGGCCTACGAGAAAAAAGAAGCAGAAATTGAGCAGCTGCGCCCTAGCCTGATGCGGGAAGCAGAGCGATTTTTTATCTTGCAGCAGATTGATACCCTGTGGCGCGAACATCTCCAGCAGATGGATGCACTGCGGGAAGCCGTGGGCTTGCGAGGCTATGGTCAACAGGATCCGCTGATTGAGTATAAAAAAGAAGGGTTTGAGATGTTCCTGGAAATGATGACTGCCATTCGCCGGAATGTGGTCTATTCTCTCTTCCAGTTTCAGCCCCAGATTCAAGAGGCAGTGGCGCCCCCACCACCCTCCGATGAACCGATTGAGGTCGAGTTCCTTGGAGACAATAGCTAACTCGACGGCAAACTCATGGGGCTACCTGAGTCTGACATTCAGTTCTCCAAGGCCATGACGCAGTAGCAGCTGAGAAATAGCCGCTACCCACACAATCATGATCAGAGCGGTCAGACGTTCAAACGCACCATCCCAATCGGTGGGGATAAAAAAGAAAGTCGGTGCAAAGATTGTCCAGCCCAGGGCAATACCCAGACTAAAGCGACGCCACTTCGGGCTGATTTTTTGAAGCCCAAAAGAAAGCAGGAGAGGCGCTAGGGTAAACAGTACTCCGAGGGCATAAACGCAATAGATGTGAATAGCTGCACCTGTCACATCCTCCCTGCCAGCATATTTGTTGTGTTCAGAGATTAAAAAAATATCAACACCCAGGAGAATCAGAAGCGCGAGGCCGGCCTTCCATCTCACTGTTCCTAATTTCCAAGGATAGAGTCCTACCGCACAGGCTATCAATGCTATGGCAAATAGGTCTAACCCAAGATCCTGGATCCAAGCAGCTTTACCAATGGCAAGGCTGCTAATTGTTTCACTAATTGGATTGTGCTTCTCGACTACGATCGAGCCAATCAGATCCGTTGCGATCGCGCTAAAGCAACCGATCCACCCCACGAGACCGCAGATGAGAGAGCGTTTAGAACCCTGCTGTTGCCCCTCCTTTGAAGTCATGTTCGTACCTAAAGTGGATGTATCTTGAAGCAGAGGGCACCTGTTTTTACGAAGACTGAAGTGTAAAGAGGGTCACCTCTGGCGGGCAGTTAATTCGAAGAGGCACGTCACTAAATCCGATGCCACGATTGACGTAGAGCTGGTTACCAGGACTGCCATAGTCTTTAATCCAGCCATCTCCATGAACTTCGTGTTTTTGGATCAGAGAGATCCAAGACCAGTGCGGTAAGAACGGCATCCGAATTTGGCCCCCATGGGTATGTCCAGCGACCGCCAATGGAGCTGTTCCTTGAGGAAAGGACTTGAACGACTGAGGATTGTGCATCATCACGATGCGTGCACGATCGCTGGGCACTTGGGACAAAGCCGCATCGACCCGATCATTCTGGGCCACGTAGGACCCAATTCCCACCAGATAAAGGGCTTCTGCCGAGGCAGGCTGAGTTGCTCCTACCGCTGGGGGAGGTAGCTTGATCGCCTCATTTTCAAGGACAGTCAAACCAACCGCTTCCAGCTGCTCTTTAACCTGAAGACCTAACTCTGGCTGAGGTGGCTTGTGACCATAGTCATGATTACCCAGAACTGCGTAGGCTGGAATCCTGGCATCCGCCAGAGGCTGAACAATCTCAGCAACTTTGTTCAGCTCTACCTGAGGACGAGGCAGGGCGTGATAGATAAAGTCCCCACTGATCAAAACTACTGTTGGCTGTTGCTCAACCAACATTTCAATACTGCGGCGAGCGGTGGAGACGTTATCCATCCACATCCCTACCTGAAAATCAGAGACCTGACCGATTTTCTGACCTTCCCAAGCCTCAGGTAGATTCGGGATGGCAGCGTTTACCTCTCTGATATCCAGCCGATAGGGTTCAATCAGTCCCCATACAACCAAGGTAAAGATTCAGGGGGTTAGGCAGCCAAAGGGGTTTCAGCCTCTTCAGAGGTC
>CAZXWR010000240.1:0-6516 GCA_964644325.1 uncultured bacterium
CCGACGGGATGGCGGCTCACTGTATGCATCGGGGTCTGATTGACGCTGTGGTAGTCGGAGCTGACCGGATTGCGGCCAATGGCGATGCTGCCAACAAGATTGGTACCTATAGCGTTGCCCTTTGTGCCCAGGCCCATAACATTCCCTTTTATGTGGCGGCGCCCCTTTCCACCATTGACTTTGACCTCACCGACGGCAGCCTGATTCCGATTGAAGAGCGCGACCCCACCGAAATTCATACCGTTGGCACTACCCGGATCTGTCCCCCTGGCGTGGAATTTTATAATCCGGCCTTTGACGTTACCCCAGCCCCCTTGATCGCCGGGATTATCACCGAGCATGGTGTCTTTGCGCCGTCAGAACTCCAGGCCAAGGTCGGTCATCTGCGGGAGGTCTAAGACGTTGCCCCCAGCCCGTTGCTCCCACCCCTTGCGGATGTAGCGCAGTGATTTCGATCCCCAATCGGAGTGTGCTGAATCACAATTTACCGATCTTCGATACAGTAGGTTGAGTTTTGCCACTTGGGTAGCCTGTGCGGCCAGGGCGATCGCCCTGGTTCCTTGCCGGGAGCCCCAGGCTTCCCATTGCTGCAACTGTCCTGTTTGTCGTTATCTTTACTGCGCGCCGCTATGCAAGTTCAAGAATTCCCGAAACCGACGGCTGACCCCTTACAAAAGGCGATCGCGGCCAGTCAGTCTCACTTGCTGGGCCGTCAGTTTCCTGAGGGTTACTGGTGGGCCGACCTCGAATCCAATGTCACCATCACGGCTGAATTTGTACTTACCCAAAAAATTTGGGGCACCGACGGCGACTATCCGCTGTCCAAAATTGAAACCTATCTACGCCAGCACCAGCGAGAACACGGTGGCTGGGAACTGTACTACGGCGATGGCGGTGAACTCAGCACCACCGTTGAAGCCTACATGGCGCTGCGTCTGCTGGGCGTACCCGTAACCGACCCCGCCCTGGTCAAGGCGAAAGACTTCGTGCTGGCCCGAGGCGGGGTCATCAAAACCCGCATTTTTACCAAGCTGCACTTGGCCCTCATTGGCTGCTACGACTGGCGCGGCCTCCCCTCATTGCCAGCCTGGGTCATGTTGCTCCCCCAGGTGAGTCCGCTCAACATTATCTACGAGATGTCGAGCTGGGCGCGGGAAAGCACCGTCCCCTTGATTGTGGTGATGGACAAGAAACCTGTCTTTCCGGTGACCCCGGCGATTACCCTCGACGAACTGTTTGTGGAAGGGGGACGCGATCGCGCTCCTCTGGAACTCCCCCGTAATGGCGACTGGACCGATATCTTTTTGGGCCTCGATCAGCTCTTCAAAACCGCTGAGCAACTAAACCTGGTGCCCTTTCGGGAGGAGGGTCTGAAAGCAGCTGAACGCTGGATGATTGAACACCAGGAACCCGAAGGGGACTGGGGCGGCATCATGCCGCCGATGCTGAATGGCTTACTGATGCTGCGTACCCTCAACTACGACGTAACCGATGCCGTCGTGCAGCGGGCCTTTGAGGCTGTGCGCCGCTTTGCGGTCGAAACCGATGACATTTTCTGGATACAGCCCTGTGTCTCTCCGGTGTGGGATACCGCGCTGGTGGTGCGAGCCTTGGCAGAATCTGGTCTCGCCCCCGATGACCCACGCCTAGTCCAAGCCGGGGAATGGCTACTTGACCACCAGATTATTGAGTACGGCGATTGGGCCGTGAAACGTCCCCTCACGAAACCCGGTGGCTGGGCCTTTGAATTTGTGAACCGCCTCTACCCCGATGTCGATGATACGGCCGTGGTTGTTATGGCGCTGAACGAGGTAACGCTGCCCAATGAAGCCGCCAAACAGGTGGCGATCGCCCGCGCCGTAGACTGGATGGCCTCCATGCAGTGTCGGCCCGGTGGCTGGGCCGCCTTTGATGTGGATAACGATCAGGACTGGCTGAACTGGATCCCCTACGGCGACCTGAAGGCCATGATTGACCCCAACACTGCCGATGTGACAGCGCGGGTCTTAGAAATGGTCGGTCGTACCCAAGTGACAACCGGACAGCGGAGTGTGGCACGGGCGCTCAATTACCTGCTCGCAGAACAAGAGCCAGAGGGCTGCTGGTTTGGCCGCTGGGGGGTGAACTATATCTACGGCACCAGTGGGGTACTCGCGGCCCTGGGGGCGATCGCCCCGAAGCGCTGTCGTCAGCCGATCCAGCGGGCCGCCGCATGGCTCGTGAGCTGCCAGAACCCAGACGGTGGCTGGGGAGAAACCTGCAAGAGCTACGTGGATGCCAGCCTCAAGGGTCAAGGCGTGAGTACCGCCTCGCAAACGGCCTGGGCCTTAATTGGCCTGTTGGCCGCTGGGGAAGCCACAAACGACTATGCCCAGCTTGCCCTAGAGCGGGGTGTGCAGTATCTGCTCAAAACACAGCAACCAGACGGGAGCTGGACTGAAGCTGAATATACAGGCACAGGATTTCCAGGGCACTTTTATTTGCGCTACAACCTTTACTATCAGCACTTTCCCCTCACAGCACTGGCCCGCTACCAAAAACTTGTTCATTCTGGCTAGGGCATAGTCTTCAGCCATGCCATGCCTCAAAAAACTGGGTGTACCCCATAAAAGTGGGCATTTAGAGCAGTAAGTGACCACCTCACAAACATCCCCTAGAACATCATGTTCTAGGGGAACAAAGACTTTTGTTGATGAATTGCAGCCGCAAGAAAGGCGGGCGCACTGTCCTAAAAGAAGCGATCAATAAAGTCTCTGGTTAAGGATGCGGCATCAATGACCAGGTACGCATTGTCGACCGAGCTATAGCGATAGTAGTTTCGGTCGTAATCATCGTAGTAGAACTCTCGACCGCTGATTACACGCCTCTGACAGTTCCGGGGTAAAGAGCGCACCATTCTAAATTGGCGATAATTTCGGCTTCTCGGGTATACGCGATAGGGGCGATCACCATAGAACCGATCATCATCCCGCACGCGTCGATATACGGGATAGTTCCGATTGCGGTAGACCGTATCGTAGTTTGCATCGTACTCATACTTATGGTGGCGATGCTTTGATCGCTTCTTCGGATGCGCATCCGCATCAATAAACAAAGACGAACCCAGTACAAGAGCTGAGGCTAATCCTAGCGAGGCCAATGCCCTGCCGCTCAATAGTTTCATGAATATTTCTCCCATCAATCCTACACAAATATAATTAGGCTCTAACTATACCTGTCGTTCATTGGGGGGCATGGGTTCCAGCGTCCGAGCAATTGATCGGGTTTGGGAAAGCTCCACGTATAACCTTATACCGCCTGCCCTAGCATCTGAAGCTGGTACAGGTTGGCATACACGCCATTGAGTTGCAGCAGATCCTCATGGGAGCCAGATTCAATCAGTTCGCCATGGCGCAGCACTAAAATGCGGTCGACATTGCGAATGGTGGAGAGACGGTGGGCAATGATAATGGCGGTACGGTTCACCAGTAAACGATTCAGCGCTTCCTGAACCAGTGCTTCTGTGCCGACATCCAAACTCGCGGTCGCTTCATCTAAGACCAAGATCCGCGGATTCCGAATGGCAGCTCGGGCAAAGGCTAAAAGCTGTTTTTGTCCTGCTGATAAGTTTGTGCCTCGCGCCCGTAACACCGTATCATAGCCAGCGGGCAGTTCCTCGATGAAGGGTGCCACATTGGTCAGGGCCGCTGCCTGCTGAATTTCAGCCAAGGAGTAGTCTTCGCCCAGGGAAATATTGCTCTTCACATCCCCGGCAAATAAGAAGCCATCCTGCAAAATAACGCCCACATACTGACGCAGTTCTGTTTGGGATACATCGCGCACATCAACCCCATCCACGGTAATAGAACCCTGTGAGGTTTCATAGAGGCGACAAAGCAGCCGAATCATGGAGCTTTTGCCAGAACCCGTTGGCCCTACAATGGCAACTTTTTCACCGGGACGAATGGTAAAGTTGAGTCCCTTTAAGACATAGTCATCTGATTTGTAGGCAAACCAAACGTTATTAAATTTCACTTCTCCCAATGCCGTTGCCGCTGCCCCCGTCGTGCTACTGGGCAGGGATTGCGGTACTTTCGGGTCGCGAATATCAACGGGCTGACCCAGCAGGTCATTGATGCGCTCAACGGCGGTGAAGCCCGCCTGGATGGCCGTAAATTTTTCAGCCAGCTGCTGCAATGGGTTAAAGAGTCGCTGGGCAAACAGCACAAAGGTGGAAAGGGTGCCAAAGGTCAGGGCCTCTTGCAGAATGCGCGTTCCCCCCAGCCACAGCACACTGGCGATCGCAATAAATCCAATCCATTCCAGGGTGCTTGAAACCGCTGAGTCATAGAAAATGGTGCGATCCACCTCGCGGATATAGCGGCGGTTGTTCTCGCGGAACAGTTCACTATTGAACCGCTCTCGCCGAAAAAGCTGTACCACTCCAATGCCCGTCAGGTTTTCTTGGAGCATGGAATTGAGGGAAGACAGCTCCTCCCGTGCCTTATAGTTGGCCTTGCGATACTCGAACTGGAAATACCAGATTAGGCCACTAATCGGCAGCAATAGCACTACCAGGAGCGTTGCCAAATCCCACTGGAGGGTAAACATGATCACGACAATCACCAGGATCGAAAATAGATCGCTGACAATGCCAATGGCGCCTGTCGAGAATACATCTCCCAGGGCCTCGACATCACTGGTCAATCGGGTAATGAGTCGGCCTACAGGGGTCCGATCAAAGAACCGTGAGGCCAACGACAGCACATGGGCAAACAGATCGTTGCGAATATCGGCGGTAATTTGCTGCCCGACCTTTTGCACCAGGTATCCCTGCACCGCCTGGAGGCCAAAGCGAATCGCCACCGTAACCAGCAGCAACACACTCAGAATATTCAGACCCGTTGCCAAACCTGCACTGCGAATGAAGCCATAGGTTGTTGGTTCATCTCGCAGGAGCGAAATGGCCTGACCCAATAAAATCGGCTGTACAGCCCCCGCAATGGAGAGGGGCACCAGCAAAATTCCCGACACCAGAAGCGTGCGCCAGTAGGGTCGGGCGTAGGGAACAATGGTCAGAAATAGACGCCAGTCATTGGCTCTGGCACCGCGACGGTGGTCTGAATCTGAACTGGGAAAGGTTGCGTCAGCCATAAATTACACCGTGATGAGGAGCGCCTGCCGCGCCCTATCCAGGCTAACCTAGGATGCGATCGCCGGGTGCAGTTTTTCCACCCAGTCGCAGAGCCGATCGGTATTGAGCCGATAGCTGAGGGGATGCGCAATGAGCCGAGCCGTGCTTTCATAGAGAACTTCCAGCTCGATCAGGCCATTCTCCTTCAAGGTTTTACCCGTCGAGACCAAATCCACAATGGCTTCCGACATCCCCGTAATTGGCCCCAGCTCGACCGAGCCATAGAGGGGAATAATTTCGACGGGCAAGTCAAGCTGCTCAAAATACGACTGTGCGCAGTACACAAACTTAGAGGCCACGCGGCTATGGGCAGGGAGTTCCACCGCCGAACGATAGGGACTAGACTGACGCACCGCAACAGACATGCGGCAATGACCAAAGCCCAAGTCCCGCAGCTGAGCCACCTGCGGCTGTTTTTCCTGGAGCACATCATAGCCCACAATCCCCAGCTGAGCTTGACCGTACTCCACATATACAGGCACATCCTGGGCCCGCACCAAAAGAGCTTGGGCCGTCTGAGTCGAGTCGGTAATTTGCAGCTGGCGATTAGCAGAATCTAGGAAAGCACCAAAGTCAAGGCCGACCGATTGCAACAGTCGGATACTATCTTTCAGTAAGGCTCCCTTCGGTAAAGCGACCGTTAACATGGGGTAACTAATGGGCGGTAGAGGGCAGAAGATCAATCGCTTCAATTGTGACAGACCCTGACCGACTCACCCAAGCAATTGCTGGAATCTGGCGGTACTGGGCATATTGTCGGGCTGCTTCAGGCGAACGTTCAGTCAGGTTGAGTTCGACTCGAACCTCTGCCGCTGCTTGAGTCCGCAACTGCTGCGCATGGGCAAAGGCAGCACCCTCCGCTGGGGCATCCACGGCGACCACCAGCCACTGGGCCAACGGCATCTGCTGTTTTAACTTGCCTTGGCTGAGCAAGACCTGCTGGATATCTTGCACATTGAGGGAAAACCCAATACCAGGAACCATCTTGCCCTGGGGATGATAGAGGCTGAGCAGCTGATCATAGCGCCCCCCCTGACCGAGTACCCGTTGGCCACCCTCGGCATCGCTGACCACTTCAAACACAAGACCCGTGTAGTAGTCAAAGGTCTGAATCAGGCTCAGATCTAGGGTAATGGAAGCATGTCCCGCCAAGAGATCAATGACGGATTTGAGATGGTGAACCGCTGCCACCTGGGTGTCGTCTAACGACCAGCGACTAATTTCTTGGAAAATATCGGCAGGATTCCCCCGCAAATCCATCAGCTGGAGTGCCCGCTGACGGATATCGGCCTCTAGGGGCAAGGCTTCTAAGGTGACTCGATCCAACTGGGCGATCGCCTGTC
>CAZXWR010000241.1:0-6475 GCA_964644325.1 uncultured bacterium
GGCTCATCGGGAGCCTATTTCCCTGGCTTAAGCGCTACCTGAGGGACGGTTACACGTTTTAAGCCAGTATGAAACGCCAGAATTGATCAATGATGGACCGCAAACAGCACCAAGCAAACGAATTATTGCTCAATTTCCTGATTATGGACAGGCCAAGTCAACCTTTGGGCCGCAGTTAGCCGAGATGATTGGCTTACAATCAATTCGAGATCAATGCCTACATTTCCATGAATGGTTAACCAAACTTGAATCTTTGGATGTGTAAACAGACAGCATTTGATTGCCTAATAACGTCTATATATCCGACCGTTGAAAGGTTATTGGTCGAAATTTTGAGATTATCTGCGTCGGGTGATGGGGTAACGTTAGAAAGCGGAATTTTTTACTGGGCACGATAGGCTTTCGGTGTGATGCCTGTCAGTTGCCGAAATTTTCGCCCTAAATGACTTTGGCTATTGAAACCGCAGTCAAGGGCGATCGCCATCTCAGCATCCTGCGCCAGGTTCACTCAATTGGACGAGAACAAACGGATTATACCAAATCCTAGTTGGATACCCACGATTCACAATGGGGACAACGGCTCTTAACCATACAGGATCCTTACTTTGATTCGGGGTTTTTGAAACCGGATTTAGTATTAGATGGATTTTGCCTACCAAATTCTTGCCATCTGCAATTGGAACCCCGGTAGTTCTGGGTCACCGCTGACCCTGTCAGGGTTCTCCAAAATCTTGGGTGCTTGACCGGGGCGATAGACATGAACGTGACGCTGTTTGCGATCGATCAGAAATCCCAGCAGCGCTCCATTCGCCATGTATTCTTCCATCTTGGCCTGCAGTCCACTCAAAGTATCGCTGGATGACTTTAGCTCAACGACAAAATCCGGACAAATTGGCGCAAAGGACGCCTTTTCGTCCTCTGTCAGAGCATTCCAGCGTTCGAGCCGAATCCACGCCGCGTCAGGCGATCGCGTCGCTCCATTGGGTAGTGTAAAGCCAGAACTTGAGTCAAAACCTAGCCCAGTACCATCCTGCTCAGCCCACACACCAACCTGTACAGTTAGGTTGAAGTTACGATTTCCCGTATCTGAAAAGGCAGGTGGCATGATGATAACTTCGCCATTGGCGCTGCGTTCGATCCGCAGATCACGGTTGGCCTGACAAAATTCATAGAACTCTGCCATCGTCATCTCAATCGGCATCGGCAGGTTTACCGTCAGGGGCACGCTCTCCGTCTGAATTAGCAGCGTCGTCATGGGGTACCTCGGTTATCCAAACGCAAGGATTTAACCTTGATCATTACCGTTGATCCTAGTCTGTATCGAAACAGTTGATGCCACAAAGCCAGCAAACAAAATTCCTGCTGACTCCTTGCTCTCACCTTACGTCACCCCTTAGGATCGTGAATTTAATAACCTCCAAAATTTTTTGGAAAGTTCCCAAAGTGACCCCCTCATCCCCTAACCCCTGCTTCGCACGCCCTGCGGTCTACTCCCAACTTGGGAGAAGGGGAATCGGACTCTTGCTCCCTCTCCCACTTTGGGAGAGGGCTGGGGTGAGGGCGAAACAATCTTGTAATGACCGACCTTATTTAATTCACGATCCTTAGCATCTACTCATCAACCGCACTCTTCTGGATAAGAGCTGAAGTGCTTTATGTCCTAATATCAATTCTTTCATAGCGACTCCTCACGGCAATCCCTGCAGACCCTATCCCTAAATCCCCACATCAAATCCCCACATCTGGGGACAACGGCTCCCCACATCCGTTTGTATGTTTTGATCAGACATCCAAAAAGGAGAATGATCATGAATTTGCAGAAACAGATGCTGATAATGGAGACGAAAGCCAAGCTATCCACCCTGTGGCTAATTTTCTTGCTCAACATCATATTTCGGGATATTCATGAATTTGTGGAGCCTGGATTCGTTGAAGAAATCATGACCGGGACATTAAACGGGAATCCAATCCAAGAACATATGCTGCTTTTGGGTGGCGTCATGCTTGAGATTCCAATCGCCATGATTCTCCTCTCTCAACTCCTGCCCTATCGTGCCAATCGCTGGGCCAACATCATTGTTGCTGCGATGTACATCGCGCTGGTCATCATAACTGGCACAACTGATTTAGACGATACCTTTCATCTGATCGTTGAGATTGCCGCACTGTCATTCATCATTTGGTCGGTGGTACGGTGGCGGAACCCCTTCCCCAGGCAGCATGTAATCAGTCAGGAAGTGCCGTCATAGCAGTAACAATTTGAGAGAAAACCGATGAATAAAGTCGCTGTATTTGGCAACGCGGGCGGTGGTAAATCAACCTTAAGCAAACGGTTGGCTGACGTGACCAGCTTGCCCTGGGTGCCGCTGGATTCGCTGAAGTACCGACCCGGTGGCGGTGAAGTCCCCCACGCCGAGTTCAAAGCTGCCCATGATGCGCTCTTGCAACAGGATCAGTGGATCATTGATGGTTTTGGTTCAATAGATACCGTATGGGATCGCTTGGCGGTGGCCGACACCCTGGTTTATCTCGATATGCCTGTATGGCGGCACTACTGGTGGGTCACGAAGCGATTGCTCGAAGGGGCTTGGGTAAAACCCGCAGGTTGGCCTGAGCGGAGCCCGTTATTAAAAGGGACGCTGAATTCCTACACCACTGTCCGGCTGTGTCATACCAAACTGACGCCCAGATATCGGGAGTATGTGGCGCAAGCGAAGGTGACAAAGCAGGTTTATCATTTGCGATCGCGCCACGACATCGCTCAGTTCTATCAAAATATCGCCACCCAAACTGACGTATCTAGGAGCTAAGCCCATGACGACATCAACCAAATTTTGGGACAAGATCGCAGAGAAATACGCGAAGCAGCCGATCGCCGATGAAGCCGCTTACCAGAAAAAACTAGCGGTTACCCGCGACTACTTTCGACCCGAGATGGAAATACTGGAGTTTGGTTGCGGAACCGGATCAACGGCCATTGCGCATGCGCCCTACGTGAAGCACATCCGCGCCATCGATTTCTCAGCGAACATGATTGCGATCGCCCAAGGGAAAGCCGATGCCCAGAACATCCAAAACGTCACCTTTGAGCAAGCCAGCATTGATGAGCTGAACGCCCCGGACGGAACTTACGATGCGGTGTTGGGATTGAATGTCTTACACCTGCTTGAAAATAAGGAGCATGTCATCGCCAAGGTCTATAACCTGCTGCAACCGGGCGGGGTTTTCATCACCAGTACCGTCTGCCTGGGGGATACGATGGCCTGGTTCAAGCTGATTGCGCCCATTGGTAAACTGCTGGGACTGTTTCCCTTGGTCAAGGTCTTCACAGTCAAAAATTTAGAGAAAAGTTTGGCTGATGCGGGGTTTGCGATTGATTACCAATGGCAAGCAGGTGATTACAAGTCACCAACCGGTCAAGCGAAAGTGGTGTTCATTGTGGCCCAAAAGCCTGCATAAACGACCATGAATCTGAAACTGGATCACGTCTTCATACTGGTTGAGCCGGAAGCGAAGGTGGCGGATCGGCTACTGGAACAGGGCTTTCAAGAAGGGCCGGGAAACACTCATCCGGGTCAGGGGACAGCCAACCGTCGGTTTTACTTTGCCAATGGCATGCTGGAGTTTATCTGGGTGCAGGATGCCGATGAAGCCAGAAACGGGCCGGGTCGAAGCCTGCACTTTCCTGAGCGAGCTGAAGACCCAACTGCATCGCCGTTTGGCGCTATTTTTGTACCCCACAACGATCCGATTAGTCAAGAAATGCCGTTTCCTGGTTGGCACTACCAACCTGACTACTTTCTACCGCCCAAGGGGTTCCGTGTGGGTACCAATGCTAAAAACCTGAGGGAACCGCTCTGTTTCTATTTCCCGTTCCATGATCCGGGCCTACCCCGGCCACAGCCTCACCGCAATCCTCAGATGATTACTGAGGTCATCATCTCCACGCCATCGACAGATACCGAAGGCGTCTTAGAACTGGCTTCACAAGCTGAGCGCCTCTCGATGCGCTCAGGCAAGGAACATCTTATAGAAATCACGCTGGATCATCATGATTCGGGGCGTACGGAAGATTATCGCCCTGCGATGCCGCTAATTCTGCGCTGGTAGACGTTGCCACTGCTTTCCATCCATTGAATTGAATCAACGAAGCGTATAGCTCTCTGCAATAAGAGGGTCGATTTTGCCATGCCATTAAACACAAAAATTCCAACCTCAGACCGCTGGAGAACTGTGCCTAGTATCGATACCCTGCGATCGCGCTACGATGCTTCTGCCCATCACTGGCACGACAATTTAGCCCGTTTAGGTCAGCTCCACGATTATCAACTGCTGTTCGAAAGTCAGGTCGTGGGCGATCGCTTGAGCCATCTTGACCAGACCTCTCAAATTCTCGACTGTGGGGTCGGCACAGGGGCTTTCAGTCTGGCGCTTTTAGACAGTATCGACCATCCTGCCCATGTCTCTGGGGTCGATATTTCCAATGCCATGTTGACCCATGCTCAACAGCTGCTGGAAAATCGTTGCCCGACGCTTGATTTGAGATGGGGCGATATTAGGCGCTTACCCTTTGCCGATGCATCCTTCGACGCGGTCATCTTTGCCCATGTTTTAGAGCACATGACCGAACCCGTCGCAACGTTGCGTGAGATGGTTCGAGTCTTGAAGCCAGGTGCCCCGCTGATTGGCTCAGTGACTCGCCAAGGGCCGGGTCAAGTTCTCATGTCCCTGCGCTGGCACAATCGTGGATACGCCCCCAATCAGCTGGACGCTTTCCTGCAAGCAGCCGAACTTGAGGTCGTGGGGTCGTTTGACTATGGTACTGGCTGGTCGAAATGGATGTGCATCGCCGCGATTGGTGTTAAGCCGAGGTAAGCGGGTTTGATGATCTATCAGCAGGCTGATTTCACGATTGTCGGCGAGGCCACAGATGGTCGTCAGGGCATTGCCCAGGCCAGTGCGCTCAAGCCTGACATTGTGTTAATGGATGTGGGGATGCCGGGGATAGATGGCATTGAAGCGACCCAAACCCTCAAAGCGCAGTTCCCTGATATGCGAGTGGTGGTGCTGACCTCCCACACTGATGAGACGGAGATTATTGCAGCGCTCTCTAGTGGGGCGGATGCTTACTGCATTAAGGGAACAGACGTGGACGCGTTGGCAAATGCGATTCGGGTAGCGGCCTCTGGCGCTGCATATTTGGACCCGCAAATTGCCCAAAAGGTCATGCAAAATCTAACGCCTGCCCGTCCCAAAATTGCTGGCAATGAGGGACTGCTGAGCGATCGCGAATACGAAGTTTTAGAACTCATTGTCGAAGGCTTGAGCAACACCGAAATCGGCCAAAAACTCTACCTCAGCCCCAACACGATCAAAACCTACGTGAAGGGGATTATGAATAAGCTAGTGGTGAGCGATCGCGTCCAAGCTGCCGTCGCCGCTGTCCGTCGTGGTTTAGTCGATTAAGCACAAGATTACTCACTGAAGGGTTTTACCGATTTCGTTTTAAAATCCTCAGATTAACCAAATTAGCGGCCAAATTTGTCGTTTAAACTTTGAAAAAATTCAAATCATTGAGTTAACGCATTCTCAGTATGCTATTCATACGTTAGATTTTATTTTTTCTCGTCTGATCTTCAAATTTTCGGACTTTACAAACTGCAACGAGATTCCTGTTCCGACAGCAAAAAGGATCGTTGCCGTGCTTTGGGACAACGAAATGCTCATTACTCTAAAAGAGTCTAGTGGTAGGCGTCCTGCTGTCTATGCATTCTCTAAACTGCTTAATGTAGCTGAAGGTTGCAGTGTATTTTGATGATTCTCTATAGGCTACAAAGTTTTGTGGCTTACAGAATCGAAAATATGAGCTATAGTTTCCGTTGTTGATTACGTGTGTGCCTCAAAAGATGCGATTTTTATTGATGTCTTGTCAAGGCACTAGATATGGTAGAGGATAGATAAACTAAAGCTAAATGTGGGAAAACGTCTTTTAATTGTGGTCAGATTTATCTGGCTATACCTTGTGAGTACCTTTTGCCAGGTTTGGGGTGATCTCCTTTATCGCACAGGTCTTGCAGGTTCTGAGCTGTGGTCTAAAAGGAATGAAGATGGTAGAAAATAGCTAGTAACTTATCATGCAAGAGGTTTTTCATGGTGAATGTAACTGTTGATGAGATGCAGCAAGATCCATTGAAATATCTGCGTCAAGTAGAGGCAGGTGAAACACTTGTCATTGTTGAATTTGATCAGCCGATTGCCGAACTGAGACCGATCGCCCACAGTAAACCATTACGACCATTTGGATTGTGCGCAGGCGAGTTTACCGTTCCAGATGATTTCGATGCTCCTTTGCCGGAAGACCTTCTCCGCGCATTCGAGGGCAAATGAGAATTTTGCTAGATACCCATATCTTTGCTATGGTCTATGCCTTACCCATAAGTCCTGGAAGTATTGCAGCGATTGACTTTCAACTGTA
>CAZXWR010000242.1:0-6389 GCA_964644325.1 uncultured bacterium
GGGCGGGCACTTCCCACTTGGCCCGTTGCCAGTCGGGGAGGGGGTGCGGGTTGGGGAGGGTGGGCCGCTCGATAGCGCCACAGGGTATTTCGTAGGTGGCCTGAGCCGCCGTAAGCTGGAGCGGAAATGCGGTTTTAACCAAAACGTGGGTTTCTTGCCAATCCACCTGGCTTTCAATGTGCAGCAGCGGACTGTGGGCCTCCAGAACATAGTCCTGGGTAAAGGTGGAACGCCGCCAGTGCAGCACCACCCGCAGCCGCTGCTGAATTGGCCCTGTCGCTATCCAGGACAGGGATGCGAGGGTTGCAGGTTCTAGGGCGTGATCGGCGTACTGGGGGTCAATATTCCAGGCGTCCCAGTACTGGCCCTGATCTTGAAAGAACTGCAGCTGATTGCCCAGGCCCGCTAAAACCTCCCGCTGCTGGTCTTTATCCCAGACTGAACGGAGCTGTCCGGTTTGGGGGCAGAGTGCTACCCGCAGATGTTGATTCTCTAGGATCCAGTCTGTGGGCTGAGGGGGGCGATCGCCAGAGTTCGGAGGCAATAATTCTGGCCGATACCAGAGCTGCTGATAGCCGATGGAGGGGATATCCTCCAGGTAAAACAACAGCCGCTGCTGCACCGCATCGTGCTGGGTGGCGAGGGTTTGGCCCGTGGCGGTGGTGAGGGTTCCAGTTCCCGCCAGATGCTCGGGCAAGGCCCAGGACACCACCCCTGAACGAGACCAGTTGAGGCCATTGAAGACGACCACTGGCAGGGCTGTCTCACCTGGGGCTGGGGCGGTATCTACGGCGAGGGCGATCGCCTGTTGGGCGGTATGGCGGAGAGCCGTCGCCGTTTGTAAGGCCGCTTCCCAGTTTTGATTGGCTTCGGCAAAAACCTCAGGGATGGAGGAACCCGGCAAAATATCATGGAACTGATTGAAGAGCACCTGCTTCCAGGCTTGTTCCAGCTCGGTTTTAGGGTAGGGGGTCTTGAGTCGCAGGGTGGCGATCGCCAACCACAGTTCCGCTTCCATCAGCAGCTGTTCACAGCGGCGATTATAAAGTTTTTGATCGGCATGGGCGGTATAGCAGCCCCGATGTAGCTCTAAAAACAGCTCGTTACGCCAGACGGGCCAGTCGTAATCGAGTGCCGCCACCTGCTGACAGAACTGCTGGGCGGAGCTGGCTTTGAGGGTTGGGAAGATCGGGGAAGTTTGCCAGCGACGGCCGACGGACAGCATATCGCGGGTGGGGCCACCCCCATGGTCGCCGACCCCAGGTAACCAAAGACTATCTTGCAGCTCCGTCTGGACTTCCCAACGGCAGGCGTGATCAGCGATTCGGATCGGATCCATGGCTTCGCCGATGGGAGGCAGCATCATGCTGTGGATCTGGGTGCCGTCCGGGGCTTCCCACTGAAAGACGCCATAGGGGAATGAGGTGGTATCGTTCCAGCGCAGCTTTTGGGTCAGAAAAAAGTCGATGCCCCCCTGCTTAAAAATTTGCGGCAGCTGCCAGCAAAAGCCGAAACTATCCGGGAGCCAAGCCAGACGGCTCACCGCACCAAAGCGGCTCTGGGTATAGCGCTGACCGTACAGCACCTGCCGCACAATGGATTCACCACTCACCAGGTTAAATTCGGGCTCGACCCATAGCCCTGCGGCCACCTCCCAGCGACCGGCCTCTACCTGCTGTTGGATGGCCTGGAACAGGGCGGGACGGTGCTGCTCTAGCCAGTCGTAGAGCATCGGCGAGGAATGACAGAAGATCAGCTCGGGAAAGTCGGCTTGTAGTCCTAACACCGACTGGAAGGTACGTTCTGCCACGTCCCAGGTTTCAGGAATCGGCCAGAGCCAAGCCAGGTCTAAGTGGGCGTGCCCCACCCAGTAAACCGTGCGGTCTTTCAGCCACTGCCCCCAGGGGGCTAGCCCCTGGCGCAAATGTTGCAACGCTGCCTTAAACTCATCGACCTGATATCGGGCCTCCCAATCAAGGATCTGCACCTGTTGGGCGATCGCCTCTCCGGCTTCTGGGCGCAATGCCTCAACGAATCCGCTCAGCACGGCCAGCTCATCCGCCACCATCCCCGGATCAATCCAATCGGTGTCGTTGGGGGGCTCACACAGCAACCGCGATCGCACGAGGGCACCCGGATCGTGCCCTGGACTCACCAGCCGGATAGCAACCTCAACAGTTTCTCCGGGCACCAGCGCCTCACTTAACACCACCCGCGCAGCACAGTCATAGAGGTCACCCTGCTGAACAGACACCCCATTCACAAAAATATCGGCCTGCGCCGCCCACCAAGTTAACGCCAGCCGCACCACCCATCCTCTGAGCGGATAGCCATCTAGCGCTTCCGGCAGCTGCAAGACCTGCCCCAACCACAGCACCTGCCGCCCATCGGCCCAGGCCACATGCTGACGGTCGTTGAGGGTGACCAGCGGCCAGTGGAGCCACTGGCTGGAATCCGGTACCTGAGCGGCACTGTCGTCACCCAAGGCGTACCGCCACTGGTGCTGCACCGATTTCTGAGTCAGACCACGGAGCCGAGTCAGGGCTGTTTCGACGGGAAGTCGCCAGGGCGATGGGCAATCAGTTGGCTTCATTTGGTTTCAGAGAGATTGCCGTTTATTTTACCAAGGGGACGCATACGGAAGTGTCGAGAACCCTGATAAACTGTGGTTTGGTTCGTTGTGTCGGAATGGTGAGTCCTATGGATGTCGGTCAAAAAGTGCGCGTCTGCCGAATTCGCGATCGCGTTTCTGATGACATTAGTCAAAAGCTTGGCCAGGTTGGTTCGGTGTGCGGCTATAAGATGACGGACGGCAGCGGGGTGGGGGTAATTGTGCAGTTTGAGGATCAGACCCAAACCTGGTTTTTTGAAGACGAAATTGAGCCTGTTCAATAGGATTTATCCGGCATGTCGTTTATTCTGACGTTTTTGGGGAAGGGGGGCACGGGCCGCACGACATTGGCGATCGCCGCAGCTAAAGCCTATGCCGCCCAGGGGCAGCGTGTATTGCTGCTGGGCCAAGATGTAGAACCTTCCCTGGGCCTGCTGCTGGCAGAAACGGGACTGTCCCATACGCCACAGGACATTGCACCGAACCTTGCGGTCGCGGCCCTGTCCACCGCACAGCTTTTAGAGCAGAGCTGGGGCGAAGTGAAGCAGCTCGAAGCCCAGTACCTGCGCACCCCCTTTTTCAAGTCGGTCTTTGGCCAAGAGTTAGGCATACTGCCCGGCATGGACTCGGCCCTGAGTCTCTATGCCCTGAAGGGCTTTGATGCCAGCGATCGCTACGACATGATTATCTACGACAATCTGAGTAGTGCCAGTACGCTCCGGATGTTTAGCATGCCGGAGATTTTGAACTGGTACATGCGACGCTTCCGCCAGGTCTTTGCAGAGTCTGATCTGGGGAAAGCCGTTTCGCCCTTCATTCAGCCCGTAGCAGCCACCGTTTTAAACAACGCGGACTGGAGCGGTCAGAACTTTTCGCAGCCGTTTTCCATGGCAGACAATGAGCTAGTACAGGGCCAAACGGCGGTGGCCGACCCGCGGCGAGTGGCAGCCTGTCTGGTATCGACGGAAGATGCGATCGCCCTGAAATCGGCTCAGCTTTTATGGGGGGGTGCCCAGCAGGCCAACCTGACGGTGGCCAGTTTGCTGCTCAATCAGTCCGCCGCCACCAATGCCCTAGAAGACCAGTTTCGCCCCCTACCCATCCATGGCCTGCCTCGGATCCAGGACGGCCAGTGGCAACCGCTCATTGAGGCCATCCCCAATATCCAGCAGGATGCCCTGGCCGCACCGAAGCCAATGACGGTGGATGAAGTTCAGCGCCAGGTGCGCCTCTTTTTACCGGGGTTTGACAAGGCTCAGGTTCAGCTCACCCAGTATGGCCCGGAGCTGACCATCGCTGCTGGCGATCAGCGCCGCAACCTATTTCTGCCGCCTTCTCTCAAGGGCCAGAAAGTGACGGGGGCTAAGTTTCAAGACGGCTATCTCCTGATTTCTTTTTAGTTCCAACGCCCAGAGTTGCGGATGCTCAAACCGATGCTTGGCCAGATTAAACTGGTCTTAATGCCCATCTTGATTGCGGAGGAGTACCGTGAGCCGCGCTGCCATTCGACCGGGTTTTATGTTTGCCATGCACCACATTCTGTCGACCTGTCTGTTTGTCTGGAAGCAAGGGCAGGCGATCGCCCTTGGCGTATCGGCCCTGGTGCTGCTGTTCATTTTTTGGACCACTCCGGCTTGGGCTGAAGACTACAACAAGGAAATTTTGGTCAATGCTGACTTTTCTCAGCGCAATCTAACCGAGTCTAGCTTTACCAAAGCCAACCTCAAAAATGCTAACTTTCAAGGGTCGAATCTAGCAGGGGTCAGCTTCTTTGGGGCCAATCTCGAAGATGCAAATCTGGCAGGGGCAAATCTGCGGCTGGCAACCCTTGATTCAGCCCGGTTGGTACAGGCCAACTTAACCAATGCGGTTTTAGAAGGGGCGTTTGCCTTTGGGGCGCAGTTTCAGCAGGCTCGTATTGAGGGTGCTGATTTCACGGATGTGGAAATGCGCGATGATACGCAGGTCGCGCTTTGTGCCGTAGCCAGCGGTACGAACCCCGAAACCGGGCGTCAAACCCGCGATACCCTCTTTTGTGATTAGGATTGAACCATTAAAGCCTGTTTCAGGCTAAAATCAGCGTCCCCCCATTGAGAAGGCTCCCTCCTGACGAGACTCATAACAGGTCTGCCCTCTATCAGCGCTGTGTCTACTATGTTTGCTCTCCGAGTGTTCGCGCTCCTCGACCCCAAGGGCCGTTCTGGCCATGCTGCTGCACCTTGGCGATCGCCCCTGGGTAAGATTATTCCCGTCGCGATGGGGGTTCCCCTATTCATGGCTCCAATTGCGCCAGCCCAGACGGTTGGGCGGGTAGAGATTGTGCCGCCTTCCTTTTCAGACTGGTGCAGGCAGCGCGATCAGCTTCCCCAAGCAGCAGCCGAAACCGTGGCAGCGCTGCTACGAGCCGCAAAAACCCGTGATTGTGCAACGGCACAGGAACGACTCACCACACCAGAACGGCTGTCTCTAGACCTCAGGGTGAGCCGTCGGGCCATGCGTCCGGTGGGTAATATCGATAGCGATGAACCGGGAGCTAGCCCTCAATCGTTTTACTACTTGGGCAACACCTATCGGGGCACGGCCTCGGTGTCGCTGACCGATCATCCACCGTTGCCTTTGGTGGATCTCCAGCCGTTGCAGGCTTTGCCTAACCTGGTGGCGCTGAAGCTGAACGGCAACCAGGTCGCTGATCTCAATCCCCTGAAAGCACTGTCTCGATTGGAGTGGCTAGATCTCTCGAATAATCAGGTGACGGATCTGACGGCATTGTCTTCCCTGCCCCAGCTGAGATGGCTCGATCTTTCCTACAATCAAATTACTAATCCCCAGCCAGTGTTTGCGTTAACTCAGCTCAATCAGCTCAATCTTGGCAATAACCAGGTTGTGGATATTCAGGGGTTAGGGGCACTCACACAGCTGACGGTGTTGATGCTGGACAAGAATCGAATTACGGATCTGGAACCCCTGCGATCGCTATCTAACCTGAGTTTTTTGGCGGTGGATGATAATCAATTTACCGATCCAACGCCGATTTCAGCTTTAACGAGTCTCCTGAGCCTAAGTGTTGGCAATAACCGCCTGCAAGATGTGAGTTTTGTCCAGCCCCTGAAGCAGCTCACGATGCTGAATTTGGCAGGCAATCAGATTCAAGATCTGTCAGCCTTGACGGCCTTGACCCGGCTG
The DNA here is from genome assembly GCA_964644325.1 of uncultured bacterium. Taxonomy (GTDB): domain Bacteria; phylum Cyanobacteriota; class Cyanobacteriia; order Thermosynechococcales; family Thermosynechococcaceae; genus CAZXWR01. Next base: position 5,795 of record CAZXWR010000242.1, read on the forward strand.
CAACGGCTGATTTTACTGGGGAATCCGGTGCAGGACTTAACGCCGGTACAGACGCTTCCGGCCCTCACAGAGCTGGTGGTGCAGCCCACCGATCTAAAATGATGGCGTCTGGTGCCTGGGTTTAACGCTGGGGTCAGGAACGTTAGGGTACAGTCAGCCCGGTTCACATTGGGCGAGTTCCGCATGTTGTTGTTCGATCGTCACTATGTCTTTAACCCTTTCGCAGCGCATTCAGCAGTTTTATGATGCGTCCTCTGGCCTCTGGGAGCAAACCTGGGGTGAGCACATGCACCACGGCTACTATGGGCCGGATGGTACCCAGAAAGGCGATCGCCGTCAGGCCCAAATTGACTTAATTGAGGAGCTGCTGCGCTGGAGCGAGCTATCGGCGCCGCCCCAGACCATCCTGGATGTGGGCTGCGGCATTGGGGGCAGCACCCTTTACCTGGCGGAAAAATACGGGGCTACTGCCACGGGCATTACCCTAAGTCCGGTGCAGGCGGAACGAGCCACGGCGCGGGTGGCGGCGGCGGGGCTGACTGACCAAGCCCAGTTTCTAGTGGCCGATGCCCTGAAGATGCCCTTTACTGACGAG
>CAZXWR010000243.1:0-6355 GCA_964644325.1 uncultured bacterium
TGGTCAATTTCCGCTAGCCCCCGGCTACTCCGACGAATGGATCTATGCCTATCTGGCAAAAGACTTGGAGCAACTTGATACCCCACCCGCCCAGGATGAAGACGAGGACATTGAGACTGTTTTGATGACGCCCCAAGACTTTGAAGCCGCCATTCGTCAGGGCGAACCCATTGATGCCAAGTCCATTGCCAGTTACTTTCTGGCTCGTCCCCACTTGCTTGACGCCGCGACCGATTAAAACCTGGTCACAGAACCCCCGCTTCCCGGCTGCGGCGCTCTCTAGGGCAATGTTATGGAGCACTAAAAAGCTATGGAGCACTAAAAAGCTGTGCTGTCAGCTGCTCCAGCTGCTGGAGCGCCCGCAACGATCCCCGAATTAACCGCCAAGCCTGACGAGGCTGACGGATCAGGGTCATCGCCAATGGCAGCGGCCTTAGGGTTCCTTGCGCCGTTAGTGCCCCCGATAAGTCTGGAAAATCATGCTCGGCATCATCACTGACGACCCGTAACATCGCCACGGCAACGCCCGCTACCTGCAAACTGCTGAGGATGCTGTAGCCTTCCATATCCACCACATCCGCTCCATACAACTGCGCGAGTTTTTGTTTAGCAGCGGCCTCATGCACAACGCGATCGCACATTAAACCCGTGACCCCTGTCACAGACTTCTCCAGTCGTTCAAGTAGCGTTGAATACAGGCCTGAGTCAAACATCAGCTTCTCTTTTGCAGCAGGGAGAGCATCTGCTACATCTACCAAGCTACTGGCGTAAACAACGGCATCTGCTACGGTCAAGGTCGGCGTCAGGCTACCACACAGACCCATGATCAGTACTGCCCCAGCGGTGCTTCCAGATGCTGCCTCTGAGGCAATCCACTGCTTCACATAGGCCGCTACTGCCGTTGGCCCCATAGGGATAGCACGGAGATTTGGCACCGGGTCGCAGCCCCTTTTCAAGCCTCGTTGAACCGCCTTAAATTCAGCACCTTGAGGAACAAATATGGTTTTAATCGGACTAGACATGCAGCTTTATCATGAGTTCTGCCATCGGTTATCAACCAACCTACTTATTAGACAGCCTTGAGCACTGTCACAGCAAAAGCGTCGATTTATGCTAGCCTATGTTATCTTTCTTCGCAGAGTAAGTATAAACACTCGTTGGGTTTCAGTATCCCCATGAGAAATTCAGTTTATAAAAAGCTGTTGAAGGTAGGGTTTACTGAAAACCAGAGATAAGTGAATGCCGCCTGTGGTGTGGTTAAGGCATTTTTTTGGTGTAGTGCAGGAGTGAGTGTGAATGGTTCAAGCCGCCCTTGAGTCTCCCCTCGATCAACGAGGTGTTGAGCAGTTTTGTCAGGAAATTCTTCCTAAGGTCTCCCGCACCTTTGCCCTCAGCATTCGGTTCTTGCCGGGGGAATTGGGTCGGTCAGTTCTCTGCGCCTATCTGATCGCCCGCATTGCCGATACCGTTGAAGATGACCCGGTCGCTTCCGTCGCGACCAAAACGGCCCTCTTAGATCAATTTTTGGCTTGCTTCGAGAATGCTGCCCTGGCCGATAGCTACGCGAACTTAGCTCAGTCGGTAACCGGAGAACCCGCACACCTTGAACTCCTCAACCAAACCCATCAGGTTTTTACCCTGTATCGCAGCCTGCCAGAGCAGTCTCAAAAGACCCTACAGCACTGGCTCACCGAAATGGTTGTAGGGATGAAAAAGTTTGTGAATCTACACCCCAACGGCATCCGGATTCAAACCTTGGAAGAGTATCGAGAATACTGCTACTACGTTGCCGGAACCGTCGGCTATCTACTCACAGAGCTGTGGTATGAGCATTCTCCCTTCGTGAATCGAGCCACCTACCAGGCACTTTGGGAAACCTGCGCTGAGTTTGGCGAAGCTCTACAAACCGTCAATATCCTCAAAGATATTGCCTGGGACGCTGAGCATGAAAACTCAATTTATATTCCGCAGGACGCTTTGATCGCCCAAGGCAGTAGTCAAGACAAACTGCTGGATGCTAATTACTTGGAGCAAAACCACCGGGCCATTAAGTCCCTGGTTGAGCTGGCCTGGACAGACCTCGAAAAGTCGGCCAAATACCTGATGCGTCTGCCCCATCTGTCAATTCCGATTCGGCTCTTTTGTATTTTGCCGCTCATTTTTGCCTACGCTACGCTCCGGGACATTACCAAAACCCAAGCGATGCTGCATTCCGGTGGCACGGTCAAAATTAGCCGGACTGAGGTTAAAACCTTAATTGCCGTCAGCCCCTTCACGGTGATCAGCAACCTGCTGGTGCGCGGCCTAATTCAAGTTGTGAAAAAGAGACCGTTTCGCCTGTAGCGCTCTTTAAACTCCCCTTGAGGCTGAGTGCCCCTTGAGGCTGAGGGATGGATCATTAACCCGCGCTGCTTTCAACGACCAGTATTGTGACTGGGTATGCTTGGGATGCTGCCACTCTGAATCATCAGAGTAGAATAGGATCACATCAACAAAGATAGTCACCGACTAGCACGATTCAGGGAGATGTAACCATCCATGACACAAACAACTCAGGCTCAAGCAAAAGGGATCTTGATGACGGATGCTGCCCTTCAGCATGTGCTGGAGCTGCGCGAGAAAAGTGGTAAAGACCTCTGCTTGCGGGTTGGCGTTCGGGGCGGCGGCTGCTCGGGCATGTCCTATACGATGGACTTTGAAGATCCCAACAATATTCAAGAGACTGATGAAGTTTTTGAATATGACGGCTTTAAAGTTGTCTCAGATCCCAAGAGCATGCTGTATATTTATGGACTGGTGCTCGACTACAGTAGTGCTTTAATTGGCGGTGGCTTTCAGTTCACAAATCCCAATGCGGCACAAACCTGTGGCTGCGGCACTTCTTTTTCAACCTAGTTCATCTGCCATTTTCAAGATTTATGACCCAGTCCGTTGAAGAGCTGTTCAACGAAGGGATAGAGCGCTATAACGCTGGCGAGTCTGTTAGCACGCTGATTCCTGTGTTTAAGGATGTTTGCGATCGCGCCCCGAAGAGCAGCCCTGCCCATACCTGTCTTGCCTGGCTTTACTTGCTGGGCGACAAACCCAGCTTGGCGCTGAAAACAGCCCAAAGAGCCGTCAAGCTAAACCCCGAGGATCCACAGTCACGGGTCAATTTGGCAATGGCGATGCTAGAAACTGGCCAAAAGGGGGTACGCTCCCACATTGAACTGCTCCAGCAGATGGTCATGGTACCCGAACTGCGGGAGGAGCTTGAGCAGTCCTTTGCCGATGGCCTCAAACGCAACCCAAACTGGGAAAGCCTTGCCAAGGTCAAATCTTGGGTGATGGGCGATTCATGAGTGTGCACCCATGATCGAGAAGCTGAGGAGTGGGCTGAGTACGCTGCTGGTCATCAACACATTTGTGGTGCTGGGCAGCTTCTTCTGGCTGATCATTGCCCTGGGAGGACGGAGTGCTGGCGTGCCGCTAGGGCTAGACCTCTGGTATCAGCTCTGGGAACCCGTATTTACCCCATCCTTGGGCTTGCTGATGGGGGGGGCAATCCTCAGCGGTCTTCTGAGACAAATTACCAAGCGCCTACCGCAGCGATCGCCTTCTGAGTCATCGCGCTAGGGTCAGGAGGAGTACCCGTCTTTCTGAGACAGGTTCACTTCAGCCGAAATTCATCCTCTTCGTCATAGAGGACTTCTTCTTCCTCAAAATCGTAGTCTTCAATGACTGGGTGCAGAAGAACCGCTTGCTGTGCATCATTCAGGGAGAGCCACTGACCCGCCTCTCGAACAGAGCGGGGGGCATCCTCATAGCGTGCATAAAACCACGGCGGAGAAGTAGGCTGCATGAGCACTGCCTTAACCCGTTGGGGCTCCACGTAAGGATAATCAGGATCCTGCGGAACTTCTAGCCATACTTTTTGGCCAATAATATCGTCAGGGGATAGCATGACTGCGCCTCCATCTACCGTCAAAGGTGGTGCCGTACTCTGATTGTACAAAGAATTCCAGGTGATCCCCGGTAATCCAATCGATTTCCTTAAGTTTAAGTAGACCTGCTCATTTTGGCGACCTGCATTATCTTGAAAGGGAGACTGAACTTAAAATCTGATCCCCAGGTTCATAAGACGGCGCCCGCGCACTTGGGTTTCTCGGCGCTCCATGACATTACATTCCTTCATGCTCCTTGCTTCTGATGCAACTCCAAACCTCCATCCCGCACGATAGTTCCCAGCAGTACTGGACTTGGCAGGATTGGCAAGTCCACTATGTCCAGGCAGGTCAAACAGGGCCACATTTGCTCTTGATTCATGGCTTCGGAGCCTCGACAGATCACTGGCGCAAAAATATCGCGGAACTCTCTCAGCGCTATCAGGTCTGGGCCATTGACCTACTGGGGTTTGGGCGATCGCAGAAACCAAGCATCACCTACACCGCTGACCTGTGGCGCGATCAGCTGCGGGATTTTTGTCGGGACGTGGTGCAGGCCCCTGTCGTTGTGGCCGGAAATTCGTTGGGCGGGTATGCGGCCCTCTGCTTTGCGGTAGATTGCCCGGAATGGACTCAAGGCGTTGCCTTATTGAACTGTGCTGGCCCCTTCAGCAGCGCAGAAACCCCCGCGCTCCCGACTTGGCGACAGCAACTCAATGACTTAACTCGACAGGTGATGAAGTTCCCCTTCGTGATTGAAACCGTCAGCTTCTTTCTGTTCCATCGGATGCGCGATCGCAATCGCATTCGCGAGGTGTTGCTGAAGGTTTATAAGGATCCAACCGCCGTGACCGACCAGCTGGTGGAAGATATTTATCGCCCTGCCCTAGACAAAGGGGCGCTGGGAGTCTTTTCAGCGGTGTTTAAGTCACCACCGGGTCGGAAGCTGGATGAGCTACTGGCGGCCCTGGATCGACCCCTGCTGCTGCTTTGGGGTGAGGCTGACCCCTGGATGTCAGCAGCAAAAGCGCAGCAGTTTTTAACGCATTACCCCGACGCTGATCTAAAGCTGATTGATGCCGGACACTGTCCCCACGATGAACGCCCCGCCGAGGTCAATGCGGCCCTTGACCAATGGCTCCAGACATTGGCACAAACGCCTGTCTAGTCAACATCCTGACTTCGCTACACTAGCAAGTATTGATGGATGGGACGTGAACCATGTATCTAGTTACAGGTGCCACTGGGGCGCTGGGTCTTCGTATTACCCGCCAACTCCGCGATCGCGGTGAGCCCTGTCGTGCCTTCGTGCGCCTTAGCTCCCACTACAGTGAATTAGAAGCACGGGGGGCTGATATTTGTGTTGGGGATTTAACCCAACTGCGGGATATTCAGCGAAGCTGTCAAAATATTACTCACCTCGTTCTGGCTCACGGCGGCCGATTGGGGCAGGCTCAAGCCGTTGATTATCGAGCCAGTATTGACCTCATCGATACGGCACAAGCCAACGCGGTTAAACACATTACCTTCATTTCAGTTTTGGGGGCCGAGCGCCACTACGACGATGCCCCAACCTTCAAAGCCAAACGCGAAGTCGAAAAATACCTGCGGTTGAGTGGCGTACCCTACACGATTTTGCAGCCCTCGGGGTTTGCTTCTAACCTCCTGCCCCTAGCCGAGCAGTTTCAGCGCACAGGTCTTTACCCCCTGATTGGGGATCCGACCCATCGAACCTCCATTGTGAGCACCGATGACCTCGCTGCGATCGCCATTGCAGCCGGTCAGCGGCCCGCAGCCTACCATCAAACCTTCCCGGTCGGCGGGCCAGATATTCTAACCCGGGGTGATGTCCCCCGGATTCTGGGCGAAATTTTTGAGCGAGAGCCGCTCACTTTAAATTTTCCTCTCATGGCCCTAGATGGCGTTCGCACCTTAGCGGGCTGGGTTAATCCCCAGTGGCAACAAGACCTCGGCACCTTACGCACGCTGCTTGCCGATGAATTCTACTGCACCCCCAGCCAAATTGATCACCTCGAGAAAACCTTTGACTACAAACTGGAGGCGCTACCTCATTTTTTCCGTCGCTACCTCAGTATTTAGCAGAATCCAGCGGATACTCAGCCCATAAACGAGCCCAATACCGTACTTTGAGAATAGGTGAGAATAGGATCAAACGTAGAACCACTCCACTCAAGCAGCCTGAGTCCAGTCAGAAGTCCAGTCGGGACAGGCTCCAGGTTGATGCCAGCCCTTGGGATGAACCGCACAGATAAACAGGCACCGAGTTTCGAGCGTTGAGCCATAGGCCTTACCATGGTAAGCCACACAGCCCTGACAACAGTCGGGACGAGTCGAAACTCGATTCACAAAGCCAACCTGCGATCGCAAGATTTGGGTACGGCTCTGCTGTTTTCGCCAGCGGCTATGAAGCG
>CAZXWR010000244.1:0-6345 GCA_964644325.1 uncultured bacterium
ATCTTAGAATACTCTCTCAACTTCCTTCACTCTCGTTACACTTCTTGATCTTTTGCAATCTAACGGCCCAGAACACTCACAAAAAGGTTCTGGTCTAGGGGAGTCGATGAGATAGGCGCGGCGGCAACATCCGTTGCATCACCGGACTCGGTCAGACGGGTCTCCGAGCAAAAAGAGGCGGTACTAAATCCACCAAATCGCTTGACCGTGCTAGTCCTTAACCTCAGATCAGGGGAAGCAAACCAAAAGCGTTCGATAGAACTCATGGTTTCATATTCAGTGGTCAATACTAGGCCACCCTGCTCGTCTAGATGATAGCGACCGACAACAGGCACAATCTCGGCATAGCCCCGCTCTCGCAACAGACGGCCCTTACGATCATCTTCAGGGTCAGGAACAATGGCGAAAACAGTTTTCCCAGTATGACTCTCTTCATTCTCACGATCCCAGCCCATGGTGCCCTGCCAGACAACTCGAGAACCATAGACCGCCAAACTCGGATCAACCTGATGCTGACGACAGAGCTCGACAACATCCGGGTGGGATGCTTCTAAGGACGCCACCTCAATGCCAGAATCCCCAACCTCGGAACGACGAAATGCCAGGTGATGGGTGGTGCGCTGCGATCGCCAACGACCTGCACTCTGCTTAAAAAAATCAACGACCTCCATCTCGTTTCACCTGCTCCACAGATTCATCTCGGCCTTTAGTCTAGCCCGAAGTGCTGCCTCAAGGTGCTGCAATCCATGATCAAATTCTGTGAATCCCCATTTTTTGGCCTGGTGGATTACGTCTTTTTTGTACGCTAACGCACGTAGAAACCACAGTCACTCCTCTTATTTTTTCGACCGTGAAAACCCTGAGGTAAACTGGTGTATAATTTTTTCGTTAAGAATTGTTTAAGACCACATATCAGAAAATCAATCACTATTTTTTAAGCAACATCATGCGGTGTTCAAGTTTACCCATGAAATCATTAAATTACTTTTTTACAGCAGGAGAATAACGACAGGATCATTTTGTAGCCCCTTGTTTATATAGGTTTTTCGGCTCACCCTTTGTTTTTTAGACATATTAACGACTGTTTTTTCTTGTGAATATTGAAAATATAGAGCCCCAGAATCATATTTTGTCAGCTCTCCCAGAAGTAGAATATCAGCGAATTTTTCCTTTTTTAGAAACGATAACTCTACCCATTGGTCACATCATTTACGAGCGAGGTGAATTAATTGATTCCGTTTATTTTCCCAACCGAGGGATGATCTCGCTCGTCTCGATCATGGAAGATGGCTCAACCACAGAAATTGGCTTAATTGGCAATGAAGGAATGGTGGGTCTGCCAGTTTTTCTGGGGGGAAAGCACACCACTAGTCGAGCCATTGTCCAAATTGAAGGATCAATCACGAAATTACCAGGAGCAGTTCTTAGAGAGGAGTTTAACCGCAATGGCAAGCTCAAAGATCTGCTGCTGCTCTATACCCAGGCATTGCTGACCCAAGTTTCACAGAGTGCTGCCTGTAATCGTCAACATACTGTTGAAGAGCGCCTCGCGAAGTGGCTCCTTTCCACGCAGGACTGTTTGCAGTCCCCAACGATTCCTCTAACGCAGGAGTTTATTGCCAATATGCTCGGCATCAGACGATCGGGGGTGACAGTCGCTGCACGATCTTTACTCGAAGCCGGAATTATTCAATACAGCCGAGGCAAAATCACGATTGTTGACCAGTATGCACTGGAGAAAACTTCCTGTGAGTGCTATCGCCTGGTTCAGAGCGAATTCATGAGACTCCTAGGCTCCCGGCGAGGGTAATCCTAGCCAGAGAGAGCGCTGTCAATACGGCTTTGTTATGGAGCTTCCACAAACTGACGGCCACAGGCTCTACATCTGTTTTTTTGCTTGCCGCTATAGATTCGACCATTTTTGACGACTATGTGAGAGTCACAACTGGAGCAGGTTGATGTCGACATTGAGGATTCTAGAAAATGACATTCTGTCTATCCATACATTTGGAGGACTACCGATAGCTTTATGAATGCTTTTTTAGTGAGAATTATTTGAACTAAAGCACCTCCAAATTCAAGCTTTAAGTACATACATGCATTAATAAAGATAGAGTGAGCTACCAGTTGATTATGGAATATCAACTTTGAATGGGGAGTTTTAGATCTGGTTTGTAGACTGTACACTTATCAGAAGCGTGGAAAAATGATGAACAACCTTCTGAGATCCCAGCAAAAGCTTATGGCAAACATAGGTTCAAACCCCTTGAAAAATAAAGTCTTAAACGCCAGGGTTCTTCCACCCCAAGTTGGTCATCCCTCAACTCAAGGTTTTGTCCTACCTCTGGCCTTGGGTTTCGGTCTGGTTGTTGTGCTAGTCGGCACCACAATGATCCTGCGATCGCAAACCGATCGCACCGCAGCTTCCTCCCAAACCATGTCCGTAGTGGGCCTCACTGCTGCCGAGACCGGCATTGGTCGCATCCAGGCCTTGATGAATCGGAATCGGGCGATCGCAATTTATCCAGCCTGTCCAGAGGCAACGGCAGAGAGCTGCAAAACGCCAAACCCAGACAACCCAAGCATTACCTGGAAAAATCCGAAGGATATTGAGGGCCTTGGGAAATGCACGGGTGGCGCCGATGAAGTCAAACAGGCGGCCAGCCGTACCTGGCAGGATATCCCTGGGGGAGGTCAGTATCGCCTGTTCGACTATACCTATGATGATTTAACCAGCCGCGGGTCATTGATCGTCGAAGGCCGCGCTGATCCTGATTCAGCAGCCAACGTGCCAGTCACGCGGCTTCAAGTGGGCGTTTCTGTCTATGATGTGTCTCCCCAACAGCCCGTGCCAGTACTCTGGCTAACGGGCAGCAGCCCATTAGATAAAGACCGCTTCACCGGAGATATTGTTTACAGTACCTGTAGCTTGCCCGGGAAAGTGACTGAGAAGGACAATCTCACAGACCCCGCAGCCTACGACATCATTACAACCTCCCCCGGCACCAGACCCAAACTTCCAGACCTCCCAGACTCGACAGAGCACAATGACATTCTGAAAGCCTCAGATATTTGGGATGCTACGTTGCCCCGTCCTGGCGACAATTCTACTGAAATTGATGGACGACGAATTTTTACCTATGTGGTGCCAGAACTCAAAGGGGAAGCTTCCCAGGCAATCAACATCAAGGTTGCAAACGATACCGATATCGTCGATATCGTTGTCGAGGGAGATATTGAACTCAAGGACAGCGCTGCGTTAAATCCCAATGGAATTGCACCACAGCTCCGCATCCTGAGTAGCGATGCGAAGAAAGTGAAGTTAAACAGTGATGACGGTAGAGTCAATGCCCTCATCTTTACCCCCAATGCAGAGGTCGAGATTGAAACAGGTGGGATTGATCCCAATGATCCTGGCGGAGTTGATGGGGCACCTGGCGCCGAAAAAGGGAGATTGCTGATCAACGGTAGCATCTGGGCAAAATCCTGGAAAAGCTCTGACAATGACAACGTTAAACTCTCCGCTGTTGGTTCTTATGTTGACTATGGGTTTAGAACCTTTGCGCAGCGTGAGGGGTTTTCGACCGTCAAAACCTGGGAACAGGTTCAACTTAATTAAAACTAAGCTAGATTGTGCATGTCAGTGTTTAAGAGAACCATGACCCACTCGCGTTTTTATCTGTGGCATCCAAAACATTCCCAAGGGTTCACGCTCATTGAAGTTTTGACCGGGATGTTGCTGATGTCTGCGTTCTTAGGCGCTGCACTCCAGAGCATGGTTTTATCTACCGCTCTCAAGGTTAAATCCCAAGATGTTAGCGAGACGATGACTTGGATCCAGGAAGATCTAGAGCGGTTACGCTATGAAGCCAATCGCCTCCATTACGATGCTGATCTTTCGAGCTATTCTGATCCAGACCATATCAGACTTTGCTCAGCAGCTAGCGCAGATCTGGGCTATGGCAATGAGTTCATTAAAGACGCCCTAAACAACCAGAACGTTTGGCAAGACACAAAAGATAGTGTGCTGGGTAGCCGTCAATATCAGCTCACTCGAAGGGTAGCTGTCGCCAGTGTCGAACCCTTTAATATCGTGAACATCAACTACACAGTCAACGAGGTAAACCCTGGAAATATTCCTGGAGACAAAATCTCTGAACTATACGCAGAAGTTATTCCGAATGCCTCCCTTGCTTGTCCTTAAATTACCCTGACCCACTGCACTCATGTACAGCCCCCCTTTAAACTCCGGTTTTACTCTGGCCGAATCACTGGTGGCAGTTTTGGTTTTAGGCATTCTCAGCACGATCGCAGCACCTAGCTTCTTGACCTGGGTCAACCAGAAAAAGGTAGATGATGTTCTGGCGCAAGTTGAAGGCACTTTTCGGGAAGCACAGGGCGTGGCCATTAAGAAGAGTCAGGCTTGTACCCTTAACTTAGGCGTCACATTACCTGGAAAACCAGACAGCATCGGCATCACAGCTACACCTACAGATTGCCTACCAACAGGGTCTCGCGATCTTTCTCAACTGGGTCTATCAGCACTTCAGAAAAACGACACTGGCATTGAACTTAGAATGGCAAACCTAGACGATAATCCGGACAATAAACCTCAGCTGAACTTTTCTCACAAAGGAACAATTTTTAATCAGCCCAATCCGGGTGTAATCGTGGTTTATAATCCTCAAGCTGAAGGCCGAAAACGCTGCTTAGCAATTTCTGGGAGTCTAGGATTAATGCGCACAGGAGAATATACCGGAAGCCTGGATAATCTATCAGCGGATGAATGTGATACATCACGATAGAAGAATTACTGGGACTTTATGATGAGTCTTCAATTTATCGAAATCAAAAATTCTTATACATTAATGACAGCCTCCATTGATTCTATAGCTTGCCAAATTAAAACATCTTTTCATCATCTTTAATATGCCTTTCCATCCATTCCCATTCCTGACCCAACATCAGCCTGAATCGCCTCAAAACCATGGATTTTCTTTGACAGAACTTCTAATTGGGGCCGTGATATCTATCGTGGTCATCAGTGCAGGGGGCTGGGGCGTTATCAGCGTGCTGAGCCGCAGCCAAATTAATAATGTTCAGGGAGAGCGGCGCAAAGAGTTAAATCGGTCTTTGGACTTTATTACAACAGAAATTAGGCATGCCTCTACGGTGTTGGCAGCTGACACAAGTGACTTAAAAAACTTGCCCAGTGGGATTAGCGATCCCGTTGCAGTTCTAAGGCTTGTAAATCCGGCTTTGTCTGAACCCGTCGTTTACTACACGGCTAAGCCAACAGCCGGAAATAAAGCTTGGCGAGGGCCTAAGGTCATCTATCGCTGGGGACCCTCCATTGACGAGAAAGGGCAATACGACGGTACCTGGATCCATCAGCCGCTTTTAGATGCCATCGATGATGGGACAGCGACCGTGACTTGCCCGGTTGAAGCGCCTGAAAAGTCTGGGGACGCGCCAATTCCCTGGACTCAATCTCCCAGCGGGACACCTCGGGGGTTTTTCGCTTGCATCGATCCATCCAATCGAATTGCCAAACTCTTTCACAAAAGCAAGCTGATTGATGATGTTCAAAACGGTGTTGGCAATGTACCGGATGACAATCGAGTGGCGTTAGGGCAACAACAATCTTATCAACTGGAGGATCAAGCCTTTGCCCGGGGCAGTTCGGATACTTTGGGCGGAACCGGGAAATTCGAAATTAGCAATGGTGAGCTGATTCTGACTGAAGATGCAAGTGTAAAATTCAATATTCTCGGTAGCGATCTTCGTTGCGGGAACGCTAGCCCAGCAGTAGACGTGATGTCATTCATCAATGTCAGCAATCGCCAGGATCCGATTCAAAATCTAGTTAACAATTCCGATAAAACGAATATTCCAGTTCCCCTTGAGAATTTACCTAAGGGAACATCTGTAAATTTCACGGGTTGGGTTCCCCCGAACAATCCACCGTCACTACCCGCAAATCTCTACAATACCTGCAATCTTGAGCTGCCGTCAGGTTTTGGGTTCAACTCAATCACAAATCCCAATCAAATCTTGATTCTTAGAGAAGGTGATGCGGTGCCTGAAATTACCCCGGTGGGCGCTGGCTTAGGGGCTAAACCCGTGGATCAGATGCTTCAGCCCTATCTGGATGCTAATAAGCGTATTACCTTCCAGGGAACTAATTATGATGCAATTGTGCTCTTTGAGCTATGGGCTAAAGACAAAAATCAAGCGTCCTATGATCTTCAAGATCTTGTCATTCTCGCTAGCATTGATTGACATGTGCTTTGGGCGCATCCCAACTTTGCGTTAAGTATTAATACTCAGGGCGAAAACGGGGCA
>CAZXWR010000245.1:0-6338 GCA_964644325.1 uncultured bacterium
ACTCAATGGTGGTGCAAACGCCCGTAATGGCACATTCCTGGAGTGCTCGCTTCATACGGGCGATCGCCGTGGCTCGATCTGGCCCCCAAACAATGAGCTTACCGATCAAGGAATCGTAGTAGGGCGGGATATCGTAGTCCTGGTAAATGTGGGAGTCAATGCGGACACCAGGCCCACCGGGAGGGAGGTATGCGCTGATCCGGCCTGGGTTCGGTCGAAAGTTTTGGCTGGGATCCTCAGCATTGATGCGGCACTCAATGGCATGGCCTCGTAGCTGAATATCAGGCTGTCGGAACGAAAGTTTGTTCCCCTCGGCAACGGAGATTTGTTCTGCGATCAGATCCAGCCCGGTAATCATCTCAGTGACGGGATGCTCAACTTGGATGCGGGTATTCATCTCCATAAAGTAGAAATCCCCCGATTCATCCAGGAGAAATTCCACCGTACCTGCCCCCACATAGCCGATGGATTGCGCTGCCCGGACAGCGGCTTCACCCATTTTGTGTCGTTGGGTTGAAGTCAAAGCAGGACTGGGCGCTTCTTCCAAGAGTTTTTGATGCCGCCGCTGTATGGAACAGTCGCGCTCACCCAGGTGAACCACATTGCCAAAACTATCGGCTAAGATTTGAAACTCAATGTGTCGGGGCTTCTCAATAAACTTTTCCATGTAGAGGCCAGGGTTGCCAAAAGCGGCTTCCGCTTCCCCCTGGGCCGCCATAAATAACTTGCCTAAATCAGCCGGATCCTGAACCAGTCGCATCCCTCGACCGCCGCCGCCAGCCGTGGCCTTAATCATCAGGGGGTAGCCAATCTTCTCGGCAAACTTCTCGGCCTCAGACTCATTTTCAACAAGTCCATCACTGCCCGGAACCGTCGGCACACCGGCTCGCTGCATCGTTGCTTTAGCCGTTGACTTGTCTCCCATGCGCAGAATAGAGTCTGGCGTTGGGCCAATAAAGTGAATTTTGTGATCCGCACAGATCTCAGCAAACTTGGCATTCTCGGCTAGAAACCCATAGCCGGGGTGGATCGCCGTTGCCCCGCGCGTGAGGGCTGCTGCAATAATATTCGGGATGTTCAGATAGCTTTTACTGCTGGGGGCTTCACCAATGCAAACGGCCTCATCCGCCAGCTGGACATGGAGTGCTTTTTGATCCACCGTTGAGTAAACGGCGACGGTTGCAATCCCTAGCTCCTCACAAGTGCGTAGAATTCTCAGGGCTATTTCACCGCGATTCGCAATTAAAATTTTAGAAAAACGCATGTTGGAGTAGGTAGAACCGAAAAGGAATCAGAGCCGCAGCAGCAGTCCAGTCAGTAGTTCATCCTACCATGTTGTTCTTGGCGACCTGCCGCCGTTCATCAAGCTGTTGCAGAAGTCAACGCTCGGCTAATCGAGCCTCACCTATTGCTTTAGAGGCAGGCCGAATCGGGCTGAATGAAGGCGCTAGAGATCATCCGATGCCTCACTGTCGGGACTGGACTCAGGGACATCGTCAGGGGGTGGGGTATCAAGCTCCTCAGGGGCAGCGTTATTGTAGGGGTCAAAACTAGCGTTGTCTTCCACGAGCGGATCCGAAAAACTATCGTCGTATGTTTCACTGCGATCGCGGGCAGGTTCAGGGGGATCAGGCTGGCGGGCCTGTTCAATTTGACGACGCTGGGCCGCCCAGTCGGCAATTCGAGATTGGGCATCCCAGTAAAGGGCGCGACCATAGCCAATATCTGAGGCTCGGGCGATCGCGGCGGAGAGGCTGCCTTGGCGGGCCAAACTTTCTGCCTCGTTGAGAATGGGCCGATCAGCCGCGATCTGCACCTGGGAGACCCACTTATAAATTTCATCCCGGGCCGTGTCGTAGAGCGCGCGATCGCGATCGATCTCTTCAGCGGTCTTAATGGCACTCTCAAAATCGCCGTTCTGAGCAAAGGCACGCGCCTTATCGAGAATGGGCTGGTCTTCAAGTTTCTCAATCCCCGCCGTCCAGTTGGCCGCCAAAGTGCGGGCCTGCTCCCATAAAGGCTGACCTGACAAGACTTTTTCCACCTCAGCGATCGCACCCAAGAAGCCATTCGTCGTATTGGTCAGCGCAAGCTGCTTGGCTCGGGCGATAAACTGACGATTGTCAAAGGTATTGATTTGATTCGTCCAGTGGGCAATCAGGGTTTGCGCCTCCACGCGGCGGGGTGCGTCCGCGTCTACTAATTGCGCTTGGGCGATCGCCGTTTCATACCCCCCCACCCAATCAAAATGGGCGACCCATTCAGCCAGGGCCAGCTGTCCCCAACCCTGAATCTGGCGCTCCCAATTTTGGCGTTGCTGTTGACTGGCGGTATAAACAGAGGTGTCCGGCTCAATTTGATTGGCATAGGCATAGGCCTGGATATAGGCCCACAGTGATCCATCCTGCGCGACTTTTTCGGCACGACCCATCTGCAAATACGCGTTGGCAACCGCCGATAGCTTAGACGAGGGGGGCACCTTCTGCGCCGTATTGATCACATCGTCAAAGTCGCCATACTCCTGAGAAGCTTGGGCAACATCAATGAGCTTCTGGCTCCACTCGTCTATTTTCTGCACCGCCTTCTTGCGAGCGAGACGCTTAGGATCCACCTGGCTGACTTGCTGGATGGCTTTGGCAATGTCGTCCGGAGTGCCATAATCCACCCTATCCTGAGCACGGCTAATTTCAGCAAAGGCCTGCTGCTCCACGGAAATTTCCGCCACAATCACATCAGCCCGCTTTTGCCAGTAATCACTGCCCAACTGCACCAGATTGCGCACCTGATCCGTCGCTACATTCCAGTCTTGATCCTGAATTGCCGCTTTAGCTTTCTTAAAAATTACTTCGCCTTTCTGCCAGTTACTTCGCCAATCCTCAATTGCCGCTTGTGCTTCGCCATGAACATCGCTATGTTCCGGTACCTGCTCGGCAAGCTGAATCCCTTTTTCCAAGTCTCCCGCTTCAACTTTCTGGCGCGCCATCACCAGCACAGCATTTGACCAGGTATTGGAGAGCTGTTTTGCCTGCTCGAACATTGGATCGGCGGGTGAAATGTCCCCTGCTAGCTTCAGGGCCTTCGTCAAGGCTGCTTCATCACCCTTGCTGGCCGTTTGATCGGCACAGTAAAGCTGCTGAGATTTAGACAAAGCCGCCCCAAAAAAATTCTGACAGTTTGGGGCTTCAGGCAAGGCGGTCAGCCACTGAAAGGCAACAGCTCCTGTGACCGTAGAGGTGGCTACAACCACTGCCCATAGGATCCACCGAGACTGCTGCTGAGACTGACGTAAAAGACGCTGCAAAACCAGGGATAGCGAAATCCGCGACGGACTGGCTGCGGGCGGTTCCGCTGACGGAACTGTCTCTAAAGCTGGGGGTAACTCGGATGGCGAAGCGGGTTCATTCGTAGGCATAACAATATCCTGGGTGGATACATTTCAGACAGAGTTCACAGGTGCAGCCGCGAACTCCTGCGTTAAGCATATCAACAACAGTAAAGGTGTATGGCACACTGCACCATACACCTTCTCTTACTCAGCGACAACTTCAACCCGGATTGGCATCAGTCATAAATGACCCTAAGCGGCTTTGCCACTCGTCGCAACTTCCATGACCTTGCCAAACCCATCGGGATCCAATACGGCAAGTTGGGCTAGCATCTTGCGATTCAGCTGCACGTCAGCTTTTTTAAGATTGCCCATCATTTGGCTATAGCTCATGCCGTGCACGCGCGCTGCTGCATTGATTCGGGTAATCCAAAGTCTGCGAAAATCACGCTTCCGCTTCCGGCGATCGCGATAGGCATTGCGCAGTGCCTTCATCACCTGTTGATTTGCAGTCCGGAACAGCCGAGAATGGGACCCTCGGAACCCCTTTGCTAGCTTTAGAATTTTTTTGCGGCGCTTGCGTGCCACATTACCGCGCTTAACCCGAGTCATGTCTGAGTATTCCTTATCGCTCTTTCTGTGATCACTTATGAATAGGGCAGCATGAGGCGAATATTTTCAGCATCTTGCTCACTGGCTACCACTTTTGTCGAGAGGCGACTCTTGCGAGCCGTTGACTTATGCTCTAACAGGTGGTTTTTGAAGGCTTTACGACGCAGAAACTTACCGCTACCACTGCGCTTAAACCGTTTGGCAGCTGACCTTCGCGTTTTGAGTTTTGGCATAGTGCTTCAGCTGATGGACACAATCACTAATTCTACTATATAGAGCTCATAAAACGCAAAACCGATCGCCGCATTTCAATGCCGTTTCCCGCTAGGTTCATCCACGTTGATCCCCTCGGGGTCTTGACGGTCGCCAGCTTAAATTAGGTTTTTAAGAGCGGCCCAACGTGGATCGACTGGCGGCTGGGCATCGGCAGGGAGAGGATCCACCGATAGTGCGATACAGTCTTGACTGCAAAGCTGCTGTTGGGGGAGCTGTAGACACAGCTGTTGATAGATCCAATCCTCTGGGTGAAAGTACCCGTTAGGGGGGAGGGTCTCAAGGAGGCTGGGATCTCCATCGAGACCCTCCGACAGTAGCCAGCCTGCGTCAGGATCTGCCAAGGAACGCTCCTCTTCCCTCAGCCAAATTAATTCAGTGGCCTCTGTTTCTAAGCGGAAATTATACTGCTGTAAACAACGATCGCAAGTCAAGGTCACAATTGCGGTTGCTGAACCCTCAACCTGGAGATAGTTTCCCTGATGCCGCAGGGTCAGTTCTCCCTGAACTGGAGTCAGCGTCTCCAGTTCAGCCAAATTTTCATTCACAGCAACAACTTCGGTTCGCTCCGGCGCCCGAGCCAGCTGCGGCAAAAAAATTGGTTCCATACTTCACCGTATTCGCACTGTGCGTTACCCGCGTCTAGAATAGCGCAACGATTCATCTTGAACCGCGCTTGGCAGCGGTCGCGGACAAAAGTCTCGATAAACCCTAGCTTTCAGGCTGAGCAAAACTGACCACAAGGCAGCGATGGGGTTCTTGGCCACGACTCTCGGTTGCCAAGTCCGACTGTTCCGCCAGCAAGGTATGAATGAGTCGTCGTTCGGCAGGAGGTAGAGGCGGCATTTCAACCTCTTGTTGCGTTTCGCGCACTTTAGCGGCCACTTCTTGAGCCATCTGCGCCAGGGTCAAGTATCGCTTGGTTCGGTGCGCTGCTAGTTCCACGGTATAGGCAGACTGTGCTGCTTTTTCTTTGCCTAGGTTAAGGGTGGCATTAATCAGATACTGAATGGCATCCAGCACATCCCCATTTCCCGCCAAGAAGAGTTCAAGCTGATCAGCCGAAAAATGCGTGGCATCTAGGGTTAACCAGTCGCCACCGAACCCATGTAGCACTTGGGCAATTTCGGCAGGGGGCGCGACATCAACCTCTGCGGTGATCCCCAACAGATCAAACAGAGACAGAATCCACTCTTTCCCCAGCGCTGCTTGCTCCTCTGTCATAGTTAACCTGAGGTCTTTTTCTTAGGACGATTCGGCTCAAAGGGTAAGGCATTCTTGCCATCTTTTGCATCTGGCTTGGCGCGTTTTTGCTCTTCATCCAGAATTTTTTGCAAATTTTCAGGAAGGGGTTCCCGCGCCAGAATAAAGCTCTGAGCCGTCTGAAAGACGTTGGCAATAAACATGTACAGCAAAACACCCGTAGGTAGGGGGATGAATAGAAACATCCCTGAAAACACAACAGGTAAAAACTTGTTGACGGCCTGCTGTTGAGAGGGGGTTGAGTCAGACCCTTGACCTGACAAGAGCTGGTTGACGTACAGGGAGAGGCCAAATCCCAAAATGAGAACCAGAACATCCCAGTGGATAGTGCTCAGGTCAATACTGCCAGATTCTGCGGGTGCAGCATCCTTATCGAAAACGCCGACGCTCCCCAGGGCCTTAATAAACAAGAACCCTTTTTCGGCCGCAATACCGGGGACTGTGCCCTGGACTGTGACATCCCCAGGCTGTAGCGCCTTGAGATGCCCTTTGGCATCAATTTGAACGCGATCTTCGCCTTTGGTAACCGTCCACTGGGGCTGAATTTCCGTGTTTTCGTACTCGGCCAGCAGCTCACCGAGGGGCTTGCCCGAAACACTTTGAAACTGTAGGTCTACCGCTGACCCTACGCCGACCCGGTTGCCCTCAGGCAAAATTGCCAAAACAGGATAGTGAACACCATCGGTCACGTAAACGTTCTGGGCCTTGGTGGTGAGTGGCTGGGACTGAACGGCTTCAATTTTCTCGGGGGGGACGACCTGAAAATTGAGGGTGTAGTTGATGTTGGAGAAAGGTGACCCCCGCAGGGTTGCAAACAGCGCAAACAAAATCGGCATTTGGATGACGAGGGGTAAACAGCCAGCCA
>CAZXWR010000246.1:0-6257 GCA_964644325.1 uncultured bacterium
CGGTTTCATCTTGCAGGTTGAAGAAGGCAAGTTTACCAAACACTCTGCGGGCTAAAATCCGCCCGGCGATCGCCACATGGGTCTCGACTTCTTCGCCATTGGGCAGAGATTGGTAAGTTTCCTGGAGTTCTCGGGTCTGGTGACTAGACTCCCAGCGATAGCTGTAGGGGTTCATGCCAGCCGCTTTGATCTGCTCGACTTTTTGCAGGCGTGCGGCCCGAATTTCGGCAAGGGTTGAAGTGGGCTGCGGAGCGGAGGCCGGATTATCTGAAGCCATATCACCTAGATTGCACACACAAAGGGTAGTAGGACGAGTTTTAAACTTGCATCAAGTTAAACACAGGCACTGATTATAGAAAACTTTATGACCCAGGCTGACGTGCATCTGCGGGCTGCATCCCATCGGGTTAATGGAGTGATCGGACGGAACGGTGCGATCGCCAGCCCATGACCACCCGTCCCTTGACAAAACAGCCGGAGTAAAAAACGAGTGCGCAGCAAATAGCTTTGCTGCGCACTGTGCATGACCCGCCCTGCAGGGTAGGGATTGAGGCTGGGATCAGACCCGTGCCAATTCGGGTTCAGGCCGCTTGCTATTGCGTATCGAGTCAATGGCTGTTTTGTAGTCCCCTGAGTTGAATACGGCCGACCCCGCCACAATGGCATTGGCCCCAGCTTCAAGAACCTGCCAAGTATTGTTGGCCTTCAGGCCGCCGTCCACCTCAATCCAGGGATCAAGACCCCGCTCATCGCACATTTGGCGAAGCTGACGAATTTTGGGCAGGACACCCGGAATAAAGCTCTGTCCCCCAAACCCAGGGTTGACACTCATGATCAAAACCAAATCGCATAAATCCAGCACATACTCGATTTGATCCAGCGAAGACCCTGGGTTTAAAACCACCCCGGCCATTTTACCCAGCTCTTTAATTTGTCCCAGCGCCCGGTGCAGGTGAATCGTGGCGGAGGCTTCAGCATGAACCGAAATAATATCAGCACCAGCCTTGGCAAAGTCAGCAACATAGCGCTCCGGCTCAACAATCATCAAATGCACATCCAGGGGCTTGACCGTCACGGGACGCAGCGCCTCCACGATCAGCGGCCCGATGGTGATGTTGGGTACAAAACGGCCATCCATCACATCTACATGCACCCAATCGGCACCCGCTTCATCAATGGCTCGGACTTCATCGCCCAAACGGCTAAAGTCAGCTGAAAGAATGGACGGCGAGATGACGGTTTGCTTGGTGGGGGCAGATTGAGTCATGACGGTTCCCGTATGCTAAAGGTCTGGGCAGCGATCGCAAACTTTTGGTTTGCAGTATCCAGTTTAACAAAATCTTTATCTTGACCCAAGCCTTGGCAATAATTTCCCTTGAGACAACCCCAAAACGCCCTATAATTGCTGTGCGAATCATTCAATACGACAGTTCAATACCGAACTGAATCAGCCAAACCATGCCTCAAGCTGTGGGTGTTATCCAGACCTCAGGTTTCCCGTCTGTCCTTGCCGCAGCGGATGCCATGGTCAAAGCCAGCGAAGTAACGCTGGTTTATTTTGGTCTTGCGGAAAGAGCCCAGTTTTTAGTCGTGGTGCGTGGCAAGGTCGCAGATGTACAGCGATCGGTCAAATCGGGCATTGATGCGGCGGAAGCTGCGCCGGGGGGAAGCGTGATTAGTCACTACATTGTGCGGAATCCGCCGGAGAATGTGGAGTCGGTTTTGCCGATTCACTTCACCGCTCTGGTTGAGGAGTTTCGGATCTGAGCTGCAGCTTAGCCCGACGGCATTTTTTAGGTTTTTATTTTTATCTCAGTTCTTAGGAGCACACAGAAATGTCGAATGGATCGAATGGAATGGCCTCACAGCAGGCTGTTGGGTCTATCCAAACCAAGGGGTTTCCTTCGGTTCTCGCCGCAGCAGATGCCATGCTCAAAGCAGGACGGGTCACACTTGTGGGCTATATCCGGGCCGGCAGTGCGCAGTTTACGGTCAATATCCGAGGCGATGTATCAGAAGTAAAACGGGCAATGGAAGCGGGTGTGGACGTGGTTGAAAAAGTCTACGGTGGCACTCTAGAAAACTGGGTGATCATTCCGCGTCCCCATCCTAACGTGGAGCGCGTGTTGCCCATTGGCTATTCAGAGGAAGTCGAAGATTTTCGTCTGGAAGCAGAGCGCACCTAAGGTTCAAAGACCCGTATTGACCCGTCTTGAATCGATGGAACCTGGATTGAGCCTCCATTGAACTTAGGGGGCAAGTCTCTTCAGACCTCAAAGGATTCAGGGGCAGCCCCCGCAGAGTTTGATCCCATTTTGAGTTTGGCCGCCTTGCTATACTGATAGTCCTGAACCCATCACGTTGTAGAAAGCCCCTAGGATCACATGCAGCCGACTGACCCAGGCAAGTTTACGGATAAGGCTTGGGAAGCCATCGTCAAATCGCAGGACGTTGCTCGAAAGTACGGCAACCAAAAGCTGGAGGTGGAGCATTTGGCGATCGCCCTCCTGGAGGAAGACGAGACAACCCAGCTCATTTTGGAACGGGCCGGAACCGATGCGATCGCACTGTTAAAGCGCCTGACAGACTTTACTCAAAGACAGCCCAGCGTCATGGGTGACGAGAGTAGCCTGTACCTGGGGCGTGGCTTAGATCAGCTGCTCGATCGCGCCGATGAAGTGCGGGACGACCGCGAAGATCGCTTTATTTCAGTGGATCACTTTTTGCTGGCCCTCTCCGATGACAAGCGGGTGGGGAAGAGTGCGCTGCGGTCAGTCGGTCTGGACTTTGGTCTCATTGAAGAGGCCATTCAGAAAATGCGCGGGGCGCAGAAGGTAGTTGACCAAGATTCGGAGTCTCGCTATGACGCTCTCTCCAAGTACGGTCGCGACCTGACGGCTCAGGCTGAGGCGGGGCGGCTGGATCCGGTGATTGGCCGGGATGAAGAAATTCGGCGGGTGATTCAGGTGCTCTCACGGCGCACCAAGAACAACCCGGTGGTGATTGGCGAACCGGGGGTGGGTAAAACGGCGATCGCCGAAGGATTGGCCCAGCGCATCGTGAAGGGAGATGTACCAGAATCCCTCAAAAATCGTCGCCTGATTTCCTTAGATTTAGGCAGCCTGATTGCCGGGGCCAAGTATCGCGGTGAATTTGAAGATCGGCTCAAAACTGTCCTGCGGGAAGTCACCGAATCGGACGGTCAGATTGTGCTGTTCATCGACGAGCTGCATACGGTTGTGGGTGCCGGAGCCACCCAAGGCAACATGGACGCAGGCAACCTGCTCAAGCCCATGCTGGCGCGGGGGGAACTCCGCTGTATTGGGGCGACCACCCTAGACGAGTACCGTAAGCACATTGAAAAAGACGCCGCCCTAGAGCGCCGCTTCCAGCAGGTTCTGGTGCCCCAGCCCAGCGTAGAGGACACGATTTCGATTTTGCGGGGGCTCAAGGATCGCTACGAAATTCACCACAACGTCAAAATAACCGACTCAGCCCTCGTCGCTGCCGCCATGCTGTCGGATCGCTACATTGCCGACCGCTTCTTGCCGGACAAGGCCATTGATCTAGTGGACGAAGCCGCCGCCAAGCTCAAGATGGAGATCACCTCCAAGCCAACGGAGCTGGAGGACATTGAGCGTCGCCTCATGCAGCTGGAGATGGAAAAGCTCTCCCTAGAACAGGAAGCCCCTCGGGGTCGCACGGGTGCACTCTTTCAGTCATCCCTCGACCGTCTCAACGGTGTGCTGCAAGAGATCCAGGCGCTAGAGCCCAAAAAAGCAGAGCTCGAAGCCCAGTGGCAGGGTGAAAAGCAGGTGCTGGACTCCATTAACCAGCTCAAGGAAGAAGAAGATGGCTTGCGGGTACAGATTGAACAGGCCGAGCGGGAGTATAACCTGAACAAAGCCGCCCAGCTCAAATACGGGCGCATGGAGACCTTGCAGCGGGAGCTAGAAGAACAAGAAGCGGCTCTGCTGGAGCTACAGGAGCAGGGCTCTAGCCTGCTGCGGGACGAGGTGACAGATGCCGATATTGCGGAAGTCGTCGCCAAATGGACGGGTATCCCGGTCAACCGTCTATTAGAAACCGAACGTCATAAGCTGTTGCAGCTTGAGTCCTACCTACATCAGCGCGTCATTGGCCAAGAGGAGCCCGTTGCCTCGGTGGCCGCCGCCATTCGTCGCGCCAGGGCGGGCATGAAAGACCCAGGTCGCCCCATTGGTTCCTTTTTATTTTTGGGGCCGACGGGCGTGGGTAAAACGGAGCTGGCGCGGGCTTTGGCAGAGCTGCTCTTTGATACGGACGATGCCATTGTCCGGATTGATATGTCTGAGTACATGGAGAAAAATTCCATGTCCCGTTTGGTGGGGGCACCCCCAGGCTATGTGGGCTACGAGGAGGGCGGGCAACTCTCGGAGGTGATTCGGCGCCGTCCCTATTCAGTGGTGCTGCTGGACGAGGTCGAAAAAGCCCACCCCGACATCTTCAATATTCTGTTGCAGGTGCTGGATGATGGGCGCATTACTGACTCCCAAGGCCGAACCGTAGATTTCTGCAACACGATCATCGTGATGACCAGCAATATTGGCAGCGACCATATTCTGGATCTGGCGGGCGACGATGATCGCTATGACGAAATGCAGACCCGCGTGATTGCAGCGCTGCGATCGCAGTTTCGTCCTGAGTTCTTAAACCGGGTGGATGACGTCATTTTGTTCCATGCCCTGCGCCGTCAAGATCTGCGGCAAATTGTCACGATCCAGCTCCAGCGCGTGGAGCGCCTGTTATCGGATCAAAAAATTCACCTCCAGCTCACTGATGCAGCGCTAGATCATCTGGTGGATGCTGGCTATGACCCCGTGTATGGTGCCCGCCCCCTGAAACGCGCCATCCAGCGTGAAATTGAGAACCCCATTGCCACCAAACTTCTGGATTTGACCTTCGGCGAAGGGGACACCATCCGGGTCGATTGGCACGGGGATCAGCTGGACTTTAGCAAGGGTCGGTCCCCGACGAACAAGGCAGCAGGCGTTCCTGAGCAGGCAGTCGATGACCGGGCCACAGTCCGTTAATTCCGATGATTATTACTGTATTGGATGCGCGCCCCCGCCCACAAAAGCTTCTCGCGGAGGGTACGGTAGTAGGAATAATTTTCGCGGAGCAAAATAAACTGCGCCTGACAGTCGGCCATGCGCACCTCAACCCGTTGCCCTGGCCAGATGGAGGTCGCCAATACCCCATCCATCCACAGCTTGGTACTCAGGTCGCGGTCTTCTAGGGGCCAGATGCTCACCACCGAGCCCGAGGGCAACACAATAGGCCGACTCGAGAGACTGAGGGGGCAAATGGGCGTAACCGTGATGGAGGCCATCCCAGGGTGAATAATGGGGCCATTGGCTGCCAAGGTATAGCAGGTTGATCCCGTGGGCGTTCCGACCAGCAAGCCATCCCCCTGGTACTGATCGACCACCTCGCCGTCAATTTCCAGCTCTAAAATCGACGTGATCATCCGGTTGGAGGAGGCGGGCTTAATGCATATTTCGTTGAGAGCCAGGAAGGGTTCTTCTTGCTCCGGCTCAGGGTCGATTGCCCTTTCAGACCTGCCCTGCAAATCCACCTGATCGACCACCACGGCTTGCAGCATCATGCGGCGCTGCACGGCATAGCGATCGCCCTGTAGCCGTTGCCACACCTGCTCGGTATCTTGGAATACCTCAATGGGTTCCGTCAAAAAACCCAGATGCCCTCCGGCATTCACCGCCAGTAGCGGAATCTGCGCGGGAGCCAAATGGCGGGCCGCGGCTAAGGCTGTGCCATCTCCCCCTAAGACAATCGCTAAATCGATGGGCTGGGTCGCTGATGCGAGAAAAACCGGAAAGGGATTATCCTTCGGCCCACTCGGACCCAAGAGAACGTGACAATCGAGTGCCTCCAGCTGTCGCGCGCATTTTTCGGCAAAGCGACGGCTTAGGGGATCACCCGCCTTATAGGTGAGAATGACCTGTTTCAGGTGCACAGTAATCTACGCGGGCAAGAATCTACGCGGGCAAGGGGCAGTTTCCTGAGATCTCGGCCTCTTGGGGTCTCAAAACCTCTGTTCACAAATTACACCCTTTCGAGGGACTATGGCGGCGCTATTTACGGGGCGCAACTCCCGAGCAGGGCTTGACCGCAAAATTCCTCGACAAGGAGAGCCATCCTGACCTCGCACCCCCGATGCCATTGGGGCGATCGCGATCCAGCGTTCTCTGATAGGA
>CAZXWR010000247.1:0-6247 GCA_964644325.1 uncultured bacterium
TTGCGCCAACCCACAGCTCATGGGTGTTGAGCGGCACCAGGTGGACATCTTGACCGTTTACAACGGGCCAGTGCCTGGGTAAGGGCTGCGGGCAGCGCAGACGCAGAGCCTGTCCCAGGACTGGCCGAATTGCAACCGATTGCTGTAACTGCTGTGTGAGGGGCGTAGACCCCAACCCGGCGGCAATCACCAGGTAGTCTACAGACAGCTCTCTGGCTCGGCCTGTGGCCTTATCCTGGACTTGCAGGTGGGTAATGCGTTGCTGTAAGTCATCTCCCACGGCCTGAAAGCCCTGTGCAGCAACTCCAAACTGAAACGCGGCGCCGTGAATCTGAGCGCCGTGAATTAGGGCTTGGGTGAGGGACACCGGATTCACCTGCCGATCTTGCGGGGCGTAAATGGCGCCCAGGACTGGGGTTTGCTCTGGCAAGGCAGCGGCTGAGGTTAGGTCTGGATATTTTTGGCAGAGGACTTCTCGCGAGAGCGCTTCCAGCTGAAAGCCCTGACGATGGCGTACCGCGATTGTTTTCTGCCATCGCGCGAGTTCAGTCTCGGTAAAACACAGATGTAGGACGCCGTTCCGGTTATAGGGAATGGTGGACTGCGTCAGGGTTTCTAGCGCTGGAATCCAAGTTTCATAGAGCCCCAGGCTTTCCAGGCGCAGGTGAACATGACGTCCCTTGAGCTTAGAACTGAGGGTCGCCATCAGGACGCCTAACGCAGCGCCCGTTGCCTGCCACTCCCATGGGTCGCGCTGATCGACGACAGTGACTGACCATTCCGATTGCTGGCTCAGGGCATAGGCGATCGCGCTGCCTACGACACCACTGCCAATCACGCCAATCTTGAGCGACTTCGTCATAGGAATGCAGGACAGGACTATATCGGCTAAAGTCTACAGTCTAAAAAGCGGATGCTGTTCAACAGCACCCGCCTACGGCTCGTCAAAGGTGAGCATCAAAGCCCACCCTAGGAAGACTCGTTCCTTAGGCCGCTGAGTCTAGTTCAACGTCAGTGGGCATCACCTCTTCAACGATTTCCTCAGCGCTGGGCATTTCGGGGAGGTTTGCCAGGAACTGATCCAGGTCGCGCACTGCAGCATTAAAACTGCTTTCAGCAGAATCAATGTTCTTCTCAGATGCGGCTAGGTCAATGGCTTGGAAATCTTGGAATAATTTCCGTGATAGGCTGCGCGCAGTTGTTTGGTCGCTGGGCAATAAGTGGAGGGTGACATAGTTGAGGTCTTGCAGCATTGAACCAAACGGCCCGCGAATGGTCGAGCGGATCTCCTGCCAATTGCCCTCCAGGATCGCATCATTTAAGGCATCTAGCCGATCGTAGGCACCCTGAATCTCAGGCAGATACTGCTGAATTTGCTGGAGCTGCGTTTCGCTATAGGTGGGTGGGGGTGCCACGGCCTTAGGCCCGCCACAGCTCACCAAGACGAACGCAACAAGGGCGAGGATGACCGAGAAAAATGCACGAAATCTGAACATGGCGATAACAACGGCAAGTAATGACTACAGGTTCCATAGTCATTCTATGACTTGTTGTTCGTCTCTACGCGACAGATTTGGGTTATTTACGGTTTCGCACCAGTATGAGGAACCGACCCTAAGGTTTCATGCCCGGAAAGTGATTGATCTGGGCATAGCCCGTAATTAATAGCTGTTCTTGCTGAGTCTCGACGCGATTGACCTTCAGGTCAACACCATCTAAATCAAAGCGGTCGAGGACAATCATGTTGTCCAGTAACTCCACAAAAATCTGAGTCATCTGCGCTGAAACGGCCTGTAAATCATCGGGAATGAGATCGGCCAGAAACTGGGGACTGGAAAACAAAATCCGACGGCGACGCTCGACAGCTAGAACGGTGTCGACAGCAATCGGGACAGGCGCTTGATCAGGAATCTGCACCTTGGCCTGGATTTGGACGTGATTGGCAGGGCGTAACTTGATTTCAATCTCTGAAAAACTAGCGGTTCCAGAGACAGCAGAGCCCTCCGGTAATTCCACGTCCTGAAGCCGTTTACGAACCAAATCGGCCTTGAAGGCTTCGTTAATGCCTTCCTCAGAGAGGGTGACTTGGGCGATCGCCTGAGTGGGCTGCTTCAGACGCAGCTGGCCTTTAAGCACCGAACCAAAGTCTAGGGCAATGGCGTCGGTTTCAAAGGACATATTCTCAACCTGAAACTGACGCCGGATCACTAACCCGCGCCCCTGCATTTTTAAGCTGTCGATACTGCCCTGGAGCAGCTTGCTCGAGGGAAAACAGCGAATGAGTACTTCGACAAAATCACTTTGGGAAAACAGCCGACGGATCGACTGGCTGGCCACTGTATTCAGCAGCTTTTCACCGAAGTCAGTCTGAGTTGACCCCTGGGAGCCGGTAAGACCGCCAAACATGAAGTTCTTCCTTTGGAGTGACTCACCTTCTTTGTAACAAAATATTAAGGTTTCAACAACGCACAGGCCATGATTTCTTGAAACCCCAGGCATTAAAGAATGTAATGGGTGCCCTGCTTGTGCCCAAGTGTTCAGAGATTTGGGGCGATCGCCTGTCGTTTGAGAACCACAATACTATCGCCCACGACTGGACTGCGAGCGACGAGTTCCCCAGCCTCATCCTGAAGTTCCAGGCGGCCAAAATTACGCGCCTGGGCACGCGCCCAGAGCTTTTGGCCCAGGCTATCTTGCTGGGTGGGCGATAGGTCGTACCAGGTGGGCTGGAGTTTAACCTGGAGTTTCGTGAGTGCCAGTGGGGCCTGTACGGTGTCAATGAGATCTGGGGCAATGCCGACCGCCGCCGCTTCTAGCTCAGCTTGAACTTCAACGGGGTCAAGGGCTGGCTGTGGCGCAGGTTTCGCAACAGGCTTGGCCACGGGAGGCGCAGTCGTGACCTTGGGCGCAGCAACTGGACTGGGTTTGGGGGTACCTAGCCCAGGAGCAGGCTTAGCCAGGGGCTGATTCACCCCTCTGCCTGGGGGTTGGGGTGCGGGCCGCTGCACCACGGGGGTCGGCTTGGGCTGGGGTGTGGGCTGTTTAGCCTGCACGGGTGGCCCTGCGGTGAGGGACGAAAAGAACCAGTAAACGACGGCAAATACGGTAATCGCTGCCACCGTCATAAAGCGGTCAGTAAACTCTCGGGCGAGGTTTTCAGGCAAGCGGCCCCGTACCCAGGCCAGACCTTTCTGCCAGAGTGGCTGCACAACGTTTTGCCAAAAAGGTACGATGACCTTCACCCAAATGGGCCGGAGTTTGTTTAGCGTGGGCTGAAGCTTGTTTTTTTGGGTCTCTACTTTGGCTTTGACCCCAGCAGGTACAGCGGCGATCGCCTTCTCTGACAGTGGCGGCCAAACCTGCTCTGCGAAATGGTTGGTGAAGCGGTTGGCGGCCAGTAAAGCGACCACAGATTTTTCTTGAAGGATAGGCTTTGCCGTTGCCCAATAGCCTTGCAGCACCTTGAGCAATGCCTGACCTTTCGCTTGCCAGTCTGGTGTCGCTGGGGTGACTGTAGAGCCAGCAGAGCGGCCTGTCGCTCCTGACACAACGGTTGCTTCTACAGGAGTGGCAACCTCTGGCTCGGTCTCCTGGTCGCTGCTATCAGCCGCCGAGGGCATGGATTCACTGGGTGTCGCTCCGGTCGTCACTGCATCCTGGTCAGAGGCGTCAGGGGTTTGAGTCTCGGCTTCAGGAGTCGCTGCACCATCAGACTGGGGTTCTGAAGGGGGTGTCGTGGGCTGCTCAGACATACGCTCTCCTCAGCGCTACTGCTACCTGTGCCATCAAGCACACAGCCCTAATTTACCACCAAATGCAGAAGCCCATGCCCAGATTCCGCTCTGGGCGTATTGTGCACGTTGGGATGGGAGTCTGCACTGGGCAATGATCCCCAACCTGTGACCCACTGCCTCAAAACCAGGAATACGCTTTCGGTAAACTGCGGTAGGTTTACCTTCAGGATAGCCGCAGTTTTTTCTGGAGCTTTCGCCAGAAGGTTGCCAGACGCAGCCGTTTCAGTCGCCAGGGGGTGAGCGGTGGGATAGGCGCGGGCGTCTGGTGGTCAAGGTGATCAAAAAATAGATTGATGTCAGCCAGAATGATGGCCAGACGCTTGAGAACCGCGTCGCGACGATAATCCGCCACGATGACTGCGTCGCCCAGGGGCTGGGGCGTTTGGAGCTGTCGTAATATCCGCTCAACGTCAAAACTGAGGGAGTGGCCCGCAATTTTTTGACAGTTGAATCCGGGATCTAGGTAGTCAGACAGGCCACCGTTAAGACTGGAAAACACCTGACAGCCACAGGCGATCGCTTCCATGGGCTGGAGGCCGAACCCTTCACTGACGTTTTCAATGGCCCAGTATTCCGCTGAGTCGTACAGGTAAATCTGCGTGCGGTTAAACAACGTGGCCAGGTCTTTGACGAAGTGACTGACCACCTCAACCCGGCACTGCTCCTGGAGGGCAGGCACCAGTTCCTGCATGAGATAGCGGGAGGATTTTCGAGCATGGACTAGAACATCAAGGTCGCGGGGACGCTGTTGGTTGTAAAACTCATCGCCAATTTGGTTCGGGAGGTAATACAGCAGCGAATGCGGCGACCGTTGTCCCCAGTAGCCCAGACTGTTGCGACTGACGGTGATGATTGGAACCTGACTGGGCAGGTTAAAGCCATAGCCCGTGCTATGGGCGTGGTAGATCAGATGCTGCTGTTTTAACTGGGCGGCGAGTTTGGGCACATCAAACCCCCAGCTCAGCACAAAGATACTGTCCTTTAGGCTTTGGGGCTGCTGCAAAATATCTGGCAGAAACAGCGTATTGGGTTCCCGCTTGCGGTAGGTAACCACTTGAGCCTCACAAATTTGCTGGGCTAAGTCCAAGATCTTGAGTTCAGCCCACAGTCCCCCACAGGCAAACTGTTGACTCGTCCCAGGAAGCAGAAAATATAGCTGTCGCATGGTGCAGGGTTCGGGTGTAGAGGCGATCGCAGGCGAAGATCGCACTTGAGGATTGCACAGCCCACCATATCATTTGGGCCAAGTGCGCGGCTCAATCAATCCCCTGTGGCGTTCCCCATAGAACCTATAGATGGCCACGGGAGGCACCTTCAGGCGTCACGAGAAGAGCCGTGAGCCTGGGGATCAGACAGCAGATCTGCGACTGCTCAGATTGCATTTGTATCGAGGTCAGCTTCATGTGAGGATAGGGACTAACGTGGTTTAGCCAAGTCGGGGCGAAGGGGATATATGGCAGAGATTCAGTTTATCCGTGGCATCAATGAGTCTGTGGTGCCAGATGTGCGCCTCACGCGAGCGAAGGACGGCACCAGTGGCCGAGCTTTTTTGAACTTTGATGAACCTGATGTCCTGAAGGAAAACTCCTTAGAAATTTTGGGCATGTACATGATTGATGAAGAAGGCGAACTGGTGAGTCGGGAAGTGAATGCCAAATTCATCAACGGTCAGGCCAAGCGCGTTGAAGTGGTTTACAACATGCGGACGGCTGATGAATGGGAGCGTTTCATCCGATTTATGAATCGCTACGCCGAAAGCCACGGGATGGGCCTGAATCGATCTTGAGCTCTGTCACCGATAGCTGGGATCGTTTTGATGCCTAGCGCACCCCCTTGCCCCGCACCTCGTTCAACCCCTTGGTAGGTCAGTTGTGCAGGCTGGTTCCTGGGGTTGATCGCGCCAGCTCCAACAGCTGGGGCGCGATTTTGTCCCGCCTGTCCTCCGTTCTGTCAACCCTGTCGCTGTGGATGTTACTGAGAGATGTCCGAACCTCCACCCCACCCAGATGTCCATC
This sequence comes from uncultured bacterium, assembly GCA_964644325.1. GTDB lineage: Bacteria > Cyanobacteriota > Cyanobacteriia > Thermosynechococcales > Thermosynechococcaceae > CAZXWR01. The sequence goes on from CAZXWR010000247.1 coordinate 5,810, forward strand.
AGAGGCCGATTCGTTGCGGGGTACTCACGGTTAGCGATACGCGATCGCCTGAGACAGACCGCAGTGGGGCTTTGACTCAGCAATTGTTGATGGATGCCGGACATCAGGTCGTCCAGTATCGGATAGTGCCCGACGAGCCTGCCTTGATTCAGCCCCAGCTATTGGCACTGCAACCGCTGGTGGATGCTGTGATCGTGAACGGGGGCACCGGGATTTCTCGTCGCGATACCACCTATGAAGCCGTTGTGCCCCTGCTGGAGAAGGAACTGCCCGGGTTTGGTGAGCTATTTCGAGCCTTGAGCTTTCAGGAAATCGGCTCAAGGGCGATCGCCTCCCGAGCTGTAGCGGGTACCTTGCAGAACCTGTTGATTTTTTGTCTACCGGGCTCCACCCCAGCCGTAAAACTGGGGCTAGAGCAGCTTATTTTGCCAGAACTGC
>CAZXWR010000248.1:0-6246 GCA_964644325.1 uncultured bacterium
GTGATTATGACCTAGAGCGTTTTACATTTAATTCCGCCTAGCTACTTAATTGCCCCTATTAAAAGAGACAACAGCACTCATTCGACGCTTGGACTAACTTTACGGAGGATGTTTCCATTCAATTAATTGCCCCTATTAAAAGGTAACCGTCCCTGGAACTCATATTGAGCTTAGTGTTCAACGAGTTTAATAGGGTTTCAGCTTCTACTTTGAGCGGTCTTTAGACCTGAAATGGCTGAAACAACCAATCTTCGTCAGATGCCAGGGACAGTTACATTAAAAGAGACTATAGTTAAACTTTATGTCAGGGTATGGCCCCTTTTAGTTTCCATTCAATTAATTGCCCCTATTAAAAGAGACTTAAGAGAAAAATACCTTCGTTCAAAATACATGAAGGTTTCCATTCAATTAATTGCCCCTATTAAAAGAGACTTTTTCGTTGTTAAGCTTGAGTGTTTAAAACAGACGAAAATAATGTTTCCATTCAATTAATTGCCCCTATTAAAAGAGACCCTACCTTATTAAACCCTATATTTCACAGGGTGTCCAGGCTGCGTAATCGAGGGATGGCGTGTAAAGTACATTTACCTTGTTCATTCCATCTATAAAAATGGCCGGAGTGACTACTAGACATTGCATCGAGGGTTATTTCACAAAGAGGTTATCACAGAGAGAGCAGTTATCCCTCGCAAAAGAGCCAAAGTAACAGAATCAAACTACCGTTGAGCCAGAAGCTTGCGTAATTTGTACACCACCCCAAGCGTCAACCTGTCCCATAGTATGTCCTGAAATAGGATAAAAACGAACACTGTCTTCTTCCAAATTTATTCTTGGCTTTAAACGTTTCTGCAACTCCTTAAATTTAGCAGAAGATAGCACACATTCAAATACGCTATATTGCACTCGTTTACCATATCCCTCCAATAAATCTGCTACCTTTTTACGACGGCGATCGCAAACAATATCATAAGTGACAACATAGAGCAGCATAAAAACCTAGCGAATCAGAAATGGATCATAACGAGTAGTTGGGTCATAGACACATTTCTTAAACTGCTTCACCTGTTGCGTCAAGCAATCCCAGCGCGGCATTGATTCTCCATATTTATTTTGGACAGATTCCTCCATCCGCTGTAGAAACGCCCGCAAAAACTTTTTACGACCCGCATCATTTAGAAAGCATCCTCCATCCTTAAAAACAAAATCTTCATCCGCATTGACTACCCGTCGATTGACCAGATAAAGCGTCAGCGAGTCCACAATTGGCGCGCGGAACTCCTCTAGCAAATCAGAAGCTAGTGCCGCATGTCGTTCTGAACCCTGGTGCAGACAAGCATAGTAGGGGTCTAGCCCTTGCAGCTCAATTAAACTGAGCAGATGATTCCAGAGCACCTGATAGCCAAAACTGAGCATTGCATTTACTGGATTCCCCGGTGGACGACGGCTGCGAGCCATAAACACAAAGCTATCTGAACTAATGCAATCGCCAAACGCCAGAAAATATTGTGCAGCCCCCGCCCCCTCCAGGCCCATCAAACGTTCTGTGGAATCTGCCTTCAGCACTTGTTCTGCCAGATGATCCAGCATTTGCACCGCCTCAGCAATGCGCGTAGAATCTTGGCGACGGCGCTGCCGCATTAGCAACACCCGACAGTTTTTGAGCTTCGCCCATACAAACTGCCGCGCTATCAACAAACGCTCTGCCACCAGCAACTGTTGTTGATAGCGCACCAACTGCCGATAGCCGCGCTCAAGCGGCATCAGGCGACCATAGCAGTAGCCCATCCGCGATAAATAGCCAATTGGAATATCACGGCGTAAACAAGAACGAATCAGCTGGGTTGTGACCTGTGACTGTCCAAAAATCAAAATTTGGTCTGTCAACGGTAGCTGAACGGTTGCGATTACCTCCTTCTGGCGCTGGATGATAACCGATTCCTGCTTCAGCGATAGATAGCAACCCTGCTGCGACACATAAAGCGATCGCACCTGTTGCCCTCTAATCGTACTGCGACAGATCCGACTCAGCCACCCGGCGGCGTAACTTCGCCGACCGAGAAGCGCTACTACTCATTTCAGCCCGCACCGCATTCGGCTGCAAATAGCGCACCACCCAATCTGCACCCAGTGCCGTTAGGTAAGTCGCCACCGTCACCAACACCGTATTCATGATCACCGCTGCCAGCCCCAGCGGCGCTATCAGTAAAATAACCAGCGTGATGGTGCCATTTACAAAAGCAACTGAAAAATTGCGCACCTGACTCGCCCGAAACGAAAGATACATCGTCATTCAACCTCAGCAAAAGATTGAACTTAGGATGCACCCTTCCGCCAGGGAAAAAACACCCTTTTGTTAACGGCTTAGCCTTACCTAGCGATCGCCCATCGAAACCAGCGATATTCAGTCAGTACGATACCCAGTAAGATCAACTTCAGCTTTCCGGCAGTGCTTGACCTTGAAAACAGACTCAATCTTCTACCGTATCTTTCAGACCGACCCCAGCATCCTATTTGAGCTGCTGGGCCAGCCCCCCGAATTAGCAGACAACTACGAATTTCGTTCCGTCGAAATAAAACAGCTTGCCTTCCGCATTGATGGCATTTTGCTACCCAAGCCGGATGCCCCAGACCCAACCGTCTGGTTTATCGAAGCCCAGTTTCAAAAAGATCCCCACTTTTACCATCGCTTCTTCGCTGAGATTGCCCTGTACCTAGACCAGTACCCTCAGACCTACGATTGGCAAGCCGTTGTTTTATTTCCACAGCGGAAGATAGAGCCAGACCAAACTCACCTGCATCGAGCCCAGCTCAGCAGTGACCAAGTGCATCGGGTTTACCTTAGCGAATTAGAAGCAAGCGATACCCTAGGTATTGGGTTAATGCAGCTCATTTTAGCCGACCCAGCTCGGTCAGTCAGTCAAGCCAAAACGCTGATGGCCAAGTCTCGCAGTCAGCAACAGACAGACGCCAAAAGAACAGCGATAATAGAACTGATAGAAACCATCATGATTTACAAGTTCCCTCAGTTAAGACGAGAGGAGATTGAGCGAATGTTTGGACTCAGTGAACTTAAACAGACCAAAGTGTACCAGGAGGCTCTACAAGAGGGTAGACAAGAAGGCAGGCAAGAGGGCAGACAAGAAGGAGAGGCGCTCCTTATTTTGCGGCTACTGTCTCGACGATTTGGCACAGTTACTCCTGAAGTGCGATCGCAGATCCAAGCTTTGCCACTGCCCCAACTGGAAACCCTAGGCGAAGCCCTCCTCGACTTTGAGCAACCCTCAGACCTACAGAACTGGCTCAATACTCGCTAATTTCTGAACACATCGCAGCCGTCGCTAGGATTCAGCCTTGAGTTGCTGTAATCCCCATTTATAGAGCGATCGCAGCAAAATATCTTGCGGTGGTTTGGAGACCGGGTGCGCCACCTTTTTAAGCACTTGCTGCATCAAGAAACAAATTTCCTCAGGCTCAGATAACGAGGCTTGATTTGGAGATGCATCTTTTTGTTGGAGTACAGCAATTATTGCATCTGCTGTGACTGGAGTTCCATAGTGGATAATTTGATTGCGCAGCTCACAAATTTTACTCAATAACTGCGACCAGTAATTATTTTTAGTATATCCATATTTATTACACCAGCCGATTATAAATCCACCCAAAGTTGGCTTATATTCTTCTGGTGACTTGCCCTCTGGAGGAGATAGATATCCTTTAGCCAACCAATCTTCAGCCGTATACTGTATTGACAGTATAGTTTCTAAAATCAAGGCAAATCGGAGAAAGGCCGCGGTATATTCATGCTGAATGATTGCTATTTCATACAGAAAGATTCGTTCCCACGCCCAAGTAAATCTGATGGCGGTAGTTTTATTTTCCTTGATTAGTGGCTCGGATAAATTTTTCCAAGCCTCTTGAGTTTCAGGAGACGCCTTTTTTCTGACATCTCTTCTGACAAACCACTGAGATTTAATTTGTGTAATAGCCTTCTCAATTTCCCAGTTGCTGGCAAGCTGTAAATATCCGGCTAAATCATGTAGCGCTTTATAGCGATCGCAGTGTGCCGCTAGCCACAACCGTGCCTCGCCAAAATCTCCGCGTTGCCAAGCCGAGATAATTTTCGGTTTTTCCAGAGGCCAAAAATAGCGACCGATTGGGATATACGTGGCATTTTGGGAAACCTGAGCGCTGAGAAACCCATCTTGTATAGGTCTAAACAGTGGGTCTGGTTCATCGGGGATAAGTAACTTCACCTGACATTGACGGCTCAGGGCCACCGCGCACATTTCTAAGGCACTGGCGATCGCGGGCACCGAACCTTTGTTTTCGATCAGGAGGGTAAAGGCAGTGCGTTCTGCATCAGAAACGGAGTTGAAGACAGACCGTACAATAAATTCTTCAACAGTTTTGCAGAGTTCAATGGTGTTATTCGCTGCGACAACTGGACACCAAACATCAACCTGTAAATCAGGGTAAAGCTCTTGCAACTTTCCGGCCATCAACTGAGCCGACCAAAGCGTATCCAACCGACGAAATTTCCAGGGGATATGATCAGGTTGAGAGGTACCCCACAAAACGACGCGGGTTAAGCCATGCTGCACAGCCTTATCGATTAAATGATCGTCTAGCAAAAGCTCAACGTTTTTAAAACTTTGATGTAGCTCACAGCGGACATAAAGCTGCTCTCCCAAGTGCCGAACGCTCCATTTTTGGTCATCCGGGTGACACCCGCGCTCTTGCTCTAACACGAGTGCGTAAAGCTCGTTGATGTGGGGCGGAATTGACGCTCCGCCATCCGCTCCCAGCGATCGCACCATGCCATCGGGGCACTGCCAGCCAATCTGACGGGTGCCGACGGTAATGATTAAGGTTGAATTTTTCATCAATTTTCCTCAGCAGATTAGGGGGGTAGCGTGTCGGGCGATCGCCCTGTAGCAATCAGCGATACTAGAGGGAGAGTAGCGGAGACCAGGCTATGCCGAACAGCACGCAAGAAACAATGGGTAAGATTATTGCAACATTGACCATTACCAACCGGGCAGATGAAATATTGGCTAAACGCGGTGCGATCGCGTCAGAAGAAATCCGGTCGATAACGCTGACCCATGTACTGGTGGATACAGGGGCCACCACCCTGTGTCTACCCGCTGACGTTATTGAAGCGCTGGGGTTAGATATTTTAAGAACGGTTGATGTAGAAACGGCCACGGGCATTAGTCAAGCACGGATTTTTCAGGATGCCAAAATTTCGCTGCTGGGTCGGGAAGGTACGTTTGAGTGCTTGGAGCTGCCGGGTAGCCAGAGCCCTCTATTGGGGGGTATTCCCCTAGAAGCACTGGGCATTGAGCTAGACTTGCAAAACCAAACCTTACGCAAACTCCCCATCAGTCCCACCCAAACCTATCTGACTATTCTGTAAACTTGATGGTCACCCTCAAACTCCGACAAATTGTTGTTCAGCCAGGGCAGCGTATTCAATTGCAGCAGGTAAACTGGCCTGAATTTGAAGCGATCCTAGACGAGCTGGGGCAGCAGCGCTCTACCCGTATTGCCTACAACAGTGGCACTTTAGAAATCCGTATACCATCGCCAGAACACGAAGTTGACAAAGAATTAATCGGCGACATGGTCAAAATTCTCCTCGAAGAACTCGATATTCAGAATGAGTGTTTTGGTTCGACAACCTTTAAGCGTCAGGATATGGAAAAGGGCATTGAACCGGATCAGTGTTTCTACATCAGTAATGCAGCTCAAATGATAGGCAAACGCCGCGTCGATTTAGCAGTGGATCCACCCCCCGATTTAGCCATTGAGGTGGATGTAACGTCCAAGACTGGGTTGACTGTGTATCAATCATTGGGTGTACCTGAACTCTGGCAGTTAGATGCGGGACAAGTCCGCATCAATAGATTGGAGGGGGGGCAGTATGTTAGTGCAACCGAGAGTCTCTACTTTCCTGAACTACCGCTGAGCGAAATCATTTCTGATTATTTAGCCCGCAGCCAAGCAGTGGGGCGTAGCCAAATACTGAAGGCTTTTCGGCGCTGGGCACAGGGACTAGGGGTCTGATGGCTTTGTTCTAGGGCAGTGGGAGAATTGGGGCGCAAAATTCAGCGCGATCGCGTAATGTTTGCACGAACTTTTTGCGCGGGTCTTGGGTTGCCCCAAACACCGTTACGACAGAGGCATCAATCGCAATTTCTCAAAAAGTGCTGATAGCCCACGAGCTATAGCTTGGACTTTAGG
>CAZXWR010000249.1:0-6225 GCA_964644325.1 uncultured bacterium
TAGCGTTCATGTCAACCTGATTCATTAAGCAAATCTATTTTTCGAGGTGCCCTAATGATGAGCTAGCCACATTGTGGGCGCTGTCTGGCACGGTGGAGGATTGAACTCGTGACACCAAAACAGCGGCAATTTTATCCAAAAAATATTTGGCACCTTGGTTGATGTCTGGACAGACCGAATTGCCGCGTATGCCCAGCAGTGTGGGCAGTGTGGCATTTGCCAGCCCTTCCTACTGGCTGTCAAATGTTGACATTCTGATCGCAATTTCACGACTATTCCAAGCACTTTGATCCAAAAAAAATAGGAGATGATTTATGTTTTCCACACCTATAACCCGCGTCCGCCTCAACTTCAGCGACCCTAAGCTGACCGATCGCTACTGCGAGATTCACGAGATTGATGACTGGCGAGAGCTGCCAGCCCAGGAGATTCTAGACCTAGCATTCCAAATGGGCGACTACTGGCGAGAGCGGGCAAAGTCGCTCAATGCTGCCACTGTCGCTGGGTTGCTAGACCAGACGAGGGTAGAACCCACATCAAAACCTAGAGGTTGAACAGCTGAGCCACGAGCCATAGAATTGACCACAAAATACCCCGGTCACTCCATTGAGTGTTCGGGGTTTTGCTTTAGGCATCGCTTTTGGGAATGGGTTAACACAGGGATATACTTTATATGATGAGTAAATTGGAGCGATGCCCAAAGGAAACCCTAACCCTGTAATTACACCGGAGTTTAAGGCTCGTCAGTTCAAGCGTAGCGATAACACGACTGAGCCAATGGCTAAGAAAAACATTCAGCTCAGGCTTACTGAGTCAATTGACGCTGCTGTAAGGAAACTGCCCAACAGGTCAGCATGGCTTCGGCGGGTCATCACCGAAGCAGCCCAGCGCGAGCTGTTGGGAGATGTTGAATCATGACTGAGCGGTGGACAGATGAGCGCCTGGACAGACTAGCCAACACTGTGGAAAGACTGACAGGCACCGTGGATGCCAACAGCACAGCAATTTCTGAACTATCTCAAACTCAGCTTAGGATGATGCAGGAGTTTGCGGAGTACCGCAGAGACATGCTCGAAATGCGGGCTGATATCCAAGAAATGCAGCAAGAAGTTAGAGGACTGCAAACCGAGAACAGGCGCATCCTTGACCATCTGTTTAGAGAGGAATAACCCCGGTTCTTACCCCGTTCATTTATTGAGAATGCCTAAAAGCCTTTGTGGTTAGCAGCCGCAGCCATTCATATCCCTTCGTTCGGGACGAAGGGGCCGGAGGTTCAAATCCTCTCATCCCGATTAGCTGAGTGGTATGGGTGAGCAGGTAAGTTTGCCGGAGATTGGCAGGAATTTCCGAAACTCGCTGCAATTCTTTTTGCGTTGAGCATCGAGCTATTGCCGCTCAGCAAAGCGCTCAGCATCAGTCACTGAAGCTATGTTTTTAGCCTGCCAGAGACGATCGATATTTTTGGCTGGAATGGTCAGATGCAGCACATCTCCAGGCTGCAGGATTGCCCGCAATAAATCCCAGCCGTGAACGGTATGCTCTTGAGCATCCAAGTAAAGGGGCACCAGATCCGCCTCAATCGCAATAGCTTCCACGGTACGTCCGCAGAAGGGGTGAGCGGGGGTAATGAGCAAGGAAAGGGCAATCCACAAAATATCCCCCGTAATTCCACTACCCAGAACCCGTCCCCCGAGGGCCGCCGCCGCAAAGTTAGGCGCAGCAATTTCAAAGGGATTCAACACTTCCGTAAAGTCGAACACCTGAGCCATTCTGCTAGCCTGTTCTGGGTTGTTGCTCCTTACCACAACCGACATTTTGGGCTTTAACTCCTTGGCCGTTAGGGCAATTTCTAAGTTGCTCATATCATCATGGGTGACTGCCAAAAGGGCGCTGGCCTGGTCGATATTGGCCATTTTCAGGGTCTGGGGCAGGCTAGCATCGGCTAAAATAACCGATACTTTTTGGGAGCGCACCGTGCTAATAAAGCGATTGTTGCCATCTCGCTCAATGACCACAACCTCATGGCCCTGGGTGAGGAGCTGGTTCACAATTTTAACCCCCACCCCTCCCAATCCACAGACAATGTAGTGGCAGCGACTGGGAATGCGCGCCACATCCCAAAATTGCCGCAGCCGTGTTCCTAACACGAGGTCATTCAAGAGGGCATAGAAAATTCCGATAACGCCCGCCCCCACCAGCATCATCACCGCAGTGAAGACCTTAACGGCCATCGGCGAGTTTTCGGCAACATCTTCCTGGCCTCCGGCACCCGTAATCATACCCACAGAAAAATAAAGGGAATCGACCAGGGAAGTTTGGGCCCAGCTAAAGCTAAAGTAGGTCAGCGTGGCCAGCATAATGATGGCAAATAGCGCCAAGGTCACCAGTAGACCCGAGCGTAAATGCCGCTGAAATTTCGCGAGCCAAGCCAGGGCTTTGTTGAGCTTGTCAGACCAGGACAGTACCCGCCGCTGTCGGAACTTTGGCTGGGTGCCAATGATCAGGCGATCCCCCGCCTGAAGACGCCGATCTGTACTCATGGCCTCCACCAGGCTAATTTCAGCATCGGAGGTGAGGTAATAGATCAGCATGCGAGAGCGATCCTCCCAGAGGTAGCTTAAGGGGCGATCGCACCAGGGATGATCCGCATCAATATATTCCTCTGAGATCGGCCAGATTTTCGCAAAAAGCTGGAGCTGACCAATGGCCTGGTCACCCATGGCGGCAAAGGCAAAAATCGGTGCCGATAAAGAGGCGACACTCATGGTGGTATGTTCGGGCAGCGTATGATCTAGACGAGTGCCCAGGCTGGTATTAAACAAGCGATTGATAATGCGAATGCGCGGGTTTAGCAAGCGGGCCTGGAGCAAAATATCAAGGTTAACCGCGTCATCCCCGTGGGAAATAATCAGGATTTGGGCCGTCTCAATTCCAGCCCTTTTCAGAGTTTCCACATCATGCAACTCACCGACCAGCACCTCCGGATCGTGGGGCAATGGCCGGTGACTCACACCCACAACGGTGGCCTGCTGATGACGCAGCAGCGAAAAAATCCGGTAGCCAATCGAATTAAGACCGTAAACAATAATACGTGGAGACATGGGGTCAACCCGTTGCGCTGTGGCTGAATCGCTCACGGTTTTATCATCCGGTACAGAACAAAGCAGACGCTGTCAGAAACACTACCGTTCCTGCATCATCAGGGCTAAGGGAACCGCTATCGGTGCCTCTCAATACAAAAACTAAATTTAACGCTGCCCGGGGGACACAGCCTCCACCTGCTGCTGAATTTGGTGCAACGCACTTTGCACCCTTTGCTTACTCGCCGTCAAGTGATTGTTGATGGCCTGCAAAGCCTGGTCAACCTGCTTGGCTGCGACAGCTTCATAAACCTGCCGATGCTCAATGCGAATTTCCAGAACCGTAGGATCTTGGTTGAGGGTTTGAATCCGCAGCAGCTGCATCTTGTCGAAAACCTGATCCAACAGCATCTCCAGCCAGAGATTACCCGAGGAGTGGGCCAATAAACGGTGGAACTGATAGTCCAGGTCTAGCATTTGAAACTGGGTAAGCTTACTGGGGCTGCTATGGGACAGCTTTTCTGCTTTTTCAACCATCGCTTCTAGATCCGCCAGCTGCTCTTTACTCGCCCGCTGGCAGGCTCCGATGACCACTTGCTGCTCCAGAGCAATTCGGCAATCGTAGAGCTGGTCAGCGTCATCCTGGCTGAGTTTAGTCACGAAAAGGGCTCCCCCCTCTCCCACTGACACCAAGTTGTCATGCTGCAAGAGCCGCAGCGCTTCACGAATCGGGGTGCGGCTAACCTGAAGTTTTTTGCCTAGCTTTGTCTCCACTAGGCGATCGCCCGACGCCAGCTCACCCGACAAAATGGCTTGTCGCAGCGACTGATAGACCTGTTCCTGTAGGGGCTGACTGCGCGGCAGCGATCGCAAGGATCGAGACACCATAAAACTCCTTGAACAACACAAAAATCACGCAACTGAGCAACAGCCGACCTTACGCCACGCACCGTCCTCAGCTTTCAATTGTAAATCTTGAACACCATTTCCGGTGTCGAGTTCCTGCCCCTACGCAAAAATCCAGCCCCCTAGACTCAGCCAATCGTTCCTTGAACAGTCCAATCGCCACACTTGTCCTTGACTCCATCACAGCTGAGGTCGCCAACGCCATGAACCTGCGAATCGCTTCAGTTTGACGAGATTTACTGACTTTTCCTGCTAGGTTCAGACCGAAGATCGACTAACATTGTATACAGTGTGCATATACTTGGTTAAATCTCGCACAGTTTGCCACCTACCGCCATGGAAACAAAGACCGTCTTTATTTGTGGCTCGGCCCTCAAGGGTCAGCCGGATCACCACAATCTTCAGTCTGCTAAGTTCTTGAAAACGACCCATACTGCTCCTCGCTATCGGCTCCACGCCGCAGCCGAGGGCTGGCATCCAGCCATCTATGAAGTCCCCTCGGGCGGCATCAGCATTCCCGGTGAAGTCTATCAGCTGACGGCTGACCAGTTTGACCATTTACTCGCGACGGAACCCCCGCACATGTACCCAGCTGAGGTGGTTTTAGCCGATGGAGAACGGGCGATCGCGATGCTTTATCCCCAAGAGCTGGTCGAGCAGTACCGCTGGCCCGATATTTCTGAGCTGGGTGGGTGGGCTGCCTACAAAGCTTCTGGAGTCTCAGTACCCTGAAACGAGATGAAAGAGGAAGAAAGGCGATCGCCCTATTGCCGACAATGGCTAGACTACAATGGCTAGACTAAGGTATCGCCTATCACCTTGCTGCCATGACCGCAACGCAGCCTAACCTACAGCTTGACACCTGGATGCAGGCCACCTGGTCTGACTATCTGGCATGGGTGGAGGACTCTGTCTTTGCCAAAGCCAAGGGATATTATTTTCACGGGCACCTGAGACTCGAGATGCAGCCTGTTGGATTCGAACACAGTCGCGACCACTCGCTACTCGCCTTAGCCATGGGCCTGTTTTGTATGCTGGATGGCATCGCGCTTTCCCTGTCGGACAACTGTAGTTTTCGGCAGACAGGCCAGCGAGAGTGTCAGCCCGACCTAGCCTGTTACGCTGGCTCCAATGCCACTGTGATCCCGAAACAAACGGGCATCGTCGATCTCGATCGCTATCCAGCGCCTGACCTAGTGGTCGAAGTGGCAAAGTCTAGCATTTTGGATGACCTCGGCATCAAGCGATCGCTCTATGAGGCCCTAGGGGTACGGGAATATTGGGTGGTTGATGGAGAGCAGGCGCAAGTGACGGCCTACAGGATGCACCACGATGGCTCGCAACGCATTGACGCATCGCAGTTTTTGCCTGGCCTGAACATGGCGGTATTGGTAGAAGCTTTGCAGCGGAGTCGCCAGACAAATCATTCTACGGTGGGCAACTGGCTCATGCAGCAGTTTCAATCACGTCCATACCCTGATACAGCCCGACCGTCGTCATAGACCCAATCGCCTTATTTGCACTATGTCCGGTGACACCGCCCCACTGGTGCAGGCCCTGCAAGCCTGGACGACTACACCGCCCCACTTATTTTGCACCCCCGGTCATCGTCGCGGCCAAGCCATCCCCCAGATCATGCAGCCCTTACTGGGCCGTACCCCCTACCAAGCCGACCTCCCGGATGTACCAGGGCTAAATCTATTTGCCGAAACCGGAGCAATCGCCGCCGCCCAGACCCTGGCCGCCGAACTCTTTGGCGCCGACCGCACCTGGTTTCTCGTCAACGGTTCCACTGTTGGGGTAACCGCCGCCATCCTCGCCACCTGTGGCCCAGGGGACAAACTCATCCTGCCGCGCAACTGCCACCAGTCGGCGATCGCAGGCTTAATATTGTCCGGTGCCCAGCCTGTCTTTGTCATGCCCGACTACGACCCCACCTGGGAACTCGCCCACTGCCTCACCCCCAACGGTATCGAACAAGCCCTCGCCCAGCACCCTGAAACCAAAGCCATCCTCCTGATTTCGCCGACCTACCACGGCAGCTGTGGCAACCTTGCCGCGATCGCCGCAATTGCCCATCGTCACCACCTGCCCCTCGTCGTCGATGAAGCCCACGGGGCCCACCTTGCCTTTCATCCAGACCTCCCCGCCGCCGCCCTTGCCAGCGGTGCCGACCTCGTCGTACAGTCCACCCACAAAACCCTCAGCGCCCTCACCCAAGCCGCCATGCTGCACCTTC